>NZ_CP016290.1:0-300000 GCF_001679785.1 Rhizobium leguminosarum
GGGGCAGGTCACGTATGAAGCGACAGGAAGAGTTATCAGCGAGAAGCTTGAGAAGGTGCCGCGATGACGGTAGAGGAGGAATATCGGGCACGCTACAACGCGGTGTTGGTGCCGCTTTCCGCTTCACTTGCCGAACTGTTGACGGAGCACCTAGGTGTTTAGTCCCGGCATTTGATGGTGCATTATTTTCCTTAGAATGGAGGGAGGCACTATGGGCCAGGTTCTACACGGGAGCGCCACAACGACAGAGGCAATCCGTCGAGCAATACAAAATAGTGAAGAGAGCCTGAGAGCGCTTTCAAAGCGGTATGGGGTCAATCAGAAGACAATAGCCAAATGGAAGAGACGGACATCATTGGCCGATCTTCCGACAGGCCCGAAGGACCCGCATTCGACAATCCTCTCCCTTGAAGAAGAAGCCGTCATCGTCGCCTTTCGCAGGCATACATTGCTGCCTCTTGATGACTGCCTCTATGCCCTTCAACCGACGATCCCGCATCTGACACGTTCGTCCCTGCACAGGTGTCTGCAGCGCCACGGCATTTCACGCCTGCCGGAAGTGAAAGGCGACAAAGAACCGAAGAAAAAGTTCAAAAGCTACCCGATCGGCTACTTCCACGTCGATATTGCCGAGGTGCAGACGGCTGAGGGCAAGCTCTATCTCTTCGTGGCGATTGATCGCACGTCCAAGTTCGCCTTCGCTGAGCTCTATGCCAAAGCTGGCAAGATGAATGCCGCCCAGTTCCTGCGCAACCTGATCGCGGCGGTGCCCTACACCATCCATACTATCCTGACCGATAATGGCATCCAGTTCACCAACCGGGCCTGTGACCAAAATGCCTTCCAGCACATCTTCGACCGAGTCTGTGAGGAATACGAGATCGAGCATCGCCTGACAAAGGTTAAGCACCCATGGACCAATGGGCAGGTCGAGCGGATGAACCGGACGATCAAGGAAGCGACTGTCAAGCGCTTCCACTACGACGATCACGCACAACTGAAAAAGCATCTCGCCGACTTCATCGACGCCTACAATTTTGGGCGCAGGCTCAAGACACTAAAGGGCCTCACCCCCTACGAGTTCATCTGCAAAAGGTGGACTTCCGAGCCAGATCGATTCATCATCGATCCTATCCATCAAATGCCGGGACTAAACACCTAGGTGGCCGCGAGCGGGTCGACCGGATCAGCTCGCGGCCCAAAAGCATCGACCGTTTTGTCGCCAAGGCTGGGAAAATGACGGATCGGGGTGTTCCGAAGTATGAGCATCCGCTCGCCCAAATCCAAGACCAAATCGGCGCCCGTGTCACCGTATTCTACAAGTCCGACGTCGAGAGCATCCGTGAAGTGCTAATGCGTTACTTACGGCCGGTTGAGTCAAGGGATCTCGTTCCGGCATCGGAATGGGAGTTCGGGTATTTTGGTTGGCACTCGGTGTGCCTCTTTCCGGCGGAACTGATGATGCCGGATTGGCCTACTGAGCACGTCCCGAACTTCTTCGAGCTCCAGGTTAAGACGTTGTTCCAGCACGCGTGGTCGGAGGCAAACCACGACCTTGGCTATAAGCCCGAAAGAGGCGGATTATCGCCTGATCAAAACCGCATGCTAGCGTTTGCCTCGGCTCAAGCATGGGGCGCCGACCGCGCATTCGAAGAGTTGTTTTGTGAATTGCACGATCCGGCGAAGGCGACCTGACGTCCGAGACGACGGGGTGCTCTGAGACCGAAGATTGGACCGCCTATCGTTGGCGTTTCCGGGCACTTTCATCGCAGCTTTCTACGATGCTGAATGGACGGCGGCTTTCAGGATCGGCAGCTTGGCCGATGAACGGCAGAGATGACGGCGCAAAGCAGCCAAAGCTCTCGACGCCGACTGGAGGTTCGTTCGGCCTGGAAGCGCTCTACCCACTCCAAGCTCTTGAAGGGATCTAAACCGGCGGCGCCTCAACTCAGTAAGCTAAGTGCCTGATAAACCGAAATTCACAGCATAACGGGCATTATGGGGGGGGTGTTACATGGTATCGATAAAGAACACATTCAACAGTAAAGAATTAGAGGGCGGCGAAAGCGGTTCTTCCGCGCAGTCTGCAACGCCCGCGATGGAGACCTCCACGGCCATCGGGCGAGGCCCGGAGGAGACCTTTAAACTTCCCGACGACGATCCCCGCGCCTGGATACTGCAATACGCGCCCGACGACCGCGTGGCGCGGTGGACAAGGGAGGCAACGTCCGGGTCCATTCTGGCCTGGAAATCCGGCAAGGCCCTGCCCAAGGCGATGCGGGCGGGCGACCCTGTCGTATACTGGCGGGCGATCGATCCGGACAACCACAAGGACCGTGGCGGACTGGTCGGCGTCGGCCGAGTGATTTCGATAGACACGGAAGACCAGGACGGAATTCTCCGATTTCCGACGCAAGTCACCGCTTTCAATGACGACACTCCATTGCCCCGCGACGAGGTGATCCGCGAGGCGGGCATTACCCGGCGCAACTGGCGCGGGGCGGTGCTGGTCCTGAGGCCGGAAGAGACGGAGCGCCTCGACGCCTTCCTGCGTTCCCGGGGTATGCACGGGCTTATCGAGGATGTTCCGCGGCAGCCCCGCTTTGTCGAAACCCACGACACCGACTATGTTTCCGACCGGCCGGAGACGGACAGGGATTTCCTAAACCGGGTCCCGCTCGCCTTCGCGCTGGCGTACAACATCAACAAGATCTGGACCGTACAGACGATAGCGAAGGAACCGCGAGGCTGGGGCCGGAGACTGCTCGACTGGCTGCATTTCGAGCGGCTCAATCGGCAAACGCGGGAGCCGGACGAGGCGGCCTTCATCCTTCATCTCGACGCGCCCTGGGGTGGCGGCAAGACCACCTTCGCGAACTTTGTCGCGCGCATCCTGAACCCGGCCGCTCATGGCTACGATATGGGCGAGAAGAAAAAGCTCAAGGGCACGCTGCTGGGCGAATTGCCGCTCAACGACCCGAGCTACTGGAACCGGGAGTTTTCGGAGCGGCGTTGGTTCGTGGTGGATTTCAACGCCTGGCAAAACGAGCATGTCAGCCCGCCCTGGTGGAATTTCTACGAGACGATCCGCCGTCAATGCCTGCGCGCGATCCTGTTCGAACCGGGCCGGTTTGGCGGCATTTGGCGGGGTAGAATTCTCCGGCGGGTGTTCTCCTGGTACCGGTTCCAGATCACCGAAGTGATCTGGAGAGTGGGGACCCCGGAGATGCGCAACACGCTGCTGCTGCTTCTGGCCGGCGGCTTGCTGCTGTACTGGGTGACCTATTCGGACTGGTTCATCACTTTGATGAAGCCTCCAAAGGAAGGCACCCAGGCGACCGACTTCTCGCCGATGCTTAAGGGCATGTTCAGCCTGGCCGGTATCGCGGGTCACCGGCGGCGCCGGCCTCGCGCTCGTCAATGCGTTCCGCTCGGGCTTGACGACCATCATCGACAGTGCCGGCAAGTCTGCCAATGCCTCATCACTCGGCGAGGCAGATCCGATCCAGAAATTTCGGCGGCATTTTTCCTGGTTCGTCAGCCAGCTCGACGAACCTGTTCTGGTGATTGTCGATGACCTCGACCGCTGCTCGCCGAAATATGTGGTCGAACTGGTGCGTGGCCTGCTGACCATCTTCCGCTCGCCTAGGGTGGTGTTCGTGCTGCTTGGGGACAAGGACTGGATCGAAACCGCCTTCGCGAAGGTCCACAAGGAGATGGCCGATGTCCACACCGACGCACAGATAACTTTCGGGGGACGCTTCGCCGAAAAGGCGATCCAGCTTTCCTTCCTGCTGCCGGAATCCGATCAGGACGCCAGAGAGGCCTACCTAACCGCCATTTTGGCAACGGGTGAGGACGCGGTTCCGGAAGACTTGAAGGAAACCGTCGAAGCGCTGCAGAAGGTCGAGGCCCGGGCGCGTGCCGACCTCGCCGAGACCGACCGCGCGGAGGACCAGGAAGCTGCGGCGCAAAAGACGGAAAGCCTTATACGCGAGGTCAGTGCCCAGACGGCATCTGAGCATCGCGACGTGTTTGAGAAGGCGGCGACGCGCATCCTCAATCGCGAGCGCATGCTGAGGGCCGCCACTGCACGTTCGACCGAGACAGTCGTCCGGCAACACGGGCTCAAGCCGTTGAAGCATTTTCTGCCGGCCAATCCGCGCCGGATCAAGCGGATCATCAATATGGTGAGCGCCTATCAGGCGAGCGCCCAGTCGACGCAAGGGGTCAAGCAGGGGTCTGACAAGTGGAAGCAACTGGTGATCTGGGTCGTGATGATGTCGGAATATCCGCAGATCTGGAAAATGCTCGTGACCGATCCCGACCGGTCTGCACAGCTTCTCGATCTCATCAAGGCGTCGAAGAAGGGAGAAGCGATTGTCCCGCCCGGGCTTCCCGAAGACGCGTCCGACACCGACAAAGTCCGGCATATCGCGCTTACCGCGCTATTGGCCACACCCGGATTGACACCACTGTTACGCGGCGATCCGTTTACGGGGGACGAAGACACACACTCACCGGCGTGCATCGACACTGACGCAAGCGAATGGCTCCGGCGACTTACACCCATCGACTAGGCGCAGAACTCGTTGGAAGCACCTCGTTCCGCATTAGCCATCCCTCTGCAGGGGACTGTGCAAGTGACCAGCTCCCTGTTATCGAATCACCCCGGGTCGGAAATTCCCGATTGTAGGGCTCAGAGGGCGGGAGCCACCTGAAATTCGATTTTTGGTTTTCTCTCAAGGATGCTTTTGAGATCGGTAATCCAGGCGGCTTCCCAGTAGCACAAGAGGGTCCGCTTTTGGGAAATACTATGGGTAGCCTGAACGACCGAAAGGAGGGCGCAAAGCAGCCAGCGACGGGCGTCCGGATCCTCCATTTCGGTATGGCTTGAATTCCGCTGGCGTGACCGACGTTGCCAACAGACATTACAACACCAAGGTATCCCTCCGCGAAACCATTCCTCTCCCTTCAGAGCGGAAATTGCTTCAGGGGACCAAGGGGAAGGCCTACAACACGATGAATTCCGCAGCTATTCGTCTTCGAATTTTCAACGCGTAGCGCGGCAGCCATCAACTACCGGCCCGATTTGTCTCCAACCTTGGATCGAACCGGCTGCACGCTGCTTTTTCTTGATTTTCTCCGGAAGAAAAGGAAGGCCACTATCATGAGGAATACGACGACGAGGTAACCGGAACTGTCTCCGCTCTCGCTACCGTTTCGGTTTGCGACGGGGATGGCGGGAGCCGGCGGCGACACTTGCGGCGAAAAGCTCACCGGCTCGGAAGAAAGGACCTCAGGCTTTGGATCGACCGAAGGCACGATGGGTGCCGCAACCACATCCACCGGCAGCGCGGCAGGCTGCGCATCGGCAATCGAACTCGGAAATAGCGCCTTCAGCGAATCCTGGGTCACGACGCCGGAAGGCGTGAGCCCATGGGCCCGCTGAAACCCCTTGAGCGCGGCGACCGATTTCGATCCCCAGATCCCGTCTGGCGTGCCGGCGTCGAAACCCTGATCGGCAAGCGCCTTCTGGACGTCGCGAACCGGTCTGATTTCTCCGTGGACCTGTCCTGTCGAGATCGCGCAAAACATGCACACCATCGCTAATGCCGAGAATTTCGCTTGGATCGTCATGTCACTCGTCCCCCGAGACGGGTGACTATACACCGCTGGGTTGACGCGCCAATGCTCCCGACCCTCCCGCAACACCGGTCACTACAACTTTTCTAACCTGTTGGCACAAAGTCCAAAAAAAGTCTGTATCAACTTCGGCGTTCAGATTCAGGAATCACCGCAACCGATCTATGCTATCACCTTCTGGTTGCTCCTCAGGATGACACAAGTGAACCTGGACATCGCGCCGATCTTTCGGCCCTACCTCGATGAAGCCATAGCGCGCTTCTCCTATCTGCATCCCGAGGTGGCCGTCACGACCACGGAGAGCGGCGTCGAGGTGAGCAGTTCCGACCTCGATCTGATCGCCGCATTTCGGCACACGCTTTATCGCCAGAAGATCCATCGTGAGACCGATATGCTTCGCCGGGCAGTCATAGAAAGACTGCTGCGATGACCGTGATGCCGCTGAAGTTCCGGCCGATCGGCACGGAAGGCTTCATCTTTTGCGACGACGCCGGGGGATTCTTTCGTTCCAACGGAACGTTCCTCGATCGCTACGTAGAGGACAGGCTGGCGCCCGGCGATGAGGCGTTTCTCAAGACGAACGGGCATGCTTTCGAAAAGATCGACGACCTCGGCTATGGTGCCTTCGCCTACCGATGGGCCAAGCGTCTGCACGCCCCTTCCGAGCTCGACTACGTCATTCTCGTGCCCACACTTCGCTGCAATCTCTCCTGCGCTTACTGCCAGGTCAGCCGTGTCAACGAAGACAGCCCCGGACATGATTGGGATGCGGCAACGCTCAATGCCGTCCTCAGCTTCCTCGACGGGCTCTCGACGAGAACGATCAAGATCGAATTCCAGGGCGGCGAGCCCCTCCTTCGACTGGACGTTCTAAAGGAGGTCCGCGCCTTCGCGCGGCAGCGCTTCGAGAAGGCGCAATTCGTAGTCTGTACCAATCTTCAGGAGGTGAGCGAGGAGGCCTGGGATTTCCTGTCGTCGCAAGATACCTCCATCAGCACCTCGCTCGATCCCACAATCGACCTGCACCAACGTCACCGGACCGAGAGCGCTGCGACGACGCAGCGGTTCCTCGGGAACCTGGCGCGTGCGACGGACGCCTGGCCCGAGCGGGTATCAGCACTGCCAACCTTCGACCTCGATGCCCTGCCCGATCCCTGCGACGTCATCGACCTCTACTCTTCCTTTGGCTTCCGGTCGATCTATCTGCGCCCGGTCAATCATCAGGGCTTTGCCCGAAAACGCTTCCGGACAAAAGACGTCGCCGGTCGCTGGAGCGACTATGTCCGGCGCTTCATCATGACGCTTATCGACCATAACGCGACATCGGAACAGACGATGGAGGAGTTCTACTTCTCCCACTGTCTACGGCGCGTCGTTCGCGGCGGTCATGACAATCATGTCGACCTCAGGAACCCCAACATCGTCGGCAGAAGTTATTTGGTGATTGATCACGACGGTTCGTTCTACCCGACCGACGAGGCGCGCATGATCAGCCGGCTCGGTCAGATCGATCTGCGCATGGGCGACGTCCGACTGGATCGGACAATCGTCGATGCTCTCAATATGGAGGCACTTAATCTCTTCGACGCTGACTGCGTGCACTGTCCCTATCAGGCCTTCTGCGGCGTCGACCTCATTGACGACCTCTCCAGACATGGGCGGATCGACCTGCCCCGCCACCAGACCGACTTCTGCCAGCGGCATACGGCGATCTTCGATCTCGTTTTCGACCTGCTTTTTTCCGACGACCCGAAGGTGCGGAGATCGATGGCGCTATGGTCGGGCCTGGAGGAGATCGATCCGGTATTGACGAAGGTCCACACATGATCGACCTGCGCATCAAGGTCGAGCCGCTTCCGATCGTGGATCCTCTCATCGTCAGACTGCGGAACGAGGCAGACGATCTCGGGCCGAATGACGCTGTCCTGATCGGGACCGATGGAGCTCGGCGGGAATACGACTTCCAGGGCTTCTCGCTCACTCTCCATGCGTCGGACGGTGTCGCGCTCGACAACGACGTCATCATGATCCTGCCGGGACAGGCAAGCGCCCGGCGGCTGATCAGGGCGGATTCGCAGCACAACACGTTTCTGATCACCGAGCAGTGCGACCAGCTGTGCCTCATGTGTTCGCAGCCGCCGAAGAAGAACCATGTCGACCTTTTTGCGGAACTCGAGACCGCCGCCTCGCTCGCGCCGACGAATGCCTATATCGGCCTCTCCGGCGGCGAGCCTCTCCTTTACAAGGGCAAGCTCTTCGGCATGCTGCTGTCGCTGGCAAAGACCCGGCCCGACCTAAAATTCCATATCCTGTCGAACGGCCAGCATTTCGATGAAGTGGACATCGCCACGCTTCAAGAGCTCGGCCCCGGGCGCATCCTCTGGGGCATTCCGCTTTATGCGGCTGAGGAAGAACTCCACGATGCCATCGTCAAGAAGCAGGGTGCCTTCGACCGGCTCATCCAATCCTTCGCTATCCTGTTCGAGGCAGGTGCCGCCATCGAGCTTCGAACGGTCGTTATGCGGCAGAACGACGTCAACCTACCTGCGCTGGCCGCCTTCGTCGGCACCGCCCTCCCCTTCGTCGAACGCTGGGCCATCATGCAGCTCGAAAACATCGGCTTCGGCCGCATGAACTGGGATTTGAGCTTCAAGGACACCTCGACGGATTTCGACAATCTCGCGCGCGCCATCAATATCGCAACCGCAAGAGACGTACCTGTCCAGCTCTATAATTTCCCGCTCTGTTCGGTCCCGGAGCGCTACCGCCACCTCGCGGCAGCGTCGATTTCAGACTGGAAGAACAAGCAGGAGCCCTTCTGCACAAACTGCTCCGCGCGGCAGCGATGCGGAGGTTTCTTCGAATGGTACGATCACAGGAAAGGTTTCAGGGGGCTGGGGCCGATATGAAACGACGCGTATTTCTCATCCCGTCGCTGCTTGCGGCAGGTTTCCTGCCGGTAAAGACCGACGCCATGCCGCTTGATCCGATCGTCAAGAAACCAGACCCGCATTCGATTCTCGAGCGGCTGAAGATCAAGCATCTCTATTCGCTCGCCGGCCACCGCTCCCATTCGAGCCACAGCTCGCACAGTTCCCATTCCAGCCACCGGTCGGGCAGTGGCGGCGGCTACCTGCCGAGCACGACCTACAGTGAACCCTCGCCACCGCCGCCACCTCGCTACACCGCGCCAACCTATTCCCCACCGGCAGCTCTGATTGCACCGACGCCCGCCCCTGCGCCGGCCGCTCCGCAGCAGATGGCACCCGCGAAGACACTTCCCGGAAACTCGAACAAGTTCAGGCGGATCGTCATCCAGGTGCAGTCGGGATTGACGGCCTACGGCTATTACGCTGGCGCCCTGACTGGCGTCGTCGACGAGGACACGCGCGCGGCGCTGAGCCAGATGCAGAAGGACAACAACCTCAAGATAACCGGCACGGTTACGACAGAGGTGTTGAATGCATTCGGGATTGCAGCACAATAGCCATTGGAATGCAGTTCCGTTCTATGCGCAGCGCTTGGCAGGCTACCAGCTTCTGAAACCAGTTGATGGCCAATCCCACCAGGTGTCTTCGATTTGAAGGTTGGCTGCATCATCGTCTGCGCGCTTCACGATTGGGAGGACACGTGCTTTATCTCGACATCTTGATCCTCATCATTACAGGAGTCGGAGCGATCTACGGAATCTGGTCCGGCGACAATCTCAACAAGAAAAAGGCGACTATCTCTACGATCATCACGGTTTGCGGTGTTACCGCGACACTCTCCCTGTCCGTGTGGAAATATCTTGATGATCGAAAGAGCGCGGTCATTGCGGCACGGCTGCGCACCGACGAGCTTCTGACCACGCTCGCGGCGACCGAATTGCGCAACGTGGACGTTGCATGGACGTTCGACAATGTTCCGCCAGGGGCGTTGCAGTTGCTCGATATCGGCGACGCTCTTGTGGATAGCTATTTTCTTGCTAACGAAGACGTTGATCGACTGCCGGCCGACGAACGCCGCAAAGTGGACATGGCCGAACGAATCGATACGACCGTCGAACCCATGCTCGGCCTTATCGCAAGCGGCACGTCCGATCCCTCCGGTCTTTTCGAGGGCGAGGATATTGGGATCGCCTTGGCACGGTTTAAAAATGACCCCAAAGGATGGGTCGACGGGCTCGGCACAGCGCTTCACTACAAGGGCGGGAACTACGAACTCCTATTTCCGCTCAACCCCAATTCTGACGCCATCCTGTCCCTCGGCAAACCAGGCGACGATCCGGTGTCGGATGAGCCGAGCGCTTGGCAACAGGATACCAACCTCTTCGCCAAGACCAACTTTGCCTTCAAGGTCGGAGCCACCAGCGCCGAAGGCTCGGTCACGCTTCACTGGATCTATGATCGCGGATCGCTGAACCGAGCAGCCGAGCGCCCCACGGACGGAGAGTTGAGCGGCGGATTTGGCAAGGTATTTTCCTTTCTCATCGTGCATCGGCGGCTGGAACGAACGTCTTATCTGAACGAGTTGACATCGCGGCTTTCGGCCTTGCCGCCTGAACGCGCGGCCGGCGGCGGATGGGCGGACCATTCTACCCTGCAGATCTCCGTCAACGGACTAGCCAATCCCCACTATGTCTATGATGTGACCTATGCAGGCACACATTCCTATGCGCCGAACAGAGGCGCCTACGACGCACCCGTTGAGGAGTTTGCCTATACCCGTTTCGATTGCCGGCTTCGAGCATTGGACTGAGGCAATCAATCGAGGCGGAAAGAGCTAAGCGAGGCGATTTCTCGTGGTGGATGGTGGTTCCCGTCAAACGGTGGGTTCGCGAAATGCAGATCGACCGAATGATTGAGCCTCTTTTCCAAGGCCATGATCGGGCAGACCACGGCGGCAGTCTGGCATGAGGCCATTGAAAGGGCGCCCAGACGGGATACCAACAAGAATTCAGCGTTCAAACTGAAGGGTAAAAGCTTCCTTTCATCGAGGCGCGTTTATTTTTCATCAGAAAGTCAAAGAAAGAAAATCCGTTTTCTAATTCACCAAACCATTGCTGTACGAAAACACCACCCCACCTTGCACTCTTTAAAGTTTTAGTCTTGCCAAAAAGCAATCAGCAAAGTATCTTCTGACACTTCCTAAATTTCAGTATTTGCAGATTCTTGCGGGGGCGGATGATGCTACACAAACTGAAAGCACGCGAATACAAGCTGCTTCTGAAGCCGGACCGATTCTCTGAGTCGGCGTTGGAAAAAGTCGAGCATTTCTGGAATGATAGGATGAAGCGGCTCATCGACGATGAGCTTGGCCAAGACAATCGGGGCATGCCGCGACACGAAGGACGCTTCTCTCCTACGGAAGAGCGCGTTGTTAGATATTGGGACACGGCTGACTGTCTTCTAACCCGCGCCCACTTGACATTGCGAGAGCGTCGGCAGATCGACAAGCTGGCAAAATCGGACGAGTGTCAAATCACGTTGAAGTTGCGCATGCCCGACATGTTCGTCGTCGCCGATGCGGATCTCGGCGCAGGCAGTGCCGATCCGGACACCAAGTTTGAAGAAGACATCGCCCCACTTGAGGTCGACAATCCGGCAGGTGACGGGCAACCGGTTAGCATTTCCCCTTCCCGCTCCATCCGCAGCCGGTTTTCGCTTTCGACCACGAAGGACAGGCAATGGAGCGAGCCGATCGCCAATCTTGGCAACGCACAGCGCATCTTCTCGAAACTTGCCGACCATCTGCCGTTCGGAACGAACTTTGAACCTCAAAGGGCATTGATCGCCGGTCCGTCTATCCGCGAAGAAGTCTTTGAGAACGCCCGGGTGCGGCTTGGCGCAAACGTGACAGGAAAGTTTGCGCTGACACTATGGTATTTCGACCGGACGGCCCCTCAAGTTGCGGAAATATCTTTCAAATCTAAACCTGCTAACGGCGAAATGCCTGGAACGGCGGCGCGGCGCGCCCTGAAGCTCTTCATCGGCATGCAAAACCAGCTTAGCGACTGGATAAATGCAGACTACTCGAGCAAGACGGCGCTCGCTTTGCCAGGCAACTGCGGCAAATCGAGCGAATAGCAATACCGTTGATCGATCACCCGCGCGATTGCGCGACCAAGGGAGGGGTATAATGAGAGTTCCAGCGACAAATGCGATCATGCGCGCCCGTGCCATTGCGGGCACCTACGTCGTCACGCTTGCCTGGGACTTTCAGCCAGGCCAGGAAGGCAAGTGTGACGGCCTTATGGGATTTGCCATCGAACGCTCCGAACTAAGAGAAGGGACCGTCGTCGAACGCTACTGGATGCGCGGCATCAAGCGATTTCGCGACAAGGACCGGGGTCTTGCGCCCGGTACACCCGTCAGCACGGCAGATCACCCGATCCAATCGTTTCAATGGGCCGACTACACGGCCGAGACGGATCACCACTATCGCTATCGCATTGTGCCTGTCTACGGCGCCGTGAAAAATCTCACACTCGACGAAGCCTCGGCCATTTCCCTCGACATCGATACTGAAGTCGAGTTCCTCCTGAAGTCCGATGTAGACAATGCGTCGGCACGCCATGATGTCTATTTCAATCGAGGCGTCATCGGCTCGCAGGCTTTTGCCCGCCGCTTCGGCAATGCCAATCCCAAGGATAAAAGCCCGACATCGGAAGAAATGAGATGGTTGTCGCGCGGCCTCTACGAAGCGCTTGTGACATTCATCGGACTTGCGACGGATCATCGCTTCGCCCTGCGCGCAGCCCTCTATGAATTCCACTATCAACCGGTCGCCAATACTTTCGCCAAGGCGGTCCAAGCGGGTGCGGACGTCAAGATCGTCTATGACGGCGAGAGTTCCTACAAGACGGAAAACGAACGGACCATCGCCAATGCCGGGCTCGACCAGATGGGCGCGGTCAAGGCGCGGACCGTCAGCGAAGGCATCCGCCACAACAAGTTTATTGTATTGATCAAAGACGGTCAGCCTATCGCAGTCTGGACAGGCTCCACCAACGTCTCGGAGGGTGGCATATTCGGTCATTCGAATGTCGGCCACATCGTCTGGGACCGGACGGTCGCCGAAGCCTACCTTCACTACTGGGAGCGGCTGGCCGAAAACCTCACGCCGACCCAGATCCGCCAGCCGAACCGGGCCGCTTCCCCGCTCCCAGCGGGACGTCCGGCGCCAGACAGCGTCACACCAGTCTTCAGCGCGCGGGACGACAAGACCAGCAGTGCTACGCTGCAGTGGTATGCCGACCGCATGGCCGAGGCGGAAGAAATCGTCTGCTTCACAGTGGCATTCAACATCGATAAGGTCTTTCAGCAGGTCCTGAACCAGCAAAACGACGTGCTTCGCTATGTCGTCAAGGACGACGATCTCGGCGACGGCGAAATCATCAAGGTGGACAATGACGTGCTTTTTGCCGCCGGTGGTTATCTCGGCGACGGGGCGCTGGCAAACTTCCTCAAGGAACGCGACAACCCGCTCAACAGCAACGACTACATCCACGACAAGTTCATGCTGGTCGACCCGTTGGGCGACGAGCCCATAGTCGTCTCGGGGTCGGCGAACTTCTCTCAGCCCTCGCAGCGCGTCAATGACGAGAACATGCTCGTCATCCGCGGCGACACCCGCGTGGCCGACATCTATTTCGGCGAGTTCATGCGCATTTTCGACCACCACTACGCGCGCTACCTCGTCAAGAAGCTGACGGAGACGGGCAAACACGATCCCGATGCCGGCTACCTGAAGGTAAAGTCAGAGGACTGGATCACTTCGCACTTTAACCCTCAAAGCTACAAGTCCAAGCGCAGGCGCTATTTCCTCGGGATCTAGTCACCGGCCCCCCGCTGACGAACGGTCCGGACGCGTTTACCCTTAACAACAGGCTCTGGACCGGAAATCCAAGGCCGATTAGATCAGAGGTTCCGATGACATCATTCCCTGTTTTGATGGTTGCGGCGTCCCTTTCGATGCTAGCCTGCGCCGATGCTCTTGCCTGGGGTGAGAGCGGTCATTCCATTGTCGCGGAACTTGCGCAGAGGCGCCTGTCAGAACAGACGAGAATTGCGGTGGCTGACCTTCTGGGCGACGGCACATCGCTCGCCTCGATCTCGAGCTGGGCCGATGATTTCAGGGCGACAAAACCCGGCAAGAAGACCACGCGGTGGCACTTTATCGATATCGACGTGAAGAAGCCGGACGCGGGTCATGCCTGCGAACTCGATCCAGTCGAAGGAGATTGCATCGTCGCTGCGCTAAAGCGTGAGATCGCGGTGTTGGCAGATCGAGGCGCTGGCCGGACCGCCCGCACCGACGCCCTGAAATTTGTCGTCCATCTGGTCGGCGATATCCACCAGCCGCTGCATTGCTCAGAGCGCGACGGAGATCGCGGCGGCAATAGCCTCGAAGTGACCCTTCAGGGTATAGGCCCGGACAACAAGCCACGCACTGCCGATGTCAATTTCCACAAACTTTGGGACGAGACGCTGATCGGTGCTCACGCCTTCAGCTGGGGCGCTTATGCAAGCGAACTCGAGACATCCGTCATGCCCGGCATGGCGGCCGGCATGCTTCAGGGCGAATACACTGCAGGCTGGGCAAACGAATGCTTCCAACAGGCAGTCCAGGTCTACGACAAGGTGCCCACCGGAACGGCCAGCAATGGTCGGATCCTCATCGACGAGACCTATCAGGCATTCGCCCAGCCGATCCTCGACCGGGAACTCGTGCTTGGCGGATTGCGTCTGGCCGCCGTTCTCAATGACACACTTGGCAAGAGACCGGGTGAAGCGGAAGGAAAGTAAGAGAGGATGGCCCGCATCGTATCACCGCTCGGGACGGCAAGCCCTGACGCTCTAGTTTTCGCCTCGAAGGCGGCAATCGTCGAACAAAGACCAATGCAGGAAGCCGACAAGACGCTGACGGCGGCGCCTGCTTCCCCACCACAGACCATGAGCGTGGAAGAGCCCTCACGCACGACGGCGCGCATGGCGATGCTCAACCGAAAGGATCCCAACGCACTCGAGCGGATTATCGGCAGCCGCGACATTGTCAGCATCAATTTCTTCGAACGTGGGCTAGCGGTCGCAAAGGCGATTTGCCGTATCAAGATCCTCGGACGGCCGGCAACACCGCCTGATTATGGCACCGGCTTTTTGATAACGCCCGGTCTGCTGATAACCAACAATCACGTTCTTCCCGACTTCGAGACGGCATCTTATAGCCTAGCCGAATTCGCCTATGAGCTTGATCGGAACTTCGTTGAGAGGCGCGGCCATATCTTCCCCTTTGCGCCATATGAGGCGTTCTATACAAGTGTCGAACTCGACTTCACAATCGTTGCCATTCGACCGGTGGGGCACGATGGGACGCCGATTACCGATTTTGGCGCGCTGCCCCTAAATCCGGTGAGCGGCAAAGGCATCGCCGGCGAACATGTGTCGCTGATCCAGCATCCGGGCGGTGGCACCAAACAGGTCGTTGTCCGCGAAAACCGCATCATAGCACTCGACCCAGCGCGATTTCCGAGCGTCAGTCCAGCGGCAATCCATTATCAGGCCGACACCGAGGCCGGATCGTCGGGGGCGGCGGTCTTCAACGATCAGTGGGATCTCGTCGCGATCCATCATCTGGCGATTGCCGACCGGGACGATCAGGGACGAATTTTGAACAGGCGTGGACAGGTCTGGGATGAAATGGAGGGCGACGAAGCCAAGCGCTGGATCGCCAACGAAGGCGTCCGCGTCAGCGCGATTTGGGAGGACTTGCGCAAGGCCAGCGTCTTCAACGCCAGCGCGGCAAAGATCATGGCGATGCTCGTCCATGATCCTCGCACCAACCATCAACCAATGCCGACAGTCGCGACGGATTCCAAACCAAAAAAATGGCAGACACTTCCAGATGTTGGCGAAGCGCCGGCGTTCGAGAGCACCCGTTTTGAAGACCCGAAATTTTTAGGTTCCATAGGCTACAGGCCCGACTTCCTCGGAGCCGATCTCATCGTCGAGCTTCCGCGCACGGCGGAAACGTTCAAAGGCCGGCTTGCCGTCAATACGATCACGAACGGCAATGTCTTCGATTACACGCATTTCTCTCTCGCCATGCACGCTGACCGGCGGCTGGCGCTCTGGACTGCAGTCAATATCGACGGCGCTAAGCTAAAATCGGCAAAGTCGCCGGCTTGGCGACGCGACGATCGCTTGCCGGCAAACGAACAGACACTCGCAGAGATCTACGGCAAAGTCCCCGGGAAGGCCATTCAGATCGATCGCGGACATCTGGTGCGCCGTCTCGATCCGGTCTGGGGCGATCAGGAAGTTGCCGACCGCGCCGGGAACGACACCTTCCACTATACGAACGCTGCGCCGCAGGAACACATTTACAATAGTGAAATCTGGGGCAATCTCGAGGACTTCGTGCTCGCTCGGGCCGACAAGCGCTCGCAGAAGGCAACCGTGATGACCGGGCCGGTGCTGCGGCCTGACGACGACTTCTTCGGCGAAGGCATGCGCGGCGGCCCCTGGCAGATTCCATGGTCATTCTGGAAAATTGCTGTCTTCAAACGTCCAGATGGGAGCGTTTCGGTCACAGGTTTCATCGTCGAGCAAACGTCCGATATCGCACCACTCTTCGAAACTACCCGCTACAATCCCTATACGGTCGAGGAAGCCCGCGTCTATCAACGGCCGATCGCACTCATCGAACAACTGACCGGACTGGACTTCGGCATCCTGCGCAGCATGGACAAAATGGGCACTGTTGAGACGACATCGATCGCATCGGCCCGACCGATCCGCGGCGAAGACGACATCAACTTCTAACGGCAGGGCTTTACCGAGGTGACCGATATGCGCGCATATCTCGCTGAAAAATGGACGAAGACCAGGCCCTATATCCTCCCTGGCTTGATCTTTGCCGCGCCGATCCTCGTGGTCTGGCTTGCGCGCTTCATCTTCGAGGACATCATCGAAGTCGGACGCATCGACGTCGGATTTCTGCCGGGCACTGAAACGAGCGCATCTTATCCACTCACCTTTATCCCGGCCCAGGCGATCTCATCGCTCTACAACTTCGGCTTCGCCTTATGCGCCGCCATGGTGTTTGCCGTCGCGCTCGCTACTTACGGCTCAGTGGTTGTCTGGATGGCAGCGCTCAGCGGGTGGCTGAAAGCCGGATATTTGCTGATGCTCCTGGTGGCGTTTGTGCTCGTCGCGTTCAATTTCTCAAAGATCAGCCTTACGGATGATCACATCCTCTCCAAGATCCGTCTTGCGGATGATCACATACCGACAGAGATCTCCAGAAACCTCATCGACAAGACCCTTTATTATCTTCCGACCTGCGAAGGAAAAGAGCTTCCCATCCTGCCGGCCTGCGCCAGCGGCGATATCGGCAACACGGGAAACAGTCTCAAACGGGTCGTCGCGCTCGGTATAGCGGTCTTGCTTGTCGCGGGTCTTGCTTACTTGACGGCCATTGCCGTGGTCGCGGGTTCGACGGCCGTGTCCGTTGAGGACAGAATCGCGCGGATCAAGAATATCACTTTGCTTGCAGCGATAACATTTCTTCTGACAATCGTGGCAGTCCACCTGCTGTTCCAGCCCGGCGCAGATATGATCGCGGCAGCCTATCATCCCAAAAAACCAGAGGAGATCAGACAACTACTGGACTACGGCAGTCTGCGCGGCGCCATGACGCTCTACTGGGCGACGATTTTCTCGCTGGCGCTCGGAACCGCCTACTTCTGTTCGGTGACCTTCATCCAAGGGGAGGCAAATAAGCTTGTTGATTTCGGCAGCATTTGGAATGTGGTCAAGGCGCTCTTGACGGTCATGTCGCCCCTGATCGCCGACTGGGCGCTCAAAATTGGCGAAATCTTCGCCGGCGTGCTCGGCACCCAATGATCGGCACCGAAGGGAAGAACCGATGTGGACACCGGTCGCTCGTCAATGAGCCTGGGAAGGCCACCCACATTGGATGGATACCACCCTCAACCTAAATAATGAGGTGAACACTCGCGCAAAAACTGTATCGTATGATGGTTACAATGCGCTGGAACTGAATAGATATCCAAGGTGAGATGATGGGCAACCCACCGTCAACTGGATTCAACTTCTTAGAATTCATCCGGTCGCATCGCGGGTCAGCGGCGGCGCTCCCGGATTTGCTCTCCCGGCTAAAGTTGGACGACGCGGGGCTCCAGGAGTATCTGAATTCCGAGGACCCGGTCCTCCGGCTTTTTGGTGTTGTAAGAATGTGCGCCATGGCGAGCGTCGGACCACGCCCCGAAATCGCGCTCCAACTCGCTCTTCCCGTTTGGGATGCAATGGCGGAGAGCCTCCCGGCAGAGCTCCAACTTACTGGCTCCCTCATCGAGACGATTTGTCAAAGCATCGCAATTTCAATCGGTGAAGCTGCCATTGGCTGCGGTGAAGCGGATGCTGCCATTCGCATCGCAGATCTCGTCAAAGGTCGTTTTGAAAACGGAGCTCCCAGCATCGAAGAAAATGCGATCCGCGGTTTGATCCAGAAACTTCGCCTCGCTGAGGCGCGTGAGCGATATGCCCGCATTCCCTCATCTCCAGATCTCGATCGTCTATTGCGTGATTGGCGTCCCGTGACGCGGCCGGATGATATCTTGAGGCCAATGCCGATAGACACGCGATCGCACCGAGAACGACTGGACACAGCGGCGCGCGAAGCCGCCAAGGCCTGGATCCCGGATCAGCGGCGCCTGCAGCGAGCGCAGGACACATTTCGCAGCGAGCTGCGTTCCGCGAGCGACATCGCCGAATTCGACGCAGCGCGTGCAGAGATGGACGCGGTTCTCGATCTCGTCGAAGTGCAAGTCGCAAACGAGGTTGCCGACAACGCCAACGAAATTTTCCATCAACAGATATTCCGCTACCAAGTCGCTGCGCGCCGCGTTGAACGTCTTGTGCCAACCGAGGTCGGCAATCATCAGCAGGCACGCCACGCGGTCAATTTTGCTGCCTCCGTGCTGTCGAACACAGCCAGAACCGAAGAAATGCTACGCGCGGCTCTGTCCGATTTGCAATCGGCCCTGGCATGGTTTGTGTTAAAGGCAAACATTTCAGGTACCGCCGAGGCAAATTGGGCGCTAGGCTTAGTCCATGAAGAGCTCAATGAGGGGCCGGAAGCACTCGCCTGTTATCAAACGGTCCTGGACATCCTCATTTCCGCAGCCCATGACCTTCATGATCCCGCGGCGCGGGCAGCCACGATGCGGAGTTTTCCGAACGTCTATCCGAAGATCGTGCGCCTCGGACTCCGTTACGGAAAAGTTGGCATAGCATTTAACGCGTCCGAGGTTCTGCGCGGCACGGCCTATCTTCGTTCAGCCGGGCCGGCGTTTCGAGCAGAAGACACACCTATCGTTGGCTGGCATTATCTCTCGACTTTCGTCGATGACGAAGGATGCGTCGTTTTTCTGCGTCTCGGCGACGGAACGCTTTATGCGCACCGGCCCCAGATCGGTCGCGAGGAATTGGATGCCCTGACCAGCCGCGTGCCACCTGCCGACTGGCATAGGAGTCGCCTCCGCGATGCGGGATCGCCGCGTGGGCCACTTTCGTCACTGCTACTGCCGCTCAGGCACGCATTCTCCGACGGTCGCATGCAAAGCGGAGATCATCTTGCCGTTGCGCTCGATTATCCGCTGAACCTGGTGCCGCTGCACTATCTGGATGTTCTCAACCGACCTATTGTTCACGATTTGAGTTTCTCGCGGGTTGCATCGCTGGGTGATGCGATCGATATCGATCGTGCAATCGTCGGCGGCCCTGTTGCCTCAGCATGCCTTGTGGTGATCCCCGCTGCCGACAATGCCGATCGGGAGCTTCACATGCAAAGCGCCGAAGAGGCTATTGACCCGATCCGTGAAATGGTGACCTTGCGCCGGATTAAAGAGGACGACACTGACAAGTCGAGCGTGCAATACGCCCTTCGGAACGCGCAGCTCGTTCATATCCAAGCGCATGGCTTCTTTCCACTCGCATCACCGGCAGAGACAGTGGACCCGCTTCTACAGGCAGGATTGCTCGTCTCTTCCAACGGGGAGTGGCCAGATCGATCGCGACCCGAACTTTATCTGATGTCGGCGCGAGAAATCATCGACGGCGGCCCGTCCGGCGCAATGCACGTTTCGTTGGCTGCCTGTGTAAGTGGGCTCGGTCGTCCGGGGTCGGCAGGTGACATGCTGGGTACGGAATTCGCACTCAGAAGCCTTGGGGTGGCGTCGGTCACCGCCAGCCACTGGCATGTCGACCTCGAGACAGCATCAAGTTTTCATGCGGCATTTTATCGATCCTGGATCGTTGAGGGGAAAAGTCGGGCTGCGGCCTGGCGATCGGCAGTCTTGAGTTTGATGGCTGCTTATGGAGCAAATGAACGGGACTGGGCACGCGCTTGCGCATTTAGCCTTTATGGGAGTTGGAGATGAGTGCCGATATCGATTCCAAAGCCGTTCAGCAGCGCGTTCAAGCGCTTTCCGATTTCGCATTGATCGCAACAGTCGAACGATGGGTGCGGTATTGTGAGGAGCATCTGGATCCGCAGCAATTTGCCGGGATCGTGGGCGGCGTGCCGAGCCGCGATCTCGAAAACATGATCGCGGACGTGCGGCGTGCTGATCGTTCTCTGAACCGCTTGCGATCCGTCGTGGTGGCACGGTTGATTCTGGTTTCCGCATTGGCGGATCCCACTTGGCGAAATGCCGTTCTGGCAGTGTTGGATGCGCCGGACGATCAACTCAAGGCAGGTGCCGCCTTGAGGTTTGGAACGGTCGGGATCGCTCTATTACTTCTCTCCGTTTCGCTGCAAGGTGATACTGCCACTCCGAATGGAGCGTCCTTTTCCGAGAGCACCGTTTGCGGGGTCGTGGCGCAGGCTCTTTCGCAGGAGGAATCCTCACCCCAGCCTGATCCTGAGGATCTCCGCATATGGGACGCGCTGAAGTGGCTGACATCGGTTCTGAATGCCTCAGAGATCACGGCACTAATCAATGCCGTGGAATTGTGGGGCTTTGGCGCGACCGGGGTAGCGATCCTCCTGAAGATGCGTAAAAAAGCCGGCACCATGTATCTTGTATTGCCCGACGGCCGCGAGGTGGAGATACCGCCAGATAAGCAGGCCTCTGTGGAACGCTTGATCGCGGTGCCCAAGAAGTCCCGGCGAAAATGACACGATAGCGTCGTCCCGAGACATCAGACGCACTCGACCACTGAGATCGACTGCGAACCAATGAGGCGATTTCGGGCTTTTCAGCAGAGACGGGGTATCGGCTTCGCGCCCCATCCTCGCCGACCGGAAAGGAAGGTGCTTCGCTCCGAGCCGTGATACCAATCTTGCAGCCGTCTCTCAGCGCCACCTGATACGCCTTGCCCATCATCGCGCGACGCGGTTGGGTCTTCCTTGCTCCAGGCAACGCCGAGCCCGATCCGGAAGTCGATGCCCCTGACCGCCTTCAGCTCGAAGGCCCGGTTCGGCAGACCCTCGGTCCATTCCGGCGCAAAGCCGATGCCAAGCCCGGCCGAGACCAGCGACACCAGCGAATAGGTGTCGTCGCAGCTATAGGCGATGTTGCGGGTCAGATCGTATTCTTCGAACTTCTCGTTGAAGTGCTGTTCGGTGTAGCGATTGAAGGCGATGATCTTTTCCGAGCGCAGATCATCGATGGCCATCTCTCCTTCGTCCGCCAGCCGGTTGGTGCGGGAAACCGCCAGCAGATAACGGTCATGGGCGATCGAGGAGAGCGCGATCTAATGACGTTGCGGCGCTGGTTCTCATCGGGACGCAGGCGAGGCACCGACCTGATCCGATCCTTCACTTTGGTTGAGACACGGTTGGAATCGGCGGTGGAAACTTTCTCCACCTCTACGGAGGGCCACCGATTGCGTGGCGACGATCTCATTCTGGCTATCTGACGCTTCTGGATCCTTTTCCATGCCTTGGTCCCCATTGTTGAATGAAGATGGTGGATGCGCGGCAGTTGGACGGCGAGGCGATGGTTGCGGCGCTCCGGATTTCGCACAAGACTATTGAATCATATTCACGTTAAACGCGAATACGCTTTCGCACCATGGACTATTAACTTCCTCGATAATTTTGCCGTTCAACGTAACAACTTGATGAAATTCGAATTGATGCGGTTATTTTCGAGCTTTCTACTTGTGACTCGGCGAATAAAATGAAACAAATATTGCACGTCAGACGCGAGGATAGGTACGAGCGTGACGGGGAAAGCGTAAATGTGCAGTAGGGGATAGTTTGCGACGGGCTTCGTCGGGCTGGAGGACAGGCATGACCCAATCGCTAGTAACGAGTGCGATCCCTTTCGACGCCGAGAAGGCCGATCTCGTCGATGCAAAGCTCAAGGAATTCCGGCCTCAACTGTTCGGCAAAGAAGGGCTCGTTCGCAGTGCCCTGCGCGATCAGGGTATGCATTTCATGTCGATCACCGTGGTTCGTGGCGATGTTGGAGAGCCGACGCATCTGGTTTTCGAAATGTCGGTAGACGGCGAGCCGCAACACGCCTTCGATACGGTCGGCACGAAGCTCGCATCATTCGTCAGCGACACCCTGTCGGTGGCAGCTATTCAATCGCCAGGCTCGCTTAGCCAACTTCTCGCATCTCACCATGTTCGCACCGGCCAAGGCCTGCTCGATGTCCCGGGCCTCGACTTCTGCGGCACGCCTGGCATGACAGTGGCGCGGATCAAGCGCGAATATCTGCTCGCACGCGAACTCCGTTCCTATTTCGACACCCACCCGGCCGCCGGCGCACCGCTAGCCACCGTTGCGCGCGTGCGCGATTTCGTCAAAGGCAATGCCGACCTGGCATCGTTGCTGGATCCCGAGCCATTTCCCCGCCTTGCCGCCGAAGAGCCGCCTCGTCTTGATTTCGGCTTCATACTGTCTCTTGCATTTCGGGGGCTGCTCAAGTTTTTCTGGCCGGTTCTTTGTCTGCTCGGGCTTTTCGTTGTCGCCGCGACGATCGCTGCTGGGCTTTCGCAAGGGTTCACGGTCGGAGTGATCGCCTTCTTCCTGTCGGCCATCATCGCCGCCTTGGCCGTCGTGGTGACCGTCGTGAGCGTCTACCTTGGCCTGCGCCGCCTTGAGGTCGCCAACACGCCGATCGACACCTTGGTCAATCCGGACGTGATGGCGGCACTAACAGAGGCTGAAAATCTCAAAGACACGCAGCAGAACCATCTTGCCGGCATCTCGATCATGCAGGCTGGGTTGTTGCGGGGCATGCCCCTCAGAATAGCGTTCTGGGTGATCGGGCAGATGGCAACGAGGCGCTTTCGGCCCGGATTTCTCGGCGGTATCAGCACGATCCACTATGCCCGCTGGCTGCGACTGCCGAAGACAAACAAGCTTCTGTTTTTCTCGAACTACGGTGGCAGTTGGGAAAGCTATCTGGAGGATTTCATCACCAAGGCGTCAGGCGGCCTCACCGCCGTATGGAGTAATACGGTTGGTTTTCCACGCACCGAAAACCTGTTCTTCAAGGGAGCGACAGATGGCGACCGTTTCAAGCGCTGGGCGCGCCGCCAGCAGCAGCCGACATGGTTCTGGTACAGCGCCTATCCACACTTGACGACCGCACGCATTCGCACCAACGCCGCTATCCGCCAAGGGCTTGGAACAGTATCAACCGAAGACGAGGCCGCGGCGTGGCTCGGACTGTTCGGCTCAAAGGTGAGGCCGGCGACGTTGATCGAGACCTTCGAGGTCCAGACGCTGCTGTACGGCGGCTTGAGCAAACACCCCTACGCGACATGCCTCGCGATCAGGTTATCCGACGACCCCAAGCAAGCATGTGCCTGGCTGAAGTCGATCGAGGATCAGATCACCTTCGGAGATCAGCCACCCGCCGACAAGGTCTTAATCTGTGCGCTGACAGGAGATGGCCTAAGACGGTTGGGCTTGCCCTCGGATGTCCAGGATGCCTTCCCGCCTGCATTTCGTCTGGGCATGGGTTCGCCCGGTCGGGCCAACCTGCTTGCCGATACCGGCGACGACCAGGCCAGGCAATGGCTGTGGGGCGGCCCGGAAAACGCAGTCGATGCTACACTGCTCCTCTATGCAGACTCTGAACCTACACTGGCCTCATACGCCGGGGAACTGATCTCAGGCATCGATGTCGCAGGCGGACAGGTGATACATCGGGTCACACCGACGCCGCTGCCACGGCCAGGGCCAGGTGAAACGGCGGCGCAGACGGTGCGGGAGCCGTTTGGCTTCGCCGACGGGATTTCGCAGCCAATCATCAAGGGAACGCGACGCTGGATGCGCCGGTCGGACGCTATCCATGCGGTCGAGCCGGGGGAGTTCTTGCTGGGCTATCCCGACACGCGTGGCTTCTTCCCGCCGTCGCCACAGGTGCCGGCTGCGATGGATCCCGGCAATCTTTTGCCGCTCGCTGAGCCTACGCACTCACGTGGCGCATTCCAGCCTGATTTTGGCAGCAACTGCGCCGCCGCCGCGCGCGACCTCGGACGGAACGGCACGTTCCTGGTCATCCGTCAACTTGCGCAATATGTCGATGTCTTCAACGACTATGTGGGCGAGGCGGCCAAACGCTACGCCGATCATCCAGCCGTGCCCGATCAACTCGATCCAGAGCTTTTAGCGGAGTGGATCGGCGCCAAGATGGTTGGCCGTTGGAAGGATGGCTCTTCGCTGGTGCGCTACCCGCATGGTCCAGCGACCAGAAAGCAGAGCGGGGGACATTTTCGGCCCGACAATGATTTCCTGCCTGGCGCAGAGGATCCGCTCGGTGAGCGCTGTCCCCTCGGGGCTCACATTCGCCGGTCAAATCCTCGCGATAGTCTGGCCCCGGCCTCAATGGATGAACTTTCAATCGTCAATCGTCATCGCATCCTGCGTGTGGGGCGCGGTTTCGACGCCGTTGGCGCCAATGATCCGGAGGAACAAAAACCCGGCCTTCTCTTCATGTGCCTAAATGCCGACATCGAACGCCAATTCGAATTCGTTCAGCAGACCTGGGCCACGGCTTGGCAGTTTCACGGATTGGAAAACGAGGTCGATCCCATCACCGGCCGTGGTGGCGGCATGGGACGGCTGACGATACCCTCTCCGCGCGGCCCGCTGAACCTCGCCGGAATAAAGGATTTCGTGCGGATGCGCGGGGGAGCTTATCTGTTCATGCCAAGCAGGAGCGCGGTCCGGTTTCTCGCACGTCTTAGCAGCAACGGGCGCTAAAACGCCGCCGGCGCGTGGGGCCATTCCCGCGACAAGGAGACCTTGCTGAGCAAGAAAGACGGACGTGATGGACTCATCGATGACATGCACTTCGCTGCAAATCGCTGCACCGCAGGACTATCCATGAACCCGGAGGAGAAAATGCTGACACGTTCGATATGCATAATGCTCATTTCGATCGTCTTACCAATGCCGGCAGTGGCGGCGGAATTCACACTCGGCAACTGGAACATTCAAACGCTGGTCTACCCAGGCGATCCCAAGACCGTCTTTCCCGATGACCATATCCGCTCCAGCCAAGACTATGCCGACCTTAAACACTGGCGTGATGCAATATCTGCGGACGTTATGTTTCTTCAAGAGGTGACCAGCCCGGCCGCGCTGGACGCCGTCTTCCCGGTGGCCGAGGGATGGGAACATTGCATCAGCGGTCAATTCGCGGAGGCCGAGGGCCAAACCATCGCTCCAGTTTGTACCAAGAGCGGCATGACCGCCGTAAGGCCGACGACCGCGACACGCGTACAATATCCGGCAGTGGCCTTGCGGCCGAACGCAGTGCTGGAGATCATCTCCGCCGCAGACTATAAGCCACTCGATGTCACCTTTGACGACAACGGAACGATCCGCCGGATCCGATGGGGCCTGGACGTCACGATCCGGTCGCCGGCCGGGTCGACACTGCGGGTCCTCGATGTTCATCTCAAGAGCGGCTGCTTCGACGACTTCATCAGTTTCAGGCTATGGAACACGGATCCGGCGGCCGGACCGCCGGCCAGCCGGGCATGTGATACCCTCGGACAGCAGATGTATCCGCTTCGCAAATGGATCGAGGCGCGCGAAACCGCAGGCGAAGCTTGGATGATTGTCGGAGACTTCAATCGTCGTCTCGACGCGCAGCCAGGCGCGATCCCAGATGAAGTCTGGATTGCACTGAGCGGCTATAGTGCCGATAAGAGTGGTCATGACAGGGATCCGCGGTCCGATATCCAACTCTTCCGTCAGCCCTATGAAAACATGTCGACATGCTGGCGCGAGTTTCGCCAGCCGAACCCGTCCGGTATCGCTAACCCTGACGCCTATAACATTCTCCCCATCGAGTTCTTCATTTATGGCACACGGGCCGCGACCATGATTGTGCCAGAGTCGGAAAAACAGTTTCCCTGGCCCAACCCGACGCCGGCCGACAAGGTGCGTCTATCCGATCATTGCCCCAGCGGTTTAACCATCAAGATGGATTAGGAGGACCAGCCATGAACATGCGATGGAACTGCGCACTGGCCGTTATGCTGGCGGTGGTCGGAGCCCCACAGGCGAACGCGGCGTCGCCGACGATCCGGGACGAGTTCGATGCCACCAGTGTTTCGGACAATTGGTTCTCATGCAGCCGGGACGAAAACATTTTCACCTTCGGCAAATTAGCAGGCGACGCCAGATCTGCCGCAACACAGGTCGTCAGGAGCCTGCCGCAAAACAACGTGCTGGCCTTTGCCTGGCACCCGAAAGGATGTGCGCGGGAAGATGGTTCCTATGACCGCGATGGCAGCGAACGCTCCGAATTATGGGAAGCAGAGAAAATCCTGGCGCCGATCGGAACCGATCTTTGGTACCGGTTTGATATGTTCATCGACGACAGCATAACGCCGACCACCGGACGATTTGTCATCGGCCAGTGGAAGCAAACGAATTCTCCGAAAGACGCTCCTGTCCTTGCCCAGCGTTTCAACGGCCGCGCCTTTACCGTCTCCCTCGAGCAGGACAATGCCGATCCGGACCGCGACCCGAAGAACGTCCTCTGCCGCGTCTTCATTGCCTCGCAAGAGACAGCCCCGGTCGAACCTGGATTCGGCAATCCACATACGCTCGTCAAGCCTGCGCAGGTCTTCTCCTTGATGAAGACTGAGACGCTGTCGATCGGACACGACACCGACGATCTCGCCCATGGAACGGCACCGCTATCGCTCCCGGGCTTAACCGGCTGTGCGCGAGGGTTGTCGGTCACCCGCTATAATTCGCTGCCCGATCCGTTCGGGAAATGGACCACGATGGTCTACCACCTGCGCCTGGTTTCGGACCAAACAGGTCTGATCGAAATCTGGGCTGACGGCAAAAAGATCTCCAAGACCGAGGGCATCGTTGGATTCAAGCCGTTTCTGGCAAAGGAGAGCCAGTATTTCAAATTCGGCTCGTATCGCAACCATGCCGAATTCGCAACGGTGACACGCCTGGATCACTATGTCCGTAGCGAGCAAAAGGCGGATGTCGATCCTGACGGTACCCTTGCGCCGCCATGAGAAATTTCTTTGGCCAGAGGGCCGCGACACGGCCGCTCTTCCAAACGATGAGCATACCAGGCGAAGGCGCGTCCGCGCCGGCGCCAGTTCGCGCACAGCTTGACCGGTTAAAAGGGCAGCCGCAGGAGGGTTAGCGAAGCGCCGTTCGGAACGAGCGGAACCCGGGACCGACTGCCCCCGCAAGCTGTTCCGCTTAGGGCGCACCACCCATGGTGCCCCCTCACCTCACCTGCCGGGCCGCGCCAATGAGCGGGCGATATCGACGATGTCGTTGCGCGAAGCGGTTGGGTCCTCTTTATTCCAGGCAACGCCAAGCCCGATCCGGAAGTCGATGCCCCTGACCGCCTTCAGCTCGAAGGCCCGGTTCGGTAGGCCCTCGGTCCATTCCGGCGCAAAGCCGATGCCAAGGCCTGCCAAGAGCAGCGGCACCAGCAATAGGTGTCGTCGCAGCTATAGGCGACGTTGCGGGTCATCCTCGAACTTGGCGGCACCAGGATCGCCTTTCCTCGCGTACGGACTGTGCTGACCTTTTCGCTGAGGCGTGTTGAGCTTTAAACAATCACGGATATGAAAACGGTGTACTCCATCCCGCCCTACATCCTAAGCCGCCTGACACCGCTACGACGCCTTTGATCAAGCCTCTCATATCGGCTACACCGGATTTGCCCAGCCGACTGATCGATTCTCCGGTCAGTCACCCTAAAACGAGGCCGATTAATTATGAGTGAAATGCTCAACGTGAAACTGGCGTCCAACGTAGTGCCGCTTCGAGCCCGCGCCCACGTTGAAAATCAACCGGCGATCCCGGCCCGCGCGACACGTTACCCTGATCTGCGTTACATGGGGTCCAAGTCACGACTGTTACCATGGATCTTCGAAACGTTGAACGCGGTCGACTTTGACAGCGTTCTCGATCCATTTTCCGGCACTGGATGCGTCGGATATCTTTTTAAGTCCATGGATCGACGCGTCGTTGCTTCAGATTTCATGAACTTTTCGAGCTTGGTCGCCCGTGCCACGATCGCAAACAACAAGGTCCATCTTGATGGGAAGGCGATCCGCCAACTGATCGATGGTACGCCGCCTGCCCATAATTTCATCGAAAAGAACTTCAGTGGCGTCTTTTACAAGCAGGAAGACCTCAAGTTCCTAGATAGAGTCTCAGGCAACATCCGTCAGCTACAGGACCCTTACGAGCAGGCGCTGGCTTTTGCGGCCTTATTCCGCTCTTGCCTGAAGCGGCAGCCACGCGGTGTCTTCACCATCTCAGGCGATCTGTCGCATTACGATGACGGACGCCGCGATCTCAGGCTTTCAATTGAAGAGCACTTTCTCGAGCAGATCGAAGTCTACAACAATGCGGTTTTCGATAACGGCCGCAGGAACAAGGCGCTTCGATCGGACATTTTCGAACTGTCGAATGAGAGGGTCGATCTTGTCTATCTTGACCCCCCTTATGTGCCGAGATCAGACGACAATTGCTACACCAAGCGGTACCACTTTCTAGAGGGCCTCTCCTGCTATTGGCAGGGATTGCCGATCGACCAAAACACCAAAGTCAAGAAGATTGCCAAGCGGTACACGCCATTCAGCTATCGAAGAGAGGCGGTCGAAGCCTTTGACCGTATGTTTGCCCGTTTTGCAAAAAGCAAGATTGCCCTTTCTTACAGCTCGAATGGCTTTCCGGATCTTCAGCAGCTTGTAGAATTGATGGGCAAGCATAAGAAGACGGTCACGGTTTTCGAAAAGCCGCATCGCTATCATTTCGGCACCCATAGCAAGGTCGAACGTGCTTCGGTCACTGAATACCTGATTGTGGGGCAGTGATGCAGTCGAAGGATCAAACCCTCGATCAGGTCGTTGAAAGTCTCAGCCCGCTCGCTGTTGACTGGATGGATGACACAGCAGCGGAAGCGATCGCAGCTTTAACGGAACCGCCGAAGAAACAGGCCTACGCTCGCTCGGACATAGAAGCACTCCTGGACGAGCATTTCGAACGGGGTTTGCTATGCTGCCGGCTGTTTCTTGCGCTATCAAAAGACAGCATGGAAGCGGAGCTGACGCGAATTCTCGGAAAGGGTGGGATTGGCGCCAAGCGGTTCAAATCCGATCGGGACGCTTTCCTTGCAGCCTTGGAGAGCCTTCAGGTTGGTGAGGCGATGGCCACCACCATCAATTACGTGCCGGTTTGGAGCGATATTCTCGTCGAACGCCTGCGCTCCGGTCGAGGATCTGCCATCCAGGGGCAGCGGCGCGGACGTGGCCTCGAGGACTTCGCGGAAGCGATGGTCAAAGAGGTTTTTGGAGACACCTACGAAACACGCTGTACCTTCACCGGTGCCGATAATAAGACGGCGAAATGCGATGTCGCTGTACCCGATAGAAACCGGCCCCGCATCGTGATTGAGGTCAAGGGATACGGTGCGACCGGCTCGAAGATGACTGACATCATCGGCGATCTCGATGCAATTATCGACGCCATGCGCCGTGACACATATCTGCTTTTCATAACCGATGGAATGACGTGGAAGAACCGGCTTTCAGATCTAAAGAAGATCGTCGATCGGCAGAACCAGGGGAAGATTGCACGTATTTACACGACAAAAATGCGCGACGAACTTCTGCAGGATCTAAAAGATCTAAAGACAATCATCGGGCTATGACAGCTTGATTGCGTCTCCAAACGGCGCAACAATATCACCTTTGCTCATAGTCTCGGTCGCCAAACATCGTATCCCGCCGCGGTTTTGCCGCCAACGCCTCTATTCTCGCGCGACGTCGCGCCCGCTACGGCGAAGCCGCTCCTCCAAACAATGAGCATACCAGGCGAAGGCGCGCCGGCGCCAGTTCGTGCACAAAATCTCTGAATATCCTGAAGCCAGGCGGCCACCTCGTCTCGACGTTGTGCTACATTGATCGAGCGCGCTTAGGCTACTCTTGTGTCTTTACGGACGTGGCGAAAGTAGGCTCATCCGTATCCATCCGAGGTGGGCCGCAGGACTTAATGGGGTTCGCGTGGTAACGTCGGGTTCATGGAGATCGATGAGGACAAGATCGACGATGCCGTTTTGGCGCTGTTGTGGCTAACGCTGCATAACGAGCGTTGTGCCTGGAAGGGCTTTGACTGGGCAACGACGGATCGCTTGCATCAGAAGGGCATGATCGGCGACCCGGTGAACAAGTCGAAGTCGCTGGTGCTGACGGACGAGGGTCTGCGGCGGTCGGAGGAGCTGTTTCGGACGCTGTTTACGCGGCAACCGATATCGCCACCGCCTTGATCCTCTTCCATTCCCAAGGCAAGAGCTCACGCAGGCGGGAGACGGGAAGATCTGCGATGCGCGTCAGCACATCTGCGAGCCAAGCCTTCGGGTCGATGTCGTTGAGGCGGGCCGTCGTAATAAGGGTCAGCATGATGGCCGCCCGGTCGGCGCCCCGCTCGGATCCGGCGAAGCTCCAGTTTTTTCTTCCACATGCAACCCCGCGCAGGGCTCTTTCCGCCGCGTTATTCGTCATGCAGATCCTGCCGTCGTCGGCGTATCTGGCAAAGTCGGCCCAGCGCGACAGCATATAGTTGATGGGTTCAATCACCGGTGAGGATCGCGACAGGCCTTCGAGTTCCAGCCTGAACCAAGCCTCCAGTTCGTCGAGCAGCGGCTTGCTCTTTTCCTGGCGCACGGCAAGGCGCTCTTCGGCGCTTTTGCCGTTGATGTCGCGCTCGATGTCAAACAGCGCATCGATGCGTTTGACCGCTTCCAGCGCCGTCGCAGAGACAGGCCTCAAGCCCTTGCCCCGCCGGGCACTGCGAGAGACATCGGCCAGCTCGAAGAACTTTCGCCGCGCATGGGCAAAACAGAAGGCTGGCGTTACCGGGATTTGTTTCCTGCTCCGGTCGAAGAGCGGATTGAAGCCATTGTAGCAATCGGCCTGCAGGATGCCGGTGAACTCGGCCAAATGTCGTTGCGGATGTTCGCCACGCCGGTCGCTGGAGGCGTAGAAGACGGCAGCCGGCGGCGACTGCCCGCCAAATGGCCGGTCGTCGCAAACGTAAGTCCATATGCGGCCGGTAATGCACTGCCCCTTGGCCAGGATCGGGATGGTGGTGTCATCGCCGTGGAGGCGCTCGGCCGCAAACACGTGGGTTTCGATCATATCGAAGAGTGGCTTGACGGCGGCGCTGACGTAGCCAACCTGGTCGGCGAGCGTCTGGGTTGACAGATCAATCCCCTCGCTGCGGAACCGGCGACTTTGGCGGTTCAGGGGCTGATGCTCGGAGAATTTGTCGAAGACGATCGTGGAAAGAAGGTTGGGGCCAAGGAAGCCGCGCGACGTGGCATGGAAAGGCGCCGGCGCCTGGCTGATGCAGCCACAGTCCCGGCAGGTAAATTTCTCCCGGACGGTTTCGACGATCTTGAAGCGGCGCGGGACCTCCTCCAGCGTCTCGGTAGTATCCTCACCAAGCTTCGACAGACGCTCGCTGCCACAATGGGTGCAGGCGGTCGGCGCGTCGACGACGAGACGTTCGCGCTCAATATTTTCTGGCCAGGGTTTGCGCACCGGGCGCTTGCGGGTGAAGGCACGAACGGTCTGTGTTTTCGCTGAGGCCGCCTCTGACGCAAGCTCATCCTCGGTCGCATCAGCGACCAGTTCCTCAAGCTGCAATTCCATCTGGTCGATCAGCCGCTGGGTGCGCTCCCGGCTCGGACCGTGTTTGTCGCGCTCCAACTTGGCGATCAGCAATTGCAGATGGGCGTTGAGCGCCTCAATGCCGGAAAGTTTTGCTTTTGCACTGCTCGCTTCAGCCTCAGCGCGTATCCGCGCCTCGCGTTCCGCCAGCAACGCGGCGTGGGCGCTGGCAAGATCGTCCGGCAGTGAGAGAGGCGGTAACGACATGCTGTCATAGAAGCATATTTATCCAACAAATTCAATGCAAAAGACGTTCAAACCCGCGTCGGGCGCCAGGTTTCCTGAGGGGCTCGCCAGTCAATTCCGGACAGCAAATAAGAAAGCTGCGCCGGCGTGATTGCCACCGCGCCGCCCTCTACATTCGGCCAGATAAACCGGCCGCGTTCCAATTTTTTCGTGAACAGGCATGCGCCCTGGCCATCATGCCAGATCAATTTTACCAGATCACCTCGGCGGCCCCGGAAGCAGAACAGATGACCGCCCAGCGGGTCATGCTTCAACACTTCCTGCACCCGAAGGGCTAGCGAAGGAAAGCCGCACCGCATGTCTGTATGTCCGGTCGACAACCAAACCTTGACACCCGTTCCCATCGGAAACGGGTTCATCGCAACGTCTCCAGACCCCGCATAATCCGCAGCAGGACGTCCACGTCGACATCCCGACCGACGATCACACGCCGGTCGTTCGCACTCACCACCTCCATGCGACCGTGGTCGCTGACAGGCGGCGGCACAGCGACAGTCGCCGCAGGTGGCGTGTTCGCAACAACCGGCTCGGCAACGACGATCGCTGGAACAAACCCGTTTGTCGAGCGGTGGACAAGCCGTCCTTCCCGGGCGGCCCTGCGCCAGGCATTCAACTGCCAGCGCGTGATCCCATGACGCTGCGCCGTGGCCGTCACCTGCCGCGGGCCGTTATAACTCTCAGCCACAATCGCTAGCTTCCCTTCATCCGTGAAACGCCGGCGACGCCCGCTATCGACAATCTCCATCCGGCTAAAATGCCCGGTGAGATCATTCATCAAGTCCATGTGTGAAGCACCGTCTATATTGCCGTCTATATAGACAGAGCATCCACACTCTCACTCACTCCACAATGCGGCCCAACTCGGATGCGTACGCTCATCCGTGTCGTGGCGGCGACCTAGGCCGTGTTTCTAAATAGTCTCCGCCTTGGGAGGCTTTTCGAACGCAGCGCGCCGCTCTTCATTTGCTTTCCTGCGTTTCGCAACTTCCGTACGGAACTCCTCAATCGCGTCGAGATCGCTCTTCATTTCGAGAAGCGTTGGTGTCTGGAGAATTTTCCCAGCGGCCATGTCGTGCCCCGAACGTTCGGAAACACGCTTCATAGCCCAATATACGCGCTTATAATCTTCGTCCTCCACTGAGACGACCTTTAAGCTCTGGGTTCTCACGTCAGTGTTGAACCGTTCCACAACCTTACCGAGCAGTACTTCCTCCACGAGGCGTTCCCAGCTCTCGCGAAGATCGGTGTAAAAATCTTTTGCAAGACGCCTCCACGACTCGTCCGTCTGGTTGGCAATTTCCTTGAATGCCTTCAAGCGGTCCCGAAGAGTCGCGATCCGCTTAGTGACAGGCTGCGCGATCCATGGTTCGTCGGTCTCGCTGATAATCCCGAATCCGGATGCTTCGTTCTTGCTGATATAGTTCCGCACGATCGGAACCGGGGGCATGCTCTGAGCGGCCGCATCTACGACCTCGTTGAAAAATAGAAGGTTATGCGTAAAAATGATCACTTGTCTCCCGTTTGCGGCTTCACCCACCAAGCGGGAAGCCACCTTTCGCACACGCAAGTGGTCAAGCGAGGAGACCGGGTCGTCGATGATCAGACCATGGCGAGATGTGTCGCCACCTGCCTCCGCAAGGAAGCAGGCTAAAGCCAGGGCTCGCTGCTCGCCTTCGCTGAGCACGCGGTTGTTTGCCGTGGCCTTCTGTGCCGCAAGCCCAACCTCGAAGTAGCTCTGGCCATCCTGACTACGATCATTCACCGAGAACGGGATGTGCGAGAGGCCTAGCGACTGAATCTCATCGAGGATTCTGTTTTCGAGGTGTTCCATGACCAGACTCCGTCTAAGCGCGGTCATCTGCCGCGAGACTGAGCCTGTCTCGACTGCCTCACAGCACTCCAACAGCTTGAGCCGCTCTTCAAGGTCGTCCAAACGAGCAAGGACGATGGCCAAATCAGCGCCAAGTTTCTTCCGGTCTGTCAACTCGTCGCGCCGTTTCCTCGTTGCGGCGCGAGTGGTATCGTCTTTTGCTGCGTTGTCATCGTCGCTGGCTTCAGCAGCCAATTGAGCACATTGCTCGCTTATTGTTGCGGCAAGGGATGGGGCGAGCGGCGTTTCCGAAGCAGCTGAAGCGACAAACAACGATCGGCGGTTCGCCGCTATAGCAAAATAATTGATGATAACTGCGATCACCTCTTTCCTTGCAAGTGAGAGATCGCCGAACTCGCCCAGCGCTGCCTGGATTTCGTCGCCATCAGGGATGTTGAGGTCAACAATGGCCTTCTGCGATGCGTGGAGCGTTGTCGCCGCCTTTTGGGCCGCCATATTCGCCGCTCCTGTCACGAATGCATTAAACGACGACATCCGCTCGGCAGCCTCTGCAGTCAAGGGTTCTTGGCAAAGAAGGCAGGGGTCACCTTCCTTGGATGGTACGTGTTGATGGTCGCCCCCGAGGGTCGCGGCATAGGCACGAGCGTAATCGAACATCAGACGCCACGGTGCTTGCCCTACGTCGGCCAGCGGTAACGTCTTGAACGCTGACGCTGCGGCGAGCTTGGCTGCAGATGCCGTTGATCCCGCCGCCGCGATCTGTTCCGCTAACGTCGCCCAAGCACCGTCCGAGAGGCGCGCTTCGACTAGAAGAGCTGCGGCGGCGATCTTTTCCAGCGCGGCTTTCGCTCGACGACGCTTGGTAGCCATTGTGGACGGGTCGCTAGCCAACAGAATTGCTAACTGTCCGAGTTCCGTATTGTCGGCGTCCGAAAATTCGGCTTGAGCTTTGATTTGAGATTTGGAAGGCAGCGAAACCTTCGACTTGGGATCAAGACGTGCGAGGAGAGCAGCCACCGTTCCAGTTGGCGAATATCCTCCAGGCATCGGGGTCTTCAGTTTGGCTTCGAGCGCCTTTATTTCGGCGCGGAACTCGGCCTCCAATTCGCCGCGGCGAGTACCATGCCGCTCAAGAATAGCGATGTCAGCGGGGAGAAACCCTATCCGGTTCTGTTTGTCGACGTACAAGCGTGCGTTGGCAGAGTCAAATACCGATATTCGTGAAATAGGCTGCGGCGTCGGCGTCCCGTCGATCCAGACGACTTCCTGCGGTTCTACCGCGCCTTCTTCGATGAATCGGACCTGAACCTCAGCCGGCGGTTTCGTGCCGGCTTCGAACACGTTTCCCAACAGTTCGTCCGATGTCAAACTCCGACAGAGTTTTTTAGTGATTCGGCAGTACCCGCTTTTGCCGCTCCCATTGTCACCATAAATTAGTGTCAGGCCGTTAAGCGCAAATTTTAGCGTCTGTCCCTCTGCAAGGCGGTTCAGATTTCGTACTGACCCCAAGGAGCAAAGGATTGCGCGAGGCTCCTTCGCCGCAGCGGATTTCAGATGACTGGAACCAAGCGCTTCATGGTCTGGGACAGGGTCTATTGCGTACCCTGCAACAAGACGAACACCTGTCCGGACGTGCTTTTTGTGTTCATCGCTCAACGAGAACCCTCCATGTTGAGCATGTCTTCTGAGCGCGTCGCGAACCCAGTCGGCCTGCTTGTCCGCCCATTCCAACAATCCGTCCGCCATGACCCCTCCTGATTTCTTGCAACTCCTGCCCCTTTGGAGATGCAATGCACGCACTGGTTTTGATTATCAGACGGATCGCGGCATCGCCACACGCCCGACTTGGGTTGTGGTAGGGATGGTGTGTTTATTAACAGCTGCGTCGCTCACGCCGACACGAGATCGGCAGTGTCTGCGTGAGCAACGCTTTTTCCTGTTAAGGGCGCTCGAATATCCGGCTTCCCTCGGACGAAAAGTCACGCGCTCGTAAAGTGATAGGAACGCACCGGAACCAATACCCGGACGCTTCGCCCGCTTGTGGCGCAGAGGAGAGGAGGTGGGCAGAGCACGTTGATTTCAGGCCCGCCGAACCCGAGCTTTGCCGAAGCTCTCGGGCTGAACCCGCTGCTAAAGAGCCGCGGCGTGCAGTATTCCTTCCTGTTGATGCGCGCCGATGGCCGGCAACTGCAGGAAATCGCCGGGTTGATCGATAGCGCCGCCCTCCGCCCCGTCGAAGGGCAAGGTCGTGATCAAATGCAGTAGCCGTAGCGGAGAGGCCGCAATCCTGAAGCGGGCATACTTTTCCATAGCCCGCTTCAGTAGTCATCGGATAGCTCGTTCGAGCCCATATTGCTCGGCAGCTTCAGTTCCAGGCTTAGGAAGGCGTCAAACGTGTTGCCCGTTGAAAGATTTCCGACGCCTTTACCACACAATGAAAGAGCGACCGACTTCCGTTCTACGAGAGTTCACGCATCACCGCGATCGGCACGGCGGCAAAGGCTTCGTTGATCTCGATGCGCTCGATGTCCGCGAGGGTCCATCCCGCTTTGTCGAGCGCCTTGCGAACGGCCGGAACAGGCACGAGACCGAACAATCCCCGCTCGACGGCGGCAACGCCATAACCTGCGAAGCGGTGGGCCATCATCGAGCTGTGCAAAATGCCCGCCTTGAACGATGTGAGAGGCCTACACCTGATAACCTCATCCAAGTCGGTCCGCTTCAGGTGTGCCAACGAGTTTGGCCGCATCCATATTCGCCTTTTTAAGCGCGTCGTTTATCGTTTTACCAGACGCAATTTCGGCAGCTAGGACGCCGATAAACTCGTCTCCGGCCCCATGCGTACTTTCAACTTTCACCTTCACAGCCGCAATGATGGTCTCCTCTCCATCGCGATTTGCGTAGGCGACACCGGCACCACCTGCGGTGACTACGACCTCGGGGAAGGTCCGCACAAGTTTCCGTGCGGCCTCAAGCGCGCCATCGAGTGTTTCAACGACGGGAACCCCTCCCAGCATTTCAGCTTCGATCGCGTTCACAACGATAATATCGATGAGCGGCTGAAGATCGGCCGATAGCGGGCGCGCGGGCGCGGCATTGATGAGGACACGCCCTCCGGCCTGTTTCACTGCTCTCGCCGCTGCGACATTGGCGGCATCCGGGATTTCGCTCTGCAGAACAAGCAGCGTTGTCCTTTCCAGAAGATCCCGGGCCGCTGCGACATCGCCATCGCCAAGGGTAAGATTGCTTCCGGAGACGATGACTGCGCCATAGTCTCCTTCGGCATCGAAGATCGCCACACTCATGCCGGTAGATTGCGACGCGGTGCGCCGAACGAAGGTGTGATCAACCCTTCTACGATCGAGATTGTCGATAAGAAACCGCCCGAATTCGTCATCGGCAACCGCCCCTATCATCGACGTCGCAATACCCGTGCGTGCCGATGAAACGGCCTGGTTGCCACCCTTGCCACCACTTTTCGGATGCCATGATGTTCCCGTCACTGTTTCGCCCTTGCGCGGCCGGGCCGGTCCCATCACGGCGATGTCGTAGTGGAGGCTGCCAAAGACGGTGACGAGGGGTGCAGTTATCATGGGAGTCGATCTTTTCGTTTGGACGTGACGGCGGACATGGTCCGCTCGAGATTACGTTCGGCAGCTTTGTAGTCACGCTGGGCAACGGCAACGAACACGGCGTCAAGGATGTTGAGCTGCGCGATACGTGCGGCGGCATTTTCCCCCATCAAAGGAGAACCCTGCGCGGTGGAACAAAGCACCACGTCGGCCGCCTGCGCCAACGCGGAGGAGTTATAGTTGGTGATGGCGATCGTGCGAGCGCCGTTTCGCCGGGCAAGCTGGATCGCCTCGATCACCGCCGTGGTATTACCCGAATGGGAAAAGCCGATCGCAATGTCTCCGTCGACCAGCAGCGACGCCGACATCAGCATCATGTGCGAGTCATCGAAAACGCTGGCCCGAACGCCGATCCGCAGAAATTTGTGCGACACGTCCCGTGCAATCTGAGCGGAGCCGCCCACACCATAGAAATCACGATTTTTGGCCCGGTGGATCAGATCCGCCGCCCTGTCGAATGCCTCCATGTCGAGTATCGACAACGTTTCTTCCAGGGCATTGATGGAGGTGCGAAAGACCTTTTGCACGATCTCCTGCGACGTATCATCGACCGAGAGCTCCTGATGCATTTCGGCCGTGGGCTGGCGGTTATACTGGCTGACCGCAGCGCGGAAATCGCGATAGCCGGCAAAACCGAGTTTCTTGGTTATCTTCACCACCATGGCTTCCGAAACGCCGGCATCGTCGGCAATCTGTTTCAGCGATGTATCATCGCTGAAGTCGCGCAGCGCAAAAACCGTATCGACTACTTTTGCTTCAAGTGGCGTCAGCAAAGGCATCATCATGCGGATGCGAGGGCCAACGGCCTTCGTGTCGAAGTTTTCGGAATTCATTCTCGTCCCCTTGTCGCGCGATCGATCATCATCGCGACGAGGATTATAAGACCGGTCGCCAGGAGTTGATAGAAGGCCTGGACGTTCATCAACGTAAGACCATTGCGCATTGTGCCGAGGATGATAGCGCCCAGGATCGTTCCCAGAATGCTGCCCTTGCCGCCCATCAGCGAGGCTCCGCCGATGGCCGCGGCAGCAATCGCGTCGAGCTCCCAGAGATTGCCGAGGATCGGTTCGGCGGCGCCCAGGCGCCCGATCAGGATCAGGGAAGCAAGAGCTGCAAGTCCGCCGGAGATCACGTAAGCCGTGATCTTGGTACGAGCGATCGGAACGCCGGCGACGTAGGCCGCTTCTTCGTTGCCGCCGACGGCCAGGAGATACTCGCCGATCGGCGTTTTCTTGAGCAGGATCCAGGCGGCCAGCGCCACGACGGCAACGATCAGAACAGGTGCCGGAATACCCAACAGGTTTCCATTGAAGAGCGATCGAAAACCCGCCGGGATGCCAAGAACAGGATTGCCGCCCGTATAGATCAGCGCGAGCGCGCGGTACGTGCTCAACGTCCCGAGTGTTACGATGAAGGGCTGCAGACCGACATAGGCAACTAGGATACCGTTTATGAGCCCGCAGGCCATGCCAATCCCGAGGCCAGCCAGTATCGCAAGCGGGACCGGAGCTCCGGAAAGAAGCAGGGTCGCCGTGATGACCGCCGATATCGCGGCGGTAGGCCCAACGGACAGATCGATACCGCCCGAGATGATCACCAATGTCATGCCAAGCGCCAAACAGGCGTTGATGCTGGATTGCTGCAGGATATTGACGAGGTTGCGCTCGGATATGAAACCGGGAACCAATGTCGCAAACACCGCCATGATGACGACGAGGCCGATCAGCGTGCCGGCGTCTCTCAAAGAAAACGAGAAGCGGCCGAATGCGGGCGAAAGTTTCGTGTCGGCGGTAGTCGGTGAGTTGCTCATAACGTGTTCCTTTATGTCGTCCACGCCTAGGCGGCCGGAGCTGGCGTGCGGCCGGTATTTGCACCGGGAATGGCATGCGCCACGATGGTGCTTTCGGTGAGATCGGCGCGCGCGATTTCCGCGGCAATCTGCCCGTCCCGCATGACAAGGACCCTATCGGAAAGCCGGATGATTTCCGGCAGTTCGGAGGACACGACGACGATGGAATGTCCATCAGCTGCCAAGGCCTCGATCAGGTGATAGATTTCCGCCTTGGCGCCGACATCGATGCCGCGGGTCGGCTCGTCGAACAGGAGAATCTGCGATTTGCTTGCCAGCCAGCGGGCGATGATCGCTTTCTGCTGATTGCCACCGCTGAAGAGCCGGATCGGTCTGTCCAACTGGAAAGGCCTGAGATTGACCCGGCGCAGCAGGTCCTGAGCCGTGTTGCGCAACTTGCCGCCCTGAATGATGCCGGCTTTGGAAAAGCTGCCGAGCGAGGCAAGAGCCATGTTGATGGTGACCGAGCGCACCGGGATGATTCCTTCGCGTTTGCGCTCTTCAGGAACGAGACCAATGCCGGCGGAGATGGCATCGCGAGGATTGCGCAGGTTGACTGTTTTGCCGTCTATGTCGATCGTGCCTGCCGTCAATCTGTCAGCTCCCGCCAGAAGACGCAGGAGTTCCGTCCGGCCGGATCCGACAAGCCCGGCAATGCCGAGAACCTCGCCACGGTGAAGTTTGAACGATGCATCCCTGATTTTCGTCAGCGACGAGAGCCCCCGTGCCTCGAGTTTCACCGTCGCGGTCGCGTGTGAGACATGCTGCTCCTGCATCAACTCACGCCCCACCATCATTGTGATGACATCCTGATGGGAAGCCGTCTGTACATCCACCGCACCGACAAGCTTGCCGTCGCGCATGACACTGGCGCGCTGGCAGATGCGGAACACTTCGTCCATCTTGTGCGAGACATAGATTATCGACACGCCGCTTGCCGCTAGCTTCATTATGACCTCGGCCAGCCGTTCGAACTCACTGGGCGTCAGACTTGATGTCGGTTCATCCATGGCGATGATCCTGGCGCGGTCGAGCAATGCCCGGGCAATCTCGACGATCTGGCGCTGCGCCACCTTGAGCGAAGAGATCGGGGCCGCAGGATCGATGTGGGGTTCGATCATCGACAATGCTTCGGCAGCCCGCCGCTCCTGCTCGCGCCTCGAGACGAACAGCCCGCCCACGGTCGTCAGCGGATGGCCAAGGAACATGTTCTGCGCGACACTCAGATGCGGTACCTGCTGCAGTTCCTGGTGGATCATGGCGATGCCGGCACCGCGCGCATCCATCGGTTTGCGAAAGAAGACATTTTCGCCGTCGACAAACATGGACCCGGAGGTTGGACGAAAGACGCCGGACAGAATGCGCAGCAACGTCGATTTTCCCGCGCCGTTTTCACCGAGGAGCCCATGGATTTCGCCGGGCGCGACGTCGAAGGAGACGTCGGACAATGCGTTCACGCCCGGGAAGCTCTTGGATATCGCTTCGAATCTCAGTCTCGGTGTCATTGCGTCACCCTCCATCGGCAAGAGATGCCGGCCAGAGCGGCCGGCATCTTTGTCAGTTGGCGATCACTTCGCCGCAGCTGCGTCTTCCATCAGCACGGCGCGGACATCGACGCCCTCGCCCTGGTAGCGCGCGACATTGTCCTTGGTGATGAGCGCCTGCGGCGTGGCGACGACGCGGGGCAGTTTCTGGCCGGCAACAAGACGCAAGGCGGCTTCGAGAGCTACCTCGCCGGTCAGCACCGGGAAGCTGTCGACGGTGCCTGTCAACTCTCCAGCCTTGATCGACGTATAGGCATCGGAGATGCCGTCCGTGCCGAATACGGCAACTTTGTCCTGAAGACCGGCTGCCTTGACCGCCTCGACGATGCCGAGCGCCATGCCGTCATTGTTGGCATAAAAGCCGATCAGGTCGGGATGCTGCTGCAGGATGTTGGTGGCGGCGTCATAGGATGTCTGGCGATCCCAGTTGCCCGGAACGCTGGCGACGACTTCGAACTTGCCGCCTTCGCTGATTGTCGACTTGAACCCATCGGTACGCTGGACGGCGGCGTAGACACCAGCCTGCCCTTCGACGATCGCAACCTTGCCGCCTTCCGGCCGGTTCTCGATGAACCATTTCGCCACGCGCACGCCATTGTCGCGCTGCACGTTGCCGACATAGTGCTCCGCCTGCGGAATGACGGCATCGTTGACGTTGACGACGGGCACGCCGGCCGCCTTTGCCTGCTCGATCACGGGCTGGAGATTGGCGTCGGTCTGCGGCGAGACCAGCAGGACATTGTATCCCTGGGTGATCAGGCCTTCGGCGATCGTTAGCTGACCCAACTGATCGCCTTCGCTCTGTGCCGCCTGGTAGACAACCGGCACGCCGACTTTGTCGCCAAACTTCTTGTAGCCATCACCCAGAGAGCGCCAGTATTCGTTGGTCAGCGTCTTGGATACGGCCCCGGCCTTAGTACCTTCCGGCAGCTTGGGAAACGCGCCGAGCTTGGCTTCCAATTCGGACCAGTCCATGCGGTCCTTTTCGGTGTCGGAGTTGAGTGGTGCAAGTTCCTGCGCGACGGCGGCGCTGAACAGGAAACTGGCGGCCAGACCTGCGGCGACAGTCATCTTCAAAAATGTCTTCATCGGTTCCTCCCGAGTGTGAAATTCACACGCCGTCTGGCGTGCTGCGGTGTTGGAGTTCAAGCCCTCGCGCCAAGCATCACTTCTTGAATGATCGCCTGGGCGGAGACGGCATCCTGACGGTCAATCGCACCAGACAGGCGATTGTCCTGCTCAAGGCGGTCCACGACATCAAGCATGCGCTTGACGGTCTGGATGTTCACCTCGCATTCGTGGACCGGATCGAGACCGGTCATATCCGGGAATGTGTCGAAATAGATCGCGCCGTCATAACCGTCCTTGCGGATCTGGCGCAGCAGTTCGATCGTCTGTTGTGTATGAACGGCGCCGACCATCAGCCCATCGTCACGCTTGGCGTAGCCGTCGTTCAGATGAACGCCGAGCACCCGGCTGTAGCGCGCGATCAGTGCCGCCGCGAAGGCCGGCTGCTCATCGGCATAGAGCACATGGGCGAAGTCCAGCGTCACGCCAAGATTGGGCAGACCGACTTCCTTGATGGCCAGCAGCGTCGTGGCGCAGTCAGGCATCAGGCTGTAGGAGCGGGGCTCGTTCGGCTTGTACTCGATGCTGATCTGGCAATCGGGATCATGCTCGCAAACTTCACGAATGCCTGAAATCTCGTGTTGCCACAAGGTTGCATAGTCGGCCTGGAACGCGTAATCGAACCCATCCTGCCCGAGCCAGATGGTCATCAGATTGCTGCCGGCCTCGCGGGTCGCGTCGATGCCCTTCTTCGTCAGGTCGATGGCTTCACGGCGAACCGCTGCGTCAGGGTTGGTGAAGGCGCCAATCTTGAAAGCGGGATTGGTGTAGTAACGCATCGCAAAGCCGTTGATCGCAAGGCCCATATCCCCGATCTGCCGTGCCAATTCGCGCGGATCTGCGGAGACGTGATCGGGATAATTGAGGTCGAGATCCGTCAAACCATCGACCTTTGCAGCGCGGGCCACCATCTGCGCGACACTCGGCTTCCCGGAAAGATCAGGCCATTCGGCCTGCGGCCGGGAGGCGAAGGAGTTAAGGCGGGTGGCGAATTTCAATGGGGTCACTGGATCAGGCTCATATCGTTTGGCGTTGCGATAGACTTCACATAATAATTGACTTCTGTAAAGTTATGAAATGTTGTGCGGCGCACCATTTCGCGCGATCATACCCGTCCTGGGTCGGCAAAGGAGGCGCCGCGCTATTTCACCGCGCCCGCCGTCAGGCCCTTAACGATGTAGCGCTCGAGGAATATGCCGATGAGCACGAGCGGCAGAATGGCGGCACTGGCGATCGCTGCCATGGACCACCAGTTGATACCCTGCGATCCGGTCTGGCTTGCGACCATCACCGGAAGTGTCTTGGCATCGGTGCTGGTCAGAAGAGCTGCGAAGAAATACTCGTTCCAGCAGAGAATAACGGACAGGATGAAGGCTGCGACCATGCCGGGCAGCGCAATGGGCAGCACGATCCGCAGGAACGCGCCCCAGATCGAGCAGCCATCGACAAGCGCTGCCTGCTCCAGCTCCAGAGGGATCGTGTCGAACTGGTCGCGCATGATCCAGATGACGATGGGCAGCACCATCAGCGTGTAGACCAGGATGAGGCCGACAAGCGAGTCCAGCAGCATCAGTTGCTTGTAGAGAACCAGGAAAGGCATCGCGAGCACCACCGGTGGCAGGATGAGCTGCGACAGGAAGAAGAAGGAGATGTCCTTGTTGCGCATCCAGAGGAATTTGTAGGAGAACCGGCTGAGGCCGTAAGCCGCGAGCGATCCGATGACGACAGCGAGAAGCGAGGCGCCTGCCGAGGCGACGATGCTGTTGAAGAACCGGCGAATGAATTCGTCGCGTACGGTCGATTGCTCAAAAATCGTGTCGGGCGACAGGCCGAGCGAACGCCAACCTTTCCAGTCCGGTGTAAAATCCACAAAGGGAATGAGATGGCCCTGCGTGACGTTCACGGCGGTCTTGAACGACGTCGTCACCGTCCAGTAAATCGGAAACAGGGAAACGAAGGCCCAAAAGACCAGGGCGGCGTAGATCAGCATGCTACGGGTCATGAAGCTGGGCAGCGCGAAGCTGCGACGTGCGGGCGCTTTTGGACGTATTGCCCCATGTGCTGTCGACATCGTGTCAGCCCTCAGTTTGTTCTTTGCATCCATCGGCTTGCCCCTTTCAGGATAAGCGCGACGAAAATGATGATGATGACGAGATAGACTTCGGCGAGCATGGTGCCGTAGCCGACGTTGGAACGGTCCCGGTATTCCCGGAAGATGAAACTCGACACCGTGTCGGTCGCGCCACCCGGGCCGCCTGCCGTGACATTGATGACGATATCGGCGAGTTTCAGCTCGAATATGATGCGCAGGATCAAGGCGGTCATGCTCACCGGCAGCATCAGGGGGAAGGTGATTTCCTTGAACGATTGCCAGCCGGTGGCGCCATCGACCCGTGCCGCCTCCTTGATTTCCGCTGGCAACGCCTGCAGGCCTGCCAGCAGCAGAACCATCATGAAGGGAATGGAGACCCAGGCATCCATGGCCATGATCGACAATCGCGCCAGCCAGGGGGTCGAGAAGAAGGCGGGATTGTCCCAACCCAGATAGCGTGCCAGCGTCGCTGCGGGACCGAAGCGGTACTCCATCAACGACTTGCCGATCATCCAGCTGACGGCGACCGGACTCAGCATCAACGGCAAAAGAAAAGCGACGCGGAAGAACTTGCGTGCCTTGATCTCCGCGTTGAGCAGAAGGGCCAGGCCGAAGGCGATCGCATATTGAACGAGAACCGCCAGAACATAGTAGACCATGTTCAAGAGCGCATTCCAGAAATAGGCATCCGCCAAGAGCGTGCGCAGATTGTCGACGCCGTTGAAGCGTCGTCCCTCCACCGCACTGAGGTTCCAATCGGTAAACGCGATGTAGAGGCCGAAGATGGTCGGAAAGATCACCATGGCGACGGTAAAAAGAACCGCCGGAAGGACGAAGGCCGCGCGCTCGCCAGCCTCACCGCGGATCATCACCTGGGAGACGCCGAAGACCACCGCCCAGATGAGATAGACGTAGAGCAGAGGGCGCCAGCTCTGAAAGCCCAATGCGATGACACCCATGGCATCGAGCGACTGAAGCGCCAGGACCGCGATGAAAGCGACGGTCGCGAATGCCAACAGAGCCCTGCCTAGCAGGACATGCTTTCCAGCAGGGGTAGCACGGCGCGCTGCGAACGGTGCGTTCGTGACCAGCGGCATTAACTGAGACATGGCAGCAGACCCTCACGGCCGAAGTTTGAAAAATTGTTTCTGCGGTTCCGGCGACATGGGAGAAACATGCCGCCGGAACCCTGCAGGTGGGCCTTTGAGGCGATTGATCTCAGACGCCGAGCGATGCCTTGTAGAGGGCTATCTGCTTGTCTCGGCCCAGCTGATCGGTGATCTTCTCCCAGGCAACGGCTATCGCATCCGCCCCCTTCTGGGCTGTCATCTGGCCGGCGAACACCTTGGCCAACTCGTCTTCCGCGACGCTGTAATACTGGAAGATGCCGGGGATGCGCGGCTCAATGGCAGCATTGGGGTGGTTGTACGAGTTCGACTGCGAGGCAAGGTAGTTTGAGATGAAGGCCTCGTCGTAGCCGGCCTCGACCCATTCCTTGGTGTCGAACTGGCTCTTGCGATAGCACTGGAAGCCCGACGGATATGCCGCCATCCACAGAGCCAGGTCCTTGCCGCCGAGATGGGCAGCCGCGCTCCAGGCTGCCTTCTTCTTTTTTTCGTCGCTGTCGACCCGGGCCATGACGTAAACGCCCCATCCGAGGTAAGCCATGTTCGGGGCGTGGTTCGGACCGCTCGGCAACTTGTCCCACTGACCGGTCTTCGAATTGTAGACGTCGTCCGAGCCAGGCAGGATATCGAAGGCGACAGTGTCGCCGATCACCGACGTGTCGCTGGTGCGCGCGCCGGAGCCGACATCGCCCCACCAGGAAACCATGGATCCGGTACCAGCCAGGAACTGCTGGAAGGCGGTGGTGCCGGGGTCCGCGTTGAGCTGATCGCCAGACTCCGACGGCAGCGCGTCGATCACGTCTTGAATGGCCCGGACCCAGGCCGGGTTGTTGATCCGCGGCTTCATCGTATCAACGTCGAAGAGCCAGGCCTTGTCGTCCGGATGCTTGGCATAGGCGGTGGCGCGGCTGCCGAGGAAGTAGAAGCCGAAGCCACCCCAGGCTTTCGGCGCATCGAGATAGCCGATCGCTTCCATGCCGCCGATCGTCTTGCCCTTAAGGAACTTGGTGACTTCCTGAACCTTCTGCCAGGTCTTGGGCACCTCCCACTCGCCCTTGTGCCCCTCGTCCTTCCAGGCCTTTGCCAGATCGGCATCGGTGAAGTAGTCGGCGCGGTAATTGAAGTTGTGGCAATCGCCATCAACCGAGATGCGATACGTCTTGCCATCCCAGGTTCCAACCGGCGCCTTGAGGTAGTCGACATAATCGTCCATGTCGATCTGGGCCTTGACCCAGTCCGGCATTTCGGATGCGAGCCCCTTGCCGCAGACGTCGCCTTCGAAAGGCGCCCCCATCTCCAGGATATCGAAATCCACCGTCCCGGTGGCGATCGCCTGCTGCAGACGCGGATTGTAGTCTGCCTGCGCCAGATCAATCCACGAAATCTTGGCGCCGGTGTAGTCTTCCCAGGATTTGAGGAAGCCGCGGAAGATCACATTGTGAAGATTCTGGTTGTTGAGACCCATGAACGACAGTTGGACGCCGGCGAATTCGCCCTGCTTCACGCTGCGCTTGGTCGCGCCGAGGCAAAGTTCCCCGACCTTCTGCCAATCCGCATCGGTCGGCGACCCCTTGCCGACGCCGGGAATCTGCAGGATCTGGCTGCGCAAGGAGGCGTCCTGCGCGTTGGCGCTGCCGACAGCACCGAGAATGGTGCCGGTGGCCGCAAGAGCCCCCAGACTGGCGCCGGTCTTCAAAATGGCGCGGCGGCTCAGGCCGATCGCCATCATTCTTTCGAAATCACTGACTTTCATAATTCACTCCTCCCGTTGAATAAATCACCACACGTGATGGGTATCGACCGAGCCCCTGCGTCGCAGGGCATCGGCGAAGCGGCTTTCAATCGAGCCGCAATCCGGTTTTCAGATCGAAAAGGTTCACGGATGCCGGGTTTGGCGTCATCGCCATCGGCTGGCCGGATTGATCCTCCACCCGGTCGCGAAAGACACCGATGACCTTCTGGTTGCCGATCCGGGCAAAGACCTGTGTCTCTGATCCCGTCGTCTCCACGACAGTGACGTTGGCCGTCACTTCGCCGCCAAGTGCGAAATGCTCCGGCCGGATGCCGTAGAAGGCGGGTCGACCGTCGGAGCCTTCGGGTGCACGAACAAGCGGCAACCGGATACTGTCGTCGGTCTCGAAAAAGGGTGCCCCGGACGCCCGGATGTGGCCTTTGAGCAGGTTCATCGACGGCGAGCCTATGAAACCGGCAACGAAAGTGTTGGCCGGCTTGTCATAAAGTTCGAGCGGTGAACCAATCTGTTCGACGCGTCCGTCCCGCAGGACAACGATGCGATCCGCCATCGTCATCGCCTCGACCTGGTCATGGGTGACATAGATCATCGTGGTCGCAAGCCGCCGCTGCAATTCCTTGATCTCGGCGCGCATCTGCACTCGCAGCTTCGCATCCAGATTGGAAAGCGGTTCATCGAACAGAAAAACCTTGGGATCGCGCACGATCGCCCGTCCCATGGCGACACGTTGTCTCTGGCCCCCGGAGAGTTGACGCGGATAGCGTGCGAGATAAGGAACCAGATCGAGAATCTCGGCCGCTTTCTTCACACGGTCATCGATATCCGCCTTAGGCTCTCCGCGCATTTTCAAGGCGAAGCCCATGTTCTCGGCGACGGTCTTGTGGGGATAGAGAGCGTAGCTCTGGAAGACCATCGCAATGTCGCGATCTTTTGGTGGCAGATCGTTCACCACCTGGCCGTCGATGCGGATATCGCCGAATGTGATCGGCTCCAGGCCCGCCACCATGCGCAGAAGCGTGGATTTGCCGCAGCCCGAAGGGCCAACCAGAACCACGAACTCGCCATCGGGTATTTCCACCGAAACCCCGTGAATAACGGTCAGGCTTCCGTAGGCTTTGCCGACGTTCACGATATTCATGGATGCCAATGCGTATTCCTCCCGGTGCGTCGCGCTCCCCACGACGTTTGATCGTCCCTCCAGAAGGCGGCGGCGGGGCGTCGCATCCAGCAACACCGCCGCCGCCCGGTCCGCCCTGGGAGGGACATCATTTCGGTGAACCACTTCACATACGAACATATTGTTGTACAGTCGTTCATTCGATGAGTTCGGAATTATTTTATTCCACCGCTCATTTTCCCCGCCTCTTTCGGCATTACGCTGAGAATAGCCGGACGACCCGCCCTACGCCAGATGGACATGCGCTGCATATCGCTCAAAGCTCGATTTGCAAACATCACGACACACATATACTCTGTGAAGATATGCCTGCAGCTAAGGGAGGCACTAGATGCTAAAAAGAATCGATCCGGTCATCACCGCTGAACTGATCCACGCGTTGATGTTGATGGGACACGGGGACCAATTGGTCTTGTGCGATGTCAACCATCCCGCCCAGACCATCGCCCGGAACACCACCTACGGCCGCCTCATTGACGTCTCCGGCTGCGGTCTTGAGCGTACAGCGGAAGCAATCCTCAAACTTTATCCGCTCGACACATTCGTCGACGCCCCCGTGAAACGGATGCAGGTTGTCGGCGACCCCGAAAAGCAGATGCCAATCTTTTCCGCGATGCAGACGGTTGTCGATCGCGCGGAAGCGCGGCCGATCAAGATGGATGCATTGGAACGTTTCGCATTTTACGAGGCGGCTAAAAACTCATTTGCAATTGTCAGAACCTCGGACCCGGGACCTTATGGGTGCTTCATTTTCAGCAAAGGCATTATTTAGTCAGCCTGGCGCAGCGGCACAAAGCGGACAGCCGGACATACATCCGACAGACCACGCCGTCCAACGCGTTCCGCCGCGCCGATGCCTGAACGGACCTGCGCATGGGATCGTAGAGCATGCGAAAGAAGGCATCCGCCATCTCATAGGCAAGATCCGGTTCCAACCAGCACTGTTGCATGGATCAGACTTTGGACGAGGCAACCCTATCCACTGCATTTTTCATGCAACGCGCTCGAACTTAGGCCGGCCAAGTTCTGTCATCCGGTTAAGAACACGGACGCCAATCTTCGCTTCAGTCTTCTGATTGTCAAAATGTCGGGCTTTGAGTTTGGGCCCGATCACAGCCTTCCATCGACCCATCTGGGTCTCAGCGCGACTGCGCTTGTTGTAGCCGGTGGATTTCTGCCATGCCATCCGCCCTTTGGTCTGGATTTCTGCAATATGGCGATCGCGGACAGATGGAACCAGCACCGATTGAGGGCTGGCAACGGCAGTCTTGGGAGGTGGGATAATAATCTCCACGATCTCACCAAAGCGTGTCGCCAGAAGATCTCGGCTTGGCGTTCCATCATAGGCGCCGTCGGCAATGAACTTCTCGACGGGGCCACCGATCTGGTCCAGAAGTCCTGGTAACGCTGTCGGATCGCCGACATCATCCACGGTCAGATCGGAACAAACAATCTCACCACTGACAAGATTGAGACCAAGGTGCAGTTTGCGCCATCTTTTGCGTTTGGCCTTGGTTTTATGCTTGTTTTCCAGCCACTCGCCCGAGCCGAAGACCTTCAAGCCGGGGCTGTCGACAACCAGATGGACCGGACCTGATGTTGTGGCTCGGGACTTTGTCGACGGCAACGCCAGCCCTTTGCTCCGGCGAGACAGGGTGGAGACGTCAGGCACGGCAATATCGAACCCCATCAGCGCCGCGACACTGCGCATCAAGCCTTGGGTCTGGCGTAGCGCCAGCCCGTAGACGACGCGCAGGGTCAAGCACAACGTAATCGCCAGATCCGAGTATTTCGGCTGACCACCCCGCGATGTCCGCCTCCGCGCCGTCCATAAAGACAGGGCCTCATCCTTCACCCAGATGGTCAAATCACCACGTTGACGCAGGCTTTCATTATATGCCGGCCAATTCGTCACTTGATATTTCTGCTTGGCAATCTTGTCCCGCCGATCGGCATTGAACGTGTGCGGCATCGTCGAAATCCACATCAGGAGACTGAAAACTTGAGACTGAAAACCACCGCTCAATATCAGTCGACGGGTGATCCACGCAACAACGCCCAATTCCACGGTGTAGATCCCCTTGTCCCTCCTGCGTTCAATGCAGAAGGAAGATAGGTGGCCGGATTCTACTCCGCCCCTACGGCGAGATTATCGCGCCGTTACCGTGGCCGACTTTTGCACCGGCGCTCTCAAACGTTATCTTCATCTGGTTCACTCGCCGGAGTTTCAGCTTGTACACGGCGCACCTGAACATCAGTCCGGCGTCTGATCCTTTCGTCTGGTCACCTCCTCAACTCCGATGTCTTCTGTCGCAATTGCGAAGGGGTAGGCGAAGGGGATCGGGTTCGCAGGATCGCGCCGTCGGCAATCGGCGCACCCGGCAGCCTTCGCCGGCGCTGTCTATCCTGCACGTGACGAGGAAGGGGCTGGCCGAAGACGAACAGCCCGGCATCTGCGATCCACGCTGATGCCGGCCGAGATCGGCGGAACTTGGCAGGGGAAAAAGCTATCCGTGGATATAGGCAGCGGACAACGGTCCGAGCTGCGCCGAGATCTGTCGCCACCTCGCCGGCTGCGCGCCGGTGCGGGAAATCATCGCTTCGATCAAGCCGGTCGATACCGCATGCTTCAGTTTGGGGTCACCGCTTCGCATGCCGAGCTCGATCAGCTCGAATACCCTCTGGCGGTCTTCAAGCGATGAAAAACGCTCGGCGATCAGCCATCCTATATCCGAATAGAGGGCGTGCATGGCGGAGAGATCGATCGGCTGGCCGGTTGTCGATCCTGCTTCCAGGGCCGGCGCCCCAGGTATGTTCTGCGTCAGTTCGGATGTGATTGTGCTGGTATCCATCGATGTCGTTCCTTGTCCTGCTGAAATCGTTTGGCGCGGCCGTTGGCCGTCAGTCCGGACGAAAGGCAGAAACGTTGTCACTGGTGATCCAGGTTGGCCCTTCGCCACGTCCGCTGACGAGCCACGCCAGGCTGACCCCGAGCGCTTCGGCAATCATCACGAGGCGGTCGGGGAAGGGAGCGTCACGATCGTTTTCCCAGTCGATCCAAGTGCCTGCCGCGATGCCGATTGCGAGGGCGGCGGCTTCGACCGACAGGCCGTTCGCGTCGCGCGCCAGCGATATCCGGCCGCCGATGGTGTCGTCAGTCGTGTAGAATGTGTCCGGGCTGTCGATATACAACTGTCGCTCCTGCTCGATCTTGCGAAGATGCTCACCAGCACGATGGTGCTGGGGAGCATGATGTCGGAGATCAGCCTTCCTCGCCGATCCAGCTCTTCACCTGGTCGGGGTGGTCGGCAATGTACTTGTCGACTGCTTCATCATAGGAGCTCTGCTGCGCGGTAAACATCGCCGCTTCCAGATCGGGAATCGGCAGCTTCATGCGCGACAGGAAGTCGGCAACCTTGGGATTTTCCGACTTGAAGTCCTTGCGCGCCAGAATGTCGACGTGCTCGGCTTCACCCAGCGACTTTTTCGGGTCGTCGAGGTAGCGCAGCTGGTGCTTGCCGAACATCCAGTGCGGGCTCCAGGCGGTGGCCACGAACCACTTTTCGCCGCGCACGGCGCGATCGACGGTGGTCAGCATGCCGGCTTCGCTGGAGATCTGCAGCTTGTAGCTGCCCAGCCCGTAATCCTTCTCGGCCTTCTCCGAAAGGCGCGTTAGGCCGGCGCCGGGGTCGATGCCCTGGATGGTGCCGGAGAGCTTCTTCTGGACGTCTTCCTTCTTGAGATCCTCGATCGAGCCGATCTGGTCTGCGGGAATGTAGTCCGGGACGACCCAGCCGAGCTTGGCGCCGTCATAGACGGTGCCGAGCGTCTCGACCTTCTCCTTGACCTTGGCATAATAGTCTGCATGGGTCTGCGGCAGCCAGGCCATCATCATCGCATCGAGATCGCCGCGGCCGACACCCTGGTAGAGCGGCGCCACGTCTGCCTGCACAAGCTCGACCTTCTGGTTGAGCTTGGTCTCGATCAGCCTGGCAGCGAGCTTAGTGACGAATTCGGCGTCGGACCATGCGGCCCAGCCGATCTTCACCGGCTTGGCATCCGCAGCCATGGTCGCTGTGACGGTACCAACGAGAAGGGCGGCGGCGAGGCCGAGGGTTGCGAGTGTTTTGAACATATGTGCTCCTTTTGTGAAGGTTCGCATTAGACGGGTCGTTGCCCGCAATGGTCTGACGCGGGGGTCAGGCGGTAGCGGTCGCCAGTTCCTCGCGCTCGGTCTTGCGGAACAGTCCCAGCCAGAAGGCGGCGCGGGGCTTTCCGAGGCTCTGGGTGATCCGGTCGAGAATGACGGCCAGGATGACAACGGCGATACCGCCTTCGAAGCCGGTGCCGACATCGAGACGCTGGATGCCCGTCAGTACCGTGTTGCCGATGCCGCCGGCACCGATCATCGAGGCGATCACCACCATCGACAGCGACAGCATGATCGTCTGGTTGATGCCGGCCATGATCGAGGGCAGGGCATTCGGCAACTGCACCTTGAAGAGCAACTGCGTGGCGGTGCAGCCGAAGGCATTGCCGGCCTCGATGAATTCGCCATCCACTTGGCGGATGCCGAGATTGGTGAGGCGGGCCACCGGTGGCATCGAGAAGATCACCGTGGCGATCGCGCCGGGTACGGCACCGAGGCCGAAGAACATCGCGGCCGGGATCAGGTAGACGAAGGCCGGCATGGTCTGCATCAGGTCCAGAACAGGGCGCACGAAGGCGGCGACGGAATCCTTGCGCGCCATGGAGATGCCGAGCGGCAGGCCGACCAGCATGGCGATCAGCGTCGAGGCGATCACCAGCGACAGCGTCTCCATCATCGGGCCCCAGAGGGCGATGTGATTGACGAGCAGCAGGCCGAGCGCGGTGAAGACCGCAAAGCCGATGCCGACACGCCAGAGCGACAGGATCACGAAGATCGCGATGCCGACAGGCATGGGGATAGCCAGCAGGGCATTCTGGATGCCATCCGTGACGAAGCCGATGGTCGCGGCGATGGCGTCCAGCAGCGGTGAGAAATTGTCGAGGACGTAATTGACGGCAGCGTCGATGCCGTTTCCGATATCGAAGTTCATAGTATATCCGATGTGTTTGGGGTCAGCTGGCGCGGTCGAGCGTTTCGAGCAGCGCCGACTTGCTGATGGAGCCGATATAGCGGTTGCGATCGCAGACGACGGGTACCGGCCATGGGCTGGCGGCGACCTTGCCGAGCACGTTCGACAAAGGCTCGGAAGCCGGAATGGCCTGGATCTCGGTCAGGAAAGCGCCGCGATAGGGGTCGGCTGCCTTGGCCCGCATCTTCTCGATCAGCGAAGTTTGGCTGATCATGCCGTGATAGGTCTTGTCGCGGCCGAGGATGATCGCGTATTCACGATCGTAGTTCTTCATCCGCTCAAGCGCTGCGGCAGCGGACACGCCTTCGCGCTCGATGATCGTCACCTGCGACTTGCGGGCAACATCGCCGGCCTTGAAGACATGGGCGACATCGACATTGCGGAAGAACGAGCGAACATAGTCGTTGGCCGGCTGGGTGACGATTTCGTCGGGCGTGCCGACCTGCACGACATTGCCGTTCTGCATGATGCAGATCCGGTCGCCGATGCGCATCGCCTCGTCGAGATCGTGGCTGACGAAAACGATGGTGCGGCTGTGTTCCGACTGCAGGCGAACCAGTTCGTCCTGCATTTCCGTGCGGATCAGCGGGTCGAGGGCCGAGAAGGCTTCGTCCATCAGCAGGATCGTCGGCTCGCTGGCCAGTGCGCGGGCAAGGCCGACGCGCTGCTTCATGCCACCGGAGAGCTGGTCCGGGCGGCTGTCGGCATAGCCATCGAGGCCGACGGCCTTCAGCGCCGCCAGTGCCTTCTGCTTGCGGCCGGCCTCGCCGACACCGGCGACTTCGAGACCGAAGGCGGCGTTGTTGAGGACCGTGCGGTTCGGCAGCAGTGCAACGGATTGGAAGACCATGCTGATGTCGCGGCGGCGAAGCGCGATCAGCTCGCTGCGCGACATGCCGGTGATGTCGCGGCCATCAATCTCGATCGATCCGGAACTCGGTTCGATCAGTCGGTTGAGAAGGCGCAGCAGCGTTGATTTGCCGGAGCCCGACAGGCCCATGATCACGAATATCTCGCCGGCACGAATATCGAAACTGGCGTCGTTGACGCCGATCGAGCAGCCCGTTGCTGCATGAATTTCAGACTTGGTCTTTCCGGCCCGCAGTAGTGCGAAGGCTTTTTTCGGATGCTCGCCGAAGACTTTGTAGATGTTCTTGAGGCTGATCTTGGTCGTTGCCGATTGTGTCGGCGCGTCTTTTTCAGTTGCAGAATTCATATAATTTGGGCGCCGAGCTCAAGAGGCCAGGCATTCTCCTTTTTTAGCCGACGCTTGTCGAGACGACAGTATTTGCTGCGCATTTCCAAGTGTCGGTTGTATTTTCAACGTAGCAAAGCGCTATTGATTTAATCATGTATCTGGCCATCCAAGTAATGGCGCTGCCATCACGGCAATCATCGACAGTAACGTTTGCGTTCGGCGCTTCATGTTCCATTCGAAACCAGCGCTTCGGCGGAGGAGTTGAACGTTATGTAGGTGGATATACGCTCGATGTCCATAAAAAAATGAAATTTATTGCCAGCGGGTCATTGTGATGGCGCAAAAGTGGGCTGTTTTGGGCTTCTGCGACCCTGGCGTTGTGGGCGGCTTCGGGTGCATCCAGCGCTGGGTTGCGAAACGGGCGTGTCGCAAAGCGGTCGGCCGAATGCGTTGAGCTGAAATACGTTCTGCTCTTCACGCCTTATTGACCTTTTGAAGTCCGAAGAGACGTGCGAGCAGATCGTTCTGATCATTGACGGTGTCGGACGCCAGGGTCGCGCCATATGTGACAAAGCCGACAGAATTTTGGTCGCATGGGATGTTGGGATGCGCGCACGAAGGCTTTGTTTAATGGGTGACGGTAGGGTACGTCCGTCACCGGCAGCGGCCTGTCGTTGCCGTGATAGATGCCAGCCGGCCGATCAATTCCCTTCGGCACGCCTGAAATACGGAAGAACCTCGGCGTAGCTCCAGCCATCGCAACCGGAAGTTGCCCCGTCGTCATAGTCCTTCCTGTCTCCACGAATGTAGATCATGCCGTTGATCGAGCTCCCGCCGCCCGGCATGAACCTTGCGGAACATGGATGCGCCGCACGGCCAGACCCGGTTCCGGATCCGAGACGTAGGGGAAAGTGCGGTTGGTCCCGAACAGTTTGACGACACCACCCGGTGCACGACTGGCGATCACACGCTGGTCTGGCCCGGCCTCAAGCACAAGTATTCTCAGCCTTGGATCTTCCGACAGACGATTTGCCAACACTGAACCGGCCGAGCCCGCGCCGATGATGATGTAGTCAAATTCCTCGCCTGTGGCCTGGATCACGAAACCGCTGCTCCCAAGACCATATGGGCTGCCTTCTCGCCGATCATGATGCTCGGCGCATTGGTGTTGCCACTGACGATGCGTGGCATGATCGAGGCATCCGCGACACGCAGGCCGGCAAGTCCGCGGAGCCGCAGTTGCTCGTCAACCACGGCTTCCGGACCGTGGCCCATGGCACATGTTCCGACGGGATGAAATGTCGTCCCACCGGCCTTACCAAGCCAGCGCCGAAAATCCCTCCCCGAGAGACACGTATCGGTGAAACTCATGCTCGGACAGTCCGAAACGATTAGCTAGTTTCCGTCCATAAACGCTGGTTTTCTTGAGCTTGCAGCGCACTTGGGTTCCGCTTGGTGGCCGCTTTGAAGCCATGCGGTGTGGCTCATGGGTGCTAATTGCGGCGGCCAGGATTTCTGGTGGACATGCGCGCATTGGCAACTGCCGGCGTCACGCCGGTCCGGTTTTGGCTGGCGACATGGGATGTCAGGTCGGCCTGAGGCGGGCGAAGAGGGCGAGATTGTATGCGACCACCGAGGACCAGACATAAGCCTTGAAGTGGTCGAGCCCACGCCAGGTGCAGCGCCCCAAGCCGTAGGCGCGTTTGAGGCAGGAGATGCCGGCCTCGATGCCGGCGCGGAAGTTGCGCAGCTTGCGATAGACCCAGCGGCTCTTGACCATGTCTTCGATCCTGAGGCCGCACTTCTTGTGGAAGGCCATGTCGCAGATGCCCCAGGCTTTGGCTCGGCTCAAATTATCGCGGCTGGCATAGCCGCCGTCGGCCGCCGCCTGACGCGGCGCCTCGCCCCAGATGCCGATGTGGCGTTCCAGCATCGGCAGCAAGCGCTCGCTGTCGGCCGGGTTGCCGGTTTCGACGACGAGGTCGAGGATCAGCCCGCTTGTGCCGGTGGTCAAATTGATCTTATGGCCATACTCGACGTCGCGGCTGCCTTTGACGATGATGTCGGCATGCGGCTCGAACAAACTGACCAGCTTGTCGCCAGCCGGCACCGCCTCGCCGGCCAGGACCCGCCGCTCGGTCTGGGCGATGATCCGTTCGATCAGCGGCTTATAGTGGCGGAGTTGGGCCTGCCAGAGTTCGACCGCCGGGCCCGCCGCCAAGGGCAGTTGCGCCGCCGCCTGTTCGAGATAGCTCAAGGTGGTGCGCGTGATCCTGAGCAGCGCGCGATAGTGCTGAACTCGTTTCGGACGACCGCGGGTAAATTGGATCGCCCGGGATCGCTTCTTCGCCGCGCGGCAGTGATCGTGCCATGAGATGGCGCTGCCCAAGGAAGCCGCCTGCTGCAACAGCCGCACCATCACCCGCACGCAGTCCCACAAAAGACTACTGTCGCTCGGTTCGTGCATCAGCGCCGAAGTGACGGTGCTGTCGATGCGCACGACCTTGCCGCGTTCCACCTTGTCCTGCCGGGCGCTCGTCAACAGCACGCGATTGATCGCTTCAAAGGTCCCGGCCCGGATCGCGCTGATCGTCTTGTGCAAGACCGACTTCTTCGGGTTCCACCCCCACGGCAGCCGGGCAAAGGCCCGGAACGAGGCGGAATCTTCCAGATGAAAGGCCAACTCCTCATAACTCAACTGACGGTGTTGTTTGAGCAGGGCGCAACGCAGCACGGCCTCCGCCGGCAGGCCCTCGCGGCCGGTCTCCTTGACGCCGTGGCGGCGCAGGTCCTGCGCTACCAGCCCGAGCAGATCACGATGCTCATCCAGCCATTGCGACATGGCTTTCAGCTCGCGGCCGATCTCGTGTTCGGCGAAAAGATCGAATATATTGGCTTGGACGGTGCGTTCTTGGCGCATTGTCGGCTCCGGCGGTTGCGGGTTTGTCTTTAGAATCAATGGCTTGATCTAAAGTATACCTGAAACCGCCGGGCTTTGCCCGTCGCAATATCGCTATTCCTCCAATAATTTCAGTGGTTTACCGTTTGTGGACGGGCACTAGCTAGTTCAGCCGCTTCGAGGGTGAAATCGCCATTCGCATGTGATGAGACAAACATCAGGCCCGGATACTTCTTTTCTGAGTTAGGTGTTTTAGCATTTCCGTCGGGATCTGGTCGAATCCTTCAACATCAAACACAACTGGTGCTCCCGCTTGGGCTGTAGGTGCCGCTTGCGACCGGATGACCGGGCATATCGGGAGGAATGGATACTGGCTGCTCGTCCGCTCGCCCGACATGCTTGGCGTAGTCGGAAATCGGGCGGGGGCGGCCCACCAGGTAGCCCTGCACTTGATCGCACAACTCACGGGTCAAGAACGCCAGTTGATCCGTTGTTTCCACGCCTTCGGCGATAATCGGCAGATCCAGTCCGCGCCCAAGTCCGATCACGGCTCGTATGATCGCCGAAGACTGGGAAAGCCCTATGTTGCGTACAAAAGACTGGTCAATCTTGATCTTATCGAACGGAAAGGACTGCAGATAGGATAGCGACGAATAACCGGTTCCGAAATCATCCATGGCGATGCGTACGCCCAGCGCCTTGAGGTGCCCCAACGTGGAAATGGCCCGTTCATGATCATCAATCAGCACGCCTTCGGTGATCTCAAGCTCCAACCGTTCGGGCTCAAGTCCGGTTTCAATCAGCACTGACTTTACAAGCCCGGTCAGATCGCCATGCTTAAATTGCACCGGAGAGAGGTTGACGGCGACCGAAAGCCTTCGCGGCCACGAGGCCGCCTCACGACAAGCCTCCCGCAACACCCACGCGCCAATCTCGATCATCAGACTGCTCTCTTCTGCAATCGGAATAAAGACGGACGGCGGGATATTGCCTTGGCTCGGATGATTCCACCGCAGCAAGGCTTCAAAACCAGTGACGTCCCCGCCGATGTTAGCCTGTGGTTGATAAAAGACCGACAATTGTCGCTGCGAAATTGCAGCCTGCAGGTCACGCTGCAATGCTCTCCGTTCTCGCAGCCACTTATCCATTTGCGGTTCGAAAAACCGGGCGACGCCTCGTGCGTCAGCTTTCGCGCGATAGAGAGCGGCGTCGGCGTTGCCCATGAGGTCGGCGGCACTGTCCCCATCGGCTGGATAGACTGCTACGCCAAGGCTCGTCCCCATTCGGATCCGGGTCCCGTCGATTTCGGCGTCCTCGCTCAGCGCGGAGATAATCAGGTCGGCGAGCTGCGCTATGGAATTGGCATCGGCTTCAACCAAGACCATGAACTCGTCACCGCCCAAGCGTGCGACGAAGGCACCCTGCGCGACCGCGCTCAGACGTTTGGCTGCCAGGCATAAAACCAGGTCTCCGACATTGTGGCCGAAGACGTCGTTGACCTCCTTGAAACGATCCAGGTCGAGGCACAGCACCGCAAACGGCGATCCTTGCGTCCGGTGCTGTTCGAGCATCGCGTCGAGTTTCTGCTTCAGTGCGGCACGGTTGGGCAGATCGGTTAGCGGATCATGCAGCGCCAGATGCGCTATTTTGCGTTCGGCGGTTCGGTGCTCGGTGATATCCTCGTGGGTAGAAACCCATCCACCATCGGATGTTCTTTCGTGGTGAACGCGAATGACCTTGCCCGACTTCAGCTCCATCGACCAGTCCTGGGACGATGAACTGGAATTGATCGAGTCGCACCAGGCCAGATACTCGTCGGACGCCACGGCGGGACAAGCGCCGACGGAATAGCGCAGCTCGGTTATATCGCTTAAAGTCATTCCAGGCCGGATTATCTCCGGAGCAAGGCCATACACCTTGGCATAACGGCGATTGGACAGTACCAACCGCTGGTCAGCGTCGAACAAGCAGGCACCCTGACCTATACTTTCCAGTATGGTGGTGAATTGCATATTGCACTGGTCAAGCTGTTTCTGGGTCCGCAGCAACTCGATACGGACCTTTATACGCGCGACTAGTTCTTCCAAGAGGATAGGTTTGACGACACAGTCCACCGCGCCGGCGGCGAATGCCGGTGCCCTGTCGGCGGCTGCCGAGACGAGATGAATCGCTGGAATGCCTTCAATCGCCTTGCGACGCTTTCCATCTCCCAGGAATGCGTCGGAGACGCCGCTATCTAGCAATAGGAGGTCCGGCTTGAGCAATCGCGCCTGTTGCTCGAAGGTCCGGTAATCTGGCGAGCAAACGCATGACCATCCTAATTCTCGAAGTCTGACGGCGACGGGCGCCGCCTCCTCAAAGTTGCCGGCGAGAATAATCAGGGGTTGCGAGGAACGAATAGGGCTGGCGGACTTAATCAAGGCGATGCTCCTCTTGCACTTATCGAATGACGCCGAGTCGCCGGACCATCTGCCCATTCCACGATACAACGCACGATCTGGTTGCGAAACAGTATACACTAAAAAATTGTCGCGCTTCGACCCTTAGTCGAGTTTTGATAAAATTTTCGACTGATGCGATAGTAAAAATGGTGCCGCTCGGGCTCACCGAGTCGTCCGAACCCTCAGCATCTCTGCTTGCGGGCAATGATTTGGCCACCTTCTTGCCGAACCCAGCTATGCGGGCACAATTGGGCCAGGTGTCCTTTCTGGATGTCGGTTGCGCCTTCGAGGAGCTCCTCTGGCATCATTAGCTATAGGCAAATCCCTGCTGAACGGTGGGCCTTGTTACGCGCAGGCGTGCGGGGGCACATGCCGTCGGGCTCGTTGGGGACCGGAGACAAGCCGGAGGCGTCCTATGACGTCTATGCGATCCCCTCGGGGACCGGCGCGCCATACGTGTTCATGGTCCTGACCTTCGGTGCCACAGAGAGCAGCCGCGCCGCCCGGCGATCGATCTCGGCCGCAGAGCGCAACGCGGCGTCGACGGCATCGACCAGCGCCAAGCAGATTGCTTTAGGATACGCCGGCTCGCCCGATCGTGCCGTCCAGCGGTCCAGGTACATGACCCTTTGAGACCATGGCGCAAATGAGCGATGATCCGCAAATCAGTCTACCCGCTGTGGCACGCTGATATCCCTTCGGCTCCAAGTCGGAAAAGCACGGCCATCAGCCGAGACCTACACCACTTCCATGGACACGATCCATGACGGACCAGTCCATTTTCATAACAATCCATCGAGGGGTCTGCCGCAATAATGCGGAAGGACACGGCCTATGCCGATGCAACAACGGTTGGCTGGCTGCCGGATGAAATACCGGAACGCCTTGCTTCCGTCCGCAACCTGCGGGAATGGAGCTTCGCTATCAATGCCGCGATAAAATGGCCGGCTGGTCACATTGTTCTGGTCTGCGCTCCAGGAAACGAGACACTGGTCGCATTTGTTTTGCCAAATCAGATCACGAATGTTTCCAGCCGCACTCGACGCGGCGCAGAGAAAAGACTTGTCTCTTACCGTTTCGCAGTTCTGCCATATATTTCAAAATATGAGAGTCCGGCGGACGATTGTGTGGCGTTTGGAGCTTTGGCGGTGGATGCCGTCAATCCTTGCTTTGCTGCTGACGTTGTTCTCGGCTTTGGGCCTGGCGACGCCCGCATCCGAAGCTGAGCGTGTCGCTATAGTCCTGAAGATGAACGGGGCGATTGGCCCGGCGACGGCCGACTATGTAAGACGCGGCCTTCAACGGGCCAACGAACGTGGCGCCAGCCTGGTTGTCCTGCAGATCGACACGCCCGGCGGTCTCGACACGTCGATGCGCGACATCATTCGTGCGATCCTTGCCTCCTCGATACCGGTCGCGAGTTTCGTTGCACCCAGCGGAGCACGAGCCGCCAGCGCCGGCACCTATATTCTTTACGCAAGCCATATCGCGGCAATGGCACCGGGCACCAATCTGGGTGCGGCGACGCCGATCGCACTTGGCGGCCGACCATCCGATGGTGACCGGAACGACAGCCCTGATACGACCGGCAAGCAGCGGCAAGTACCGCGCGATGCCGGCGAGGCGAAGGCGATCAACGATGCGGTGGCCTATATCCGCGGACTTGCGGAACTGCGCAATCGCAACGCCGACTGGGCGGAGCGCGCCGTGCGCGAGGCCGCGAGCCTTTCCTCCGCCGCAGCTCTGCGTGAGAAGGTCATAGATTTCGTGGCGACCGATATAAACGATCTGCTGGCACAGGCGCAGGGCCGGGTCGTGCGGGTCGGTCAAACGGATGTCCGGCTCGAAACATCGGGCCTCATCGTCCAGGAACTTGAACCGGACTGGCGAACCCGCCTGCTTTCGGTGATCACCGATCCGAACATCGCGCTGATCTTGATGATGGTCGGTATCTACGGCCTGATCTTTGAATTTCTGACGCCCGGGACGCTGGTGCCGGGAACGATCGGCGGCATCTGCCTGCTGCTTGGTCTCTATGCTCTGGCCTTGCTGCCGGTGAGTTTTGCGGGCCTCGGGCTGATCATTCTCGGCGTGGGTCTGACGGTGGCCGAGGCGCATTCGCCGTCCTTCGGCGCACTCGGCGTCGGCGGCGGCATCGCACTGGTGCTCGGCGCTACCATCTTGTTCGACACGGACATACCCGGGCTTAAGGTTTCCTGGTCGGTGCTTGGCGCAATCGCCGTCGCCTGCCTTGCTCTTAGCCTTGTCATTGCCCGTCTCGCCTTCATCTCGCGCTGGCACGATGTCGTCACCGGCGGCGAGCAGATGATCGGAATTTCAGGCAAGGTCGACAGCTGGACGGGCATCTCGGGCTACGTCATCGCCCATGGCGAGCGCTGGAAGGCCGTTTCAACTGAGCCGCTTGCCGCTGGCGACCGCGTGAAAGTGACCGGCCGGGATGGGTTGACGCTCGAAGTGGTCCGCAGTTCGCAGGAGGCCTAACGGCCTTCAGAATGCAGGAGGAAAAGTCATGGGCATGTTTGCAGATCTCGCCTTCTATCTTGTGATCATCTTTATTCTGCTCGTCGTCGTAGCATCTGCGATCAAGATCCTGCGGGAATACGAACGCGGCGTGGTTTTCACGCTTGGCCGTTTCACCGGTGTCAAGGGGCCCGGCTTGATCCTGCTCATCCCCTATGTCCAGCAGATGATGCGGGTCGACCTGCGCACGCGGCTACTCGACGTGCCCGGCCAGGATGTCATTTCGCATGACAATGTTTCGGTCCGCGTCAGCGCGGTGATCTATTTCAGGGTCGTCGATCCCGAGAGGTCGACGATCCAGGTCGAGGACTTCATGATGGCGACGAGCCAGCTCGCCCAGACGACACTGCGCTCGGTGCTCGGCAAGCATGACCTCGACGAGATGCTGGCGGAACGCGACAGGCTCAACATCGACATTCAGGAAATCCTCGACGCCCAAACCGATGCCTGGGGGATCAAGGTCGCCAATGTGGAGATCAAACATGTCGATATCAACGAATCGATGATCCGCGCAATTGCCCGTCAGGCGGAAGCCGAGCGCGAGCGGCGCGCCAAGATCATCAATGCCGAAGGCGAGCAGCAGGCTGCAGCCAAACTGCTTGAAGCAGCCGAAATCCTCGCCAGGCAACCCGAGGCCATGCAACTTCGTTATTTGAGTACATTGAACGTCATCGCCGGCGAAAAGACCTCGACGATCATATTTCCTTTTCCGATGGAGTTCGGCAATTTGATGCCGCTCAAACCGGACCGATGACGACGCCTTGAATGCGTTGTTTTTGCCGATGTAGCGATGGTCCTGCGGTCAGGGTGTCAGCTAGGAAGTGCGTTTGAGATCTTCATCGGCAACGCCATAACCTGCGAAGCGGTGGGCGATCATCGAGCCGTGCAAAATGCCCGCCTTGAACGATGTGAGAGGCCTACACCTGATAACTAAGTAACGAGATCCCGCGCTCCGAGCATCACTTGAACGCAATACCAAGCGCGCTTAAAAACTCGAGCATGACGTCATTGACGGCACGCTGGCGCAAAATCCGGGCTTCTCTGATTTCCGTGTCGTCTGCAGCACCTTCAATTTCGAACTGCGCCACGGCAACGTTGCCTTCGCGCAGGTAGCCTTCGTCTGGCTCCGGATCACAAAAACGGGTGAGCAATAGCGTCAGGGCACGTTCGATGACCTCCCGATCGTTGCCTTTCAGAGCCTCTTGGAATTTGGCGATTGCACCGGCGAGCCCGCCTTCTCCGTGTTCGAGGCAGTAGACGAGATCGTGCGCATCTTTGCGCTCACGCCGGTGATCAAAGGCAAACGCCTTGAGGCATGTGAATGCCACGATATCGGCGTAGGGGATGGATTCTGTCGAGCGGCCTTTTTCACCCAACAGATCAGCGGTGACTTCCATCCGATCGTGGTGCCCGAACACCAGCGACGCGTGAGGGATATTCACCGCAGAAACATTTCCTTCCGTCGGCAGTTCCTGCAATGCGCCACCCCGGAGCTTCGGATCGTCTGCCAAGAACTCCAGAATGACGAGAATGCCGTGCTCGGTCATGGACTGCCAACGCCAGTTGACCTTATTGCCCTTGTCATTTTGCGCACGCTCGAAACCCATTTTTTTGAGGTTCTGCTCGAGCGTCCGGTATGCCTCTGTGTCGGCGAGGATCGACAGATCGACGACGACATCGATATCGCCGGTTCCTGCATGAGGCGGGACGTCAGGCGGCCTCTTGGTGACGATGTAGCGCGGTGCAAGCCCACCGACCAGAAAGACGGAATCACGCCAGGGGCCGAGGCCGCTGAAGAGCGTAACCAGGACGCGCTCGCAGTCGCGGGTAACATCGGCACTGTATTCAGTCAGTATCTGGGGCTTTGTCATTCGGGTACCGCGAGTTTTGTCAGCCGAAGATGGTCGGCCAGTTCCTTCGAGCGACCGCTGTCAAGCTGCAGGAGGTCGAGGTAAGTTTGAAGTGGATCTGTGACCCAGACATGACCGACCCGTTGGCGAAACAGAAAGTCATGCCGTGGATTAGAGTCTATAACTCCCAGATTCCAGCCCTCTTTGACGGCCTTTGCTCCCAGTTTTCGAAGAAGGCTTTCGCCGCCGTGATCGATGCGGCAATGGATTTGAGATATTTTCGAGAGGTGCGGTGCATGGATCTGCCCGGCCATCAGCCCGGAGATTTCGTAGCGAACTCCCGTCTCATCGCAGATGCGGTCAATCTCATGGATCGCCTCATCGATATTGGTCATCCGCATATAGTAAGAGCGGAGCGGCTTCGGCTTGATCGAAGCGACATAGGAAGACCACGCGTCAAGCAGCGCGCGGGGGTTGGAGAGTATCCTTTCCTTCGATGGACCGGCACCCTTGGAGTTCATCCATTCGCGGCGCTCTAGTTCGATAAGAACCTGGGATGCTGTTGTCGGAGATACGGAGGCCCGCTCGGCCAGTTCATGCACACCGAACCATTGGTCCTTAAATGTCCAGACGGCATGGAGGGCCTGTGCGCGACTCCCAACGAACAGATTGTTGAGCGATCGAGCCTGCTGCTTCGAGGCTGGCTTTTCGACGAGAACAAAGAGATTGTCGGCCGAAAGATAGAGACTGCCGCTACGATCGAAATAACCGATCTTCTCCTCGCGCAGGAGTGCACGTGCACCTGGGGAAATGGTATCGGCCATCAATAGGGGGAGAACTCTGGAATTGCCCAGCGGCATCGCTGCAATGTATCTTTTTAGCTGCCAGATTGCTTCCCTGACGTCTCTTGGAAAAGCCGATCTCTTGGCTTCGATAACAAGCCTGAAGGGTGCGTCGGAAAATCGCGCATCTATAAGGAAATCTGCGCGAGAGTTTCCCATCTGCGGCTCAAACATGGGCTCGGACGTGATTTCCCCGCCTGCCTCCGTAAGGCTGGTCGTCAACTCACTCAACATATCGACAGCTATAAGCTCTTCCATAGATATTCTCTGCGCAGCAAATATGCCCGTTATGCCGCATATGCGCGAATTTGTCTATATGTACAGGACAGCAAACAAGCGAAAACGGCTGTGCAAAAATCCGGCCGGCGGGGCACAAGAGTTCCCGGTATGCCGACCTGTCCTTGAACCTGTCGTCTTGGTCGCGACGCACATAAGGCTTGCCAGCGCCGATATCCATCAGTTCACGCTTGTTCATGGCAGCTTCGAGAAGTCAAAATCTCGGTGTTAGCTATATACACGCTTGCGATGAGATATGGCGAACGACATCCATCAGTACGTTGGCACCTGCGATCAAGTCGGCCTTTGATGTATATTCGGCAGGGTTGTGACTGATGCCGCCGCAGCTGGGAACAAAAATCATCGCGGTTGGCGCGATTGGCGCGATCATCTGCGCGTCATGCCCAGCGCCGGAGGTCATGCGGCGGCAGGTAAGACCGCGCTTTTCCGCAGCACCTTCGATCATTTGCACGATCTCCTGGTTAAAGGCGACAGGACTGGACTGAGCCAGCTCCTCAGCTGATATCAGCAACTGTTCCTCCCGTGCCAGCATTTCCAAAAATGCCCCCAATGCTTTGCTCTCCTCTCTGAGCCTATGCTCGAATGGGTCGCGGAGATCGACGGTCAACGTAGCGCGAGACGGAATGACGTTGATCGCATTGGGTTCGAGATCGAGGCAGCCGACCGTCGCAACCGTGGGGGTAGCTGAAGAACGGGCACGTTCGCGAAGATAGGCAATGATACGGGCGGCTCCGTAGCCCGCATCCGACCGCATGTTAATTGGGGTTGTCCCTGCGTGGTTGGCGGTGCCCTCAACCGTAATCCTTTGCCAGGAGATGCCTTGCAGGTTCTCCACCGCTCCCAGGGCGATACCCTCCCTTTCCAGGACAGGGCCCTGTTCAATGTGAAGCTCCACGTAGGCAAAGGGCTTCAGGAACCCGGGCGCTTCCGCTCCAGCGTAACCGATGCGTTTGAGTTCCTCGCCGAGGATCGCTCCATCGGTGCCGACCGTCGAGAGCGCAGCATCCACGTCCAAGCCCCGGGCATAGACCAGCGACCCCATCATGTCAGGTGCGAACCGCACACCCTCCTCATTGGTGAAGGCTGCAACCGCTATTGGACGTATCGGCCGAAAATTTGCCGCTTTGAGTGCCTGTATTACTTCAAGCCCGGCGACAACGCCGTAGCATCCATCGTAAATACCGGCATTGATGACGGTGTCGATATGTGAACCAAGCATGAGGGGCAGGCAGTCTTCAGTTCCGGCCGGGCGCCATATACCAAAGATATTGCCGATACGGTCGACTGCAACGTCGAGACCTGCTTGGCTGAGCCAGCAAACGAAGAGGTCTCTCCCAAGTTTGTCGCCGTCAGATCCGGCAAGCCGGACAAGTCGCCCACCAGCGTCACGTCCGATATTTCCAAGCTCCTTGAGACGCCCTAGGAGACGGTCCCCATCAACCGAGATATCGCTCATATTTGACCTTTGGTATCGGCGTGAAGCGTTGTTGCCTCAGCCAGCTTTTGTTCATCTGAAATCGCCCGCGCTGCCATCATTACTCCCTTAGATGCGGACAAATTCCGCCAGTCGACCGTCCTCTCTCCTTCGCTCGGCCAGTAGCGCCGGAGATCCGTCAAACACGATCCGTCCTTTCTCCATAAAGACGACCCGGTCGGAGACCTCCATTGCAAACTTCATCTCGTGTGTGACGATCACCATAGTTCGACCCGATCGCGCCAGCGCGGCCATGATCCGGAGCACTTCGCCGACGGTTTCAGGATCAAGCGCGGATGTGGGTTCGTCGAACAAGAGAATCGACGGGTGCATTGCGAGCGCGCGCGCTATGGCGACGCGCTGCTGCTGGCCTCCGGAAAGTTGATGCGGATACTTGTTCTCGTGGACAAGCATTCCGACATCGTTGAGCATGGTCCGCGCTTCCTGCCGAAGCTCCGAAGCACTTGCGCGCTTGTGATACAGGGGGCCGATCATGACGTTCTCAAGCGCTGTGCGGTGCGGGAAGAGATTGAAGTTCTGGAAAACCATTCCGATCCGGAGTGCGTCGCTGCTGACATGACGGAGTGATTTGGCGAGCTTCTCTTTCGACCCCGCAAGGAAGGGTTTCTCTTCGAGATAGACCACGCCGTGCTCAAGCGTTTCGAGTCCGTTCAGTGAGCGAATGAGTGTGGTTTTCCCAGATCCGGACGGTCCGATAATGGAGACAACTTCACCGGGTTTCACGGCAAGGTTCAGATCCTGGAAGACCGGATAAATACCGAATGACTTGCCACCGCGCTCTAGCCGGATGGCAGGCTGCCTGGACGCTGGCGGACTGTCGGTGCCGATTTCTTCTGCAATCTCGCCGTTCGATGCCACATCCTCCGTGGTTAGCTCGGCCAAGCGTCTGGAAAAGTCCAGCCGCCGTTCGAGCGCCTTCAGTCCGGTATCAAAAACGGTGACGATCAGGATATAGTAGAAGGCGACGGCCACCATCGTTTCGATGACCTTGAAGTTTTGGGTGTAGTAGCGTTGGCCGACCAGGAGGATTTCAGCGAGCGAAATGACCGACACGAGTGATGTCAGCTTTACGATCGATACGAACTCGTTACCAAGCGAGGGGAGAGCAATACGCAGTGCCTGTGGGATCACAATCAGGCGCTGGATTCCAGCCCGTGAGAGGCCAAGGACGCGACCCGCCTCGTACTGGCCCTTTCCCACCGAAACAAGAGCGCCGCGGTGAATTTCCGCGATGTACGCCGTCTCACTCAGCACCATGGCCAAGAGTCCCGCAACGAAAGGAATTGAGAGGAGAGCCGATGTCGAAGGGAAGGCCTGGGGGAGGTTGTAGACAAAGATTAGCAGCACGAGAAGCGGAAGGCTCCTAAAGAACCAGACGTATAGTGCAGCAGCGCGCCTCACAACCATGAGGCCGGAGCGGTCGGCAAGGGCGACGAAAAAGCCAAGGACTACGGCTAGCACCCATGTCGCAACGCTGAGCTCGACGACCAGCAAGGTCGCATTCCAAAAGTCGCGGCTCCACAGGAGCCCGACTGTGTAAGACCAATCGAAAGCCATATCTTCAGTTTCCAACAGAGGATGCCCGAGCCGCCAAGGCGACCCGGGACGGAGTGAGGTTACTTGGCCTCGGTCAACGCAGAGGCGATTTCGGCATCGGTCGGGAGATCAAGGTTGTATTTGGCGAGAATCGCCTTGTATTCCTCACTCGATTTCAGCGGCTCGAATGCCTCTTTGAGTCCGGCAAGCAACTGATCATTGCCTTTCTTCACCGCCAGTCCCATGATGACCGGAAAGAGAATTTCAGAGGACGTGATCTTCAGTCGGTTACCCGATGCAACCAATGCCGCTTTTGATACACCGGCATCGTCGAACACGACATCGGCGCCGCGCGACAGGAGTGCTTGCGCTGCTTCGGCCGACGTTACGAACTCCTTGACGTCGATTGGGTTGGAACCGCATCTCTCTTGCGAAACCTTCTGCAGTTCGGGCACCCAGGCCGCGCCCTTGAGGTTAGCCACCCGCTTGCCGCAAAGGTCTTCCGGTGTCTTTGGTTCGAAGGTGTCGTCGGCGCGCACCATCAACGAGCCGCCCGTTTTGGCATAAGCGATGTAATCAACCACTTTGGCGCGCGCAGGCGTGACATAGAGCGCAGACGCGATCATATCAAAGCGGTTTGCCTGAAGACCCGGGATGAGACTGGCAAAGCGCGTATCCATAAACGTCACTTCCACACCTAGCTTCGGCGCTATGATAGCCATGACATCGGCGTCAAAGCCCTTCGTCACACCATCCTCAAGATAGTCGTAAGGCGGGTACACCTGGTCCGAGCCGACCAGCAAAGTCCCCTCGGTAATCGTCTTGAGGTTTCCCGCTGCCGCAGACGATCCACTTGCGGTCATTGTGGCCAATGCGGTGAATGCCACTACGACGGCCGAAATAATTTTCTTGTGCATTTTATTCCCCATTTTTGTGTTTCCCGTGCGGACCATCCGCGCGGTGTTGAAGCAGTCCTCCTCCGTTTTCCCTCCCGAAACTCTTAGCGGATTGTTGGCATCTCCCGCGGCGCCCGCTTGGTCAGGAGCCGCGATCCGTCCTTGGTGATGGCGATGTTCTCTTCGTGGACGATCATTTTCCCTGGCGCGTATTCCATTCCGGGTTCGATGGTCAGCACCATATTCTCGACGATCAAGGTGTCATCACCGAGCCTGTGGGAAGGCGGTTCGGTCAACTGCAATCCCAACCCGTGGCCAAGGCGGCCGACATTGTTGCCAATGGCACCGGCATCGTCGATGATCTTCGCCATGGCGCGGAACACGTCGTCGGTCTTCGCGCCAGGCACAGCCGCAGCGATTCCGACCTCCGTCGCCAGCCAAAGGGCGTCATGAACGCGTTTTGCTTCGTCGGAGATGCTGCCGATCGCGTAGTTCCGATCGAAGTCACAGAAGTACCCGTCAAATGTTGAACCTGTATCGATAAAAAGAACATCACCCGCCTGGATCAGACGGTCGTGAGGCCCACACACGATCTGCGACACGCCGCCCGGTCCGGAGATCGCCGGCATGAATGGGGTGGCGTCCGCCCCGCGGCGGGCAATGTCAATCCGTAGCTTTCGGGCGATCTCGCGTTCGCTCTCGCCGATTGAAATACTCGCGGGGAGCGCCTCGTAAGCATCGCTTGCAATTTGGCAAATGTAATGGATGTGGTCGATTTCCGCCGGGGTCTTGACCATGCGGATTTCCCAAATGCAGGGCGATCCATCGGCGATCTCAAGCGCGAGGGTATCGCGCAATCTAAGCAGATCCGACACAGGCATGCGTAACGCCATCTCGCGGCCAAGCTCCGCACCAATGCGACCATAGCGCCGTGGGAAGCTTTCGATCGTCGACTTGAGCAGCGAGATGCCGTCATCCTCGGGATTTGGAGCCTGCCAGGTGCGAATGTCCTTCATCCAGGTCAGCGCCATTTCCGGCGCTCCGATTTCGGGGATGACGGCTACCGGATCCCCTTCGAGCGGAACGACGACGAACCACGGCCTGGTCGGGCTTTCCCAGAATTGGGAGTCAAATCCCGTAAAATAGCGGACATTCGGCGGCGAAGAGACCAGCAGCGCATCGAACTTGTGCCTGTGCATGATCTGTCTTGCGCGCTCAACGCGGGTTTCGAATTCTTTTGGCGAAAAGCCGCGCTGGGGAATGTTGATGGCGCTCACTTTTTGTTCCCTTTCTATAGAGTTGGGTTGATTGCGATTTGGCATATCAACTTGAATGGTTGGCGACGTTCCGAAGCACGTCATCAGCGGTTGAACCGACGATGTTTTTGTAAGAAGCTGGATCGGTTGCACCTTCCGTGTTGATGAGGAGGACGCGGCTACTATCGTTAAGGCCAAGTCTCCTACGCACCGCTGGATCACCGGCAACGGTCAGCAGCCCCGCCAGCCCGGCGCAACCACTCTCACCCGCGACAATGGGATGTTCTCGGAAAGCCAGCTTGCGCATGGCGTCCTTCGCCTCCTCTTCCGAAACTGTGGCGAATGCGGTCGCGGTTGCGTTCAGGATCCGCCAGGCGACCAGAGACGGCGTGTAGCACTCAAGCATGGCCATAATGGTTGGTTCGGTGGGTGAAAACGAAGAGAGCCGTCCGGCCTTTGCAGACATGAACAGGCAGGCTGCACGGTCAGGCTCGACGACAATCGTCTTTATGTTCTCGTGTCCAAGCGCCTCATTGAGGTGGAGCGAAATGCTGCTTGCAAAGCCACCGACGCCTGCCTGTAGAAACACGTGGGTCGGCGGATCGATGTTAAGTTCTTCGATCTGATCCAAGGCCTCTTCAGCGAGAATTGTATACCCCTGTGCCACCAACGATGGGATTTCCTCGTAGCCCTCCCATGATGTATCTGAAACGAGCAGCCAACCGCGCTCCTTGCTGACCCGTTCGGCTTCATCGACAGACATGTCGTAGTTGCCCTTGACCCGCACGATTTCATCCGCGCCGATCGCCGCAGCGCGGGCGGTTGTCACCCCCTCATGGACAAAGATGACCGAACGGCAACCAAGAATGCGCGCGCCGGCGGCCACCGACTTCCCATGGTTTCCGTCGGTGGCGCAGCAGAACGTAATCGATGCCGCGAATCCACGAGCTGCTGGAGAGATGAGCTGCGCGATGGAGATGTTGTCTTCGAGGTGCGCCTCCAGCATGCGCTTAAAAAGGGTCATCACCGCATATGCCCCGCCAAGCGCCTTGAAGCTGCCGAGACCTAGCCGCTGTCCCTCGTCCTTCATTACGACCGTCGCCACTTCAGTTGCCTGCGCGATCTCTGGCAGCAAGATCAGCGGCGTTGAACGTTCGATTCGCCAGAGGCTGAGGTAGGGGCGTACAAGGTTCGGCGCCGCAGCGCCGAGAAGCACCTTGTCGGACTCGGTTAGAAGGTCGTGGTCGGGAGAATGGAAATGGATCATGGCCGCCTCGTTCGTTGATTGCGAGACAATATTGCGGAACGACCTTTATTTGGGCTCTGATTTCACATAGTCTTTGCAAGAAGTTTGCGCGAACGAGGGGAAATATGGTTCGATCTATCGCAGTTGAGCTCGATGACTTCGATGTGAAAATCCTGCGCATGGTGCAGCAGGACAACCATGCGTCTCAACGCGTCATCGCAGAGAAAATTGGGCTGTCGCCTCCCGCGGTCGCACGCCGACTTCAGCATCTGCGCGAAACAAAAGTCATCCGACAAGATATTGCGGTGCTGGACGAGACTGCCGTCGGGCGGCCGCTGACGATCATCGTCCATGTCACCACCGAGAATGAACGGTTGGACCTGCTGGATGCAATGAAGGATCGCTTCAACCGGTGTCCACAGGTTCAGCAGTGCTATTACGTCACTGGCGAGATGGACTTCATCCTGATCCTCAACGTGAAGGACATGGCAGAGTACAACGAGGTCACGCGGAGGTTGTTTTTTGACGCGGGCAACGTCAAAAGTTTCCGCACCTGCGTGTCCATGGAAAACGTCAAGACCTACGGCCCAATTCCGGTGTGAGACCCGTTTGAACCAAAGATTGAGCGTTGCGGGTCAACAGCGTTCGAATATCGTTCGTTTATGGTCAGGCACCAACTGCCTTACCGATCGCTATGGTGGTGCGACGATCAAGGAGCGGTCACGGTTCGCAAGCGAGGTCGTCGCTGCCATTCGGGGGGCGGTTGGCCCGGACTTTCCGATCATCCTGGGTCGGTTGGTGTGTGAAGAAATTCAATGCCACAGACGCAAACTCAAACCGCTCGCGCTCCTCGCCCGCTGACCGCGCCCGGATGGGAGGTAGCTAACGCTATCTCCATCGCGAGTGCCCTCCGCGGGTGCCCTTGAGCATCGCGAATAGGTGCTGCTTGCGATGGCTTCGACGATGTCTGAAAACGGCTCCTGTAGTCATTCGGACTTACGCCGATGGTTTTGGCGAAGACCCGGCGCATAGCATTCACGTCCGCGAAGCCGCAAGTGGTAGCGATCCTCAGAAGTGGCTGCGTGGTATCCTGCAGCAGTCGTCTCGCGGCGTCTGTGCGGGCGGCTGCAACGAATTCCGCCGGCGTGAAGCCGAGCTCCTTACGGAAGACCCGAGCGAAGTTCCGGGTGCTCATGCCGACCTCGTGGGCAAGACTCTCCACGTCGAGGTCGCGGTTCAAATTCGACAAGACGTACTCCTGGGCCTTCTGGATCAGGGTCGTTTCCGACATCTGGCCGACGAGATACGCACTGAACTGCGACTGTCCGCCAGGTCTCTTCATGAACATGACCATGTAGCGCGCAACGATCATTGCGGTGTCCTTGCCATGGTCTTCCTCGACGAGCGACAATGCGAGATCGATACCTGCCGTGACACCGGCAGCCGTTATCAGAGAACCGTCGCGCACGTAGATGGCGTCGGCATCCAGATCGATATCGGGATATTCGTCGCTGAACTTCGCGGCACATTCCCAATGCGTGGTGACCCTTTTTCCGTCGAGAAGACCGGCGGCGGCGAGCAGGAACACTCCAGTGCAGATCGATCCGAACCGTCTGGCCGTCGGTACTCGACGCTGGAGCCAGGCGATGACGGCTGGGTCGATTTCGAAGAAGGCCGGGTCGCCTGCTACGAGTAGGGTGTCGATATCCTCGTCCTCATCGAAGATTGTCCGATCGGCCATGAACCGCAACTGGCCCGTTCCCGCCACGGAAGGGGCGCCAGTCGACATGATTTGGATATCGTAAGCGTCCATGTCGCCCAATCGTCTTGCCGCCTCCCAGAAGACCTCGGCGGGACCAACGATGTCGAGTGACTGCACGCCGGGTGGCGCGAGGATGACGATTCGCATGGACTTTAGTCTCCTGGTTTGTCATTCGCCAAATTGGTCATGCAAGATCGCTGCCAGTCCCCGCGCGTCAGGATGTTTCGGATCTGCCTGCTGTTGAGGTGGAAGTTACATCCCTCATGCACATCTCCATTGTCGATCTTCGCCTTGGCTGCCGCCTCAAACGCGACGCTGTTCTTTTCGTAGAACTCGATGCAGTCGTGCCGCTTTGGGGGTTTGAGCAACATTGCGCGGAATGCTCGGCGATGCACGATGCAATTGCCACCATTTCCGGCGGCAAACTGCAGCGCATCGAGGTCGTCCCTCCAGATCATATCGTTTCGTCGCTCACGTCGTGCGTTCGAAGCGGTTGAAGAGTGTCCCGCTCAACGAGCCCAGGAGCGCCCAGAACAAGAGGCTGGTCATGACCGCCGCGGCAACGAATTGATGCTCGAGAGCTTCCGGTGCCAGCGCGTGCATTCCTTGCGGGGCCGCAGGCGCGCCGATCAGATGAGGCGCGGCGATCAGCGCGATGGCAACCAGGGCCGCCCATGGCTTACGCTTGAATGAAATCAGTCCGATACCTGCAGCAGTTGCAAGGGCGGTTCCGATCCACCAGAGTTGCCGGTCACCAAGCGGAGCGGAAGGTGTCCCTGGCAGCTCCGGCGGCAGACCCAGCATGGGAGCGATCATGACACATGCGAACCCAGCCAATCCCCAAAGCAGGCCTTCGCGCCACGTCACCGGTTTTCCGCGCATCGCGATAAGGCCACAAAGCGCCAGCGCATATCCAATCGCGGTCAGCATGTTGGCGGCCACCGTGAACGCCATTCGTTCAAACCCGTCTGCGGGTTCCCAGGCGCCTTCTTCGTGATCGTGACCAGCGTCATGGACGTGGGCATCCACCATGGGGGACGTGGTGATCGCCTGGGGCTCCACTTCGCCCGCTTTTTCGTAGACCTCCGCCTTGGCGATCAACTGGCTTGTGCCGGCAAACTGAACCGCGCTTACGGACACACCAACGATGACGCCGGTAAGGGCAGCGGTAAAAACGATGGAGCGAAACAAAGACATTTTAGAGGCCCTCAGTGGCAAGGAAACGCATTGGCATGACGGGTGTCATGCGCTGCGTTGTGAACGATCTCGATATGGGAAAACCCTACAAAGCCGACGATGATCGCGCCAAAGCACAAGGCCATAGCCGCCTGAAGAATTCTGGCTGCGGAGTTCGCTATGATGGGCGTCGAGATGGTTGATGTTGCGGATACTGACATTTTTCGTACCTTTCGAGACGGGCGGCGTGCCCTTTGCGACGTATCTGTTGATGTTTTTGATCAGGCCGCGAGCACGGCCCGGATCTCTTCGGGGTCGATGATGCCAGCCTTGACGACTGCCTTCTCAAGCGCCGCCAGGAACTGGTCGTAGTAGTTCCATGTCGAGCGATCGACAGGATGGGCATCCTCCCAGGCCTTGATCGTCGAGATGAGTTCGTCGCGAAAATCATCCCATTCAAAAATGCCGTTCTTGGCGAGCGCCAGGGCCATTCCGAACGAGGACCGCTCCCATTGCGAACCGAAGCAGAGAGACCCGTTGGCGCGAGGCGGATTGTCGGTCTTCCCCATCATCTCGGTGATTGCGAAGTGCTCGAACTGAGTCAGCATCGTCGACGGCCTCACGCGGCCTTTGCGATGGCGACGCCCATCATAGCCTCGGGAGTAACGAGCGCCTCAAGCTCCGCTTCCGTCATTCCTTCTGTGCCAACGGGACGTTCAGGAACGACGAACCAGCGGATCTGCGCACTGGAATCCCACACCTTGATTTCGATGGCCTCGGGGACCGGGAGTCCGAACTCGCCCAGAACAGCGCGTGGTTCGCGGGCGGCGCGGCTGCGAAAGGTGGGATCCTTGTACCAGTAGGGAGGCAGCCCCAGGACCGGCCAGGGATAGCAGGAGCAAAGTGTGCATATGATAAGGTTGTGCACATCCGGCGAGTTCGCGACGGCACGCATATGCTCACCCTCGGCGCCTGCCATGCCCTCGGGCAGATTGAGTTCGGCGATCGCCGCAGGTGTGTCTGTCACGAGCCGATCTTTGAAGGACGGGTCAACCCAGGCTCGGGCGACGATCTTTGCACCGTTGAAAGGTCCCATCTTCGTTTCGAAGAAGTCGAGGACCGTGTCGACGGTCTTGTCCGTTATAATACCCTTTTTGATCAGCAGGGCTTCGAGAGCCTTGACCCGCGCGGCGCTGTAGGCTTCGCGATCCTCGCGATATTGAAAGCGGTCGATCATGTGATGTGTGCTCCTATTGGATGGCGGGTCAAGCAGCCTGTTTGGCAGATGCTGCCGCAGGCGCTTCGACGTAGTGCGAATACAGATCGGCGTAGAGACTGAAGTTTTTCTCAGTGTTGCCGGGCCAGAGGTCTTCCGGTTCAAACCGAATGCAGTAGACGGGCATTGCAGCGCCGATTCCGTCTGTCCCCGTATCGCAAAGGTAGACGTAGGCTCCGTCATAAACCGTCTCGACGGTACCGCTCTTGTTGCGAAGAAAGCCTGGAAGCCTGGTGTGCTCGATGGAGGGAACGTTCTTGATTGAAACCAAGTCGCCGACCGCGAAATCAAAAGACACATTGGTGTCGCGCTTCGGGCTGTCGCCTTCGACGAGATATTGCACCACCCGGTTGTCGATGGCCGCGTCGCCGGCGGCCGGAACCGACTTCGACGGATCGCTATAATATTCTTCCGTCAACGCGTCGAGTTCGTCCGCGGTGATATATTCGTTGTCGATGAAGTAGCCGGAGATGCCGCCGAGCCATTTTTCGTAATAGCGGAATTTGAAATAATCGAACGGGTTCAGGGATTCGGCACCCTTTCGAAGGTCCGCCCATGTCCAAACAGTCGTGAATTTGGACGGTGTCGGGGGAAGTGGCAGTTGCGAGGAAAGCGCCATCATCGCCGTATGGATGCCGAAGATGCGGGTTTCCCAGGTCTCGACGAAAACGCGAGTCTCGGTGCTCACAGGGCCTAGACCCTCAAGCCCGCCCAGATAGTGTTGCAGTTTCATGACGTTGTCCTTTCTGCGTTACGGATTAGGCGGTGACCGGCTTCTTGGCCGCCAGGAGATTGGTGCCCGTTTCGGAGAGCAACCCGAACACGCCCCCAAGCAGCATGGCGGCCATCGCAACGAGTGTTGGATGATTGATGCCGGAGGTCACAACGGTGGTGTTGGTGGCGGCCGTCGTGCCAACAAAGGAGGCGAAGCCAAAGACGATTGCTGGTGTGAAGCTCAGTATCGGAATGGAGGAAGCCAGGACCATTGCCGACGTGCCGAGACCGACCAGGACGGCAGCGAAGATTGGATAGGCTGGTCCGAACTGGATGATCAGGAGCGTGATCGTGGCGATGATGATGCCCGTCCCGTTCGAAACAATGCTTTTGATCAGTCCGCGCTGGCCACCGCCGCAAGCGAAGAAGGAAGCCCAGGCGATGAAAGTCACCCAGACGGGAACGGGAAATACGGTTGCAGTAATGTAGGTATCGATCGCGCCCAGGACGCCAAGGCTGATCATTGAGGCAACGAGAGGGGGCATGGTTGGTCTCCTTGAGGGACAAGTGGCATTTCCGGAATGAAGGGGTCAGGAAGCGAGCGCATGAGGCTTGGCAAGGCAGCTTCTGAAGCCCTCGCGCAAGCCACCTTCGTCCAGATTGCGACCGATAAAGACCATGTCGCTAACGCGAGCCTCCGAGGGAGGCCAGATCTTGCCGGGGCGTCCTTCCAGGGTCATATGGACGCCATGGAAGACGTATCGCCGCGCCTCGCCTGCGAAGTTCAATACGCCCTTCATGCGGAAAAGATCGGTGCCGATCTCCTGGACAAGCCGCGTTAGCCAACCGTTGAGGGCGACCGGGTCGAGAGCCTCGTAGTCGCGGATGGCGACGCAGCCGATCGTCTGGTCGTGCTCGTGGACATGTTCGTCCAGAATGTTCGGATCGATCGCCAGAATGTTCTTGAGGTCGAAGGCGCCGATCCCCAGAACGTCGGCCAGTTCCACGTCGCACGAATTTGTGCGGATGATCCGGGCCAGCGGGTTGCGCCTCGTAAGGTCGCGTTCGATTTCGAGCAAACGATATTCGCCTTCAAGATCGATCTTGTTGAGCAAGAGGACGTCGGCGAAACTGATCTGCTCGACCGCCTCCTCCTGCGAGAGCTGGCGCGATATGTGACGCGCATCGACGACGGTGACGATCGCATCGAGCTCAAGCCTTGCCGATAGAACCTCGTCGAGAATGAACGACTGTATGACCGGGGCGGGGTCGGCGAGCCCCGACGTCTCGATTATGAAACGGTCGATTGGTCGTCCAGATGCGAGCAGGCTGCGGATGGCGGCGATAAGATCGTCACGGACCGTGCAGCAAATGCAACCATTGTTGAGTTCGACGATTTCATCCTTGGTCTGAACGACGAGCTGTCCATCTATCCCGACCTCCCCATACTCGTTGACGATGACGGCGACACGCTCGGCGCTTCCCAAGCTCAAGATCCGGTTCAGCAGGGTTGTCTTCCCCGCGCCCAGAAACCCCGTCAGGATTGTCGTTTTCAACTTCGACATTGCCGCTTGCTCCGTGTTTGCATAGCTTCGCCGTCTCGCTTAAAGCGGGTTCGATCTCAGCCAATTCTCAATTTTGAGGTACTATTACTTGCGAGCCGCTACGCTTGCTTGAGCCGCATTACAGGTAAAACCCGCCAATTGCGCAATAGGGCCAAGGCATGCATTTCCGGCCAAAATAGCAGCAGAAACCGCCAAAATTTCGCACTTTACCGCGGCTGCTGCTTAAATAAACCGCATGCTTAAAACGTAGGCAGTGCATGATTTTATTGTAGTCAATTTCAATGAGCTCCCGTTTTTATCCAGGAATGGTCCCCAGATTTCAAAATTCCATCTACCCGCTTTAGCAGACCGTTGGCGCAACAGGCGGGGTCCTGGTGTGGCGCGTGTGGCCAAGCCTACACGTGTCGCCCGATCATCGGCCCGTAGATCTCGGGCGCACTTGCGATGCACGGGGGCGATCTCAGCGGTTCAGCTTGTCCTGATGATGATAATCTGCAAGCTACGATTTCTTCGGGTTGTCATGCCCGTCCAGTGACAGAAAAGTCCGGACAAGTGCCCGGACTTTCGATGCGGTTTTCAAGGCAGTGGGGCGGAAGCCATATTCACCGAAGTCCCCTGCGCGGGGCGCCCCTCGTTGTAAAGATTATGTGTTCAGATCGCGCCCCCGCGTTTCCGGAAGGAGAAGTGCACCAATCACTGCCGTCAAACCGGCAAAGGCTACCGTGTACCAGAGACCGCCGAAGATGTTTCCTGTCGTGAGCACAACTGCCGTTGCCACGAAAGGCGCAAATCCACCAATCCATCCATTGCCGAGTTGCAGGGCAACCGAAACACCGCTGTACCGTATCCGAACGGGAAAGAGTTCGACCAGAAGCGCCCCGAGCGGTCCGTAGACCATTGTCGCCAGGAAGACCAAGGCAAAGAGCACGAGGACGACCATGGGACCATTCGGCTGGACCGGGGCATTTGCCGCCGGCATCCCCACTCCCGTCAGGGCGGCAACGAGTTCGCCCTCATTCAGGGTTTTAGCCTCGCCACCGTTGATCTGGATTCGGAGAGGTTCTGGGTCGACCTTCACGGTGTAAGGAACGGCACGCCCAGTCAGCAGCGCCTTCACCTTCTGGCATTCCGTCGTTGCCTGCGGCCGGAACAATTGTCCGATAAAGGATTGGTCGTGGTTGCAGTCATTGCCCACCAGTACCACTGACGTTTTGGCGCGGAACTCTGTCAGCACAGGATTGCCATAGGTCGCCAGTGCTTGGAAAAGCGGCATGATCAGCAGCGCCGACAAAGCGCATCCCGTCACGACGATCCACTTGCGTCCGATCCTGTCGGAAAGCCAACCGAAGAACAGGAAGAACGGGGTGCCGAGCGTAAGGGCAACGAGCATGTAGAAGTTTGCCTGATCCTGGGTCAGCTTTAGTATGGTCGTCATGAAATACAGGCTGTAGAAATGGCCCGTGTACCAGATGACCGCCTGCCCCGCGACGACGCCGAAGATCGCTACCAGCACAAGGCGCAGGTTCTTGCGGTCACCCAAGGTCTCGGCGATCGGGTTCTTCGAGCCTTTTCCCTGCGCCTTCATTTCCTGGAAGACCGGCGACTCGTGCAGCTTCAGGCGGATATAGAGCGACAGGATCAAAAGCAGGATTGAACCAATGAAGGGTATCCGCCATCCCCAACTCGCAAAATCCTCCGCCGACAACGAGGACCGGCAAAGAACGATCACGATCAGCGACAAGAATAAACCAAGCGTTGCGGTGATCTGAATCCAGCTTGTCGTGAGCCCCCGCCGATCGCGGTCGGAATGCTCCGCAACGTAGGTCACCGCGCCCCCAAACTCGCCGCCAACCGCCAACCCCTGCAGCAGGCGCAGCCCGACCAGCAAAGCCGGCGCCGCCCAGCCGATGGAATCGTATGTCGGCAGCAGACCGATGGCCGCCGTGGCAAGACCCATGACCAGCATGGTTACAAGGAAGGTTTTCTTCCGGCCAACAAGGTCACCGAGCCTTCCAAAGACGATTGCACCAAAAGGCCGAAGGACGAAGCCCGCGCCGAAGGTCGCCAGCGCTGCGAGCAAGGCGGCCGTCTCGTTGCCCTTCGGGAAGAACAGCGTACTGAAGAAGGCGGCAAGGGAGCAGTAGATAAAGAAGTCGTACCATTCGAAAACGGTTCCGAGCGCGGCCGCAAAAACGGTCCGTTTCGTGTTGCGGTCCAGATCGTGCGCTTTTGGCTTGATCTGTGAAGTCATCTCTTGAACAGACATGTGAGCCTCCCACTCAAACGGTTTGACGCGAGAGGCCGGTGCCGCTCGACCGAGAAAAACGACTATCGCAGTCCTTGAGAAAGCTCTCGAGGACATGGTTGAAGACCTGCGGCTGCTCGAGCATCGGGAAATGACCCGCGTCCGCTATAACCTCAAGCCGGCTTTCCGGAATACCCTCTGCGAGAACAACGGATTCTCCGGGTGGCGTGATGATGTCCTCAGTGCCGACCACGACCAGCGTGGGGACGCCGATATCGTGAAGATTGGCCCGGCTGTCCGACGCATTGAGTGAGGCGATCGCCTCCCGTGCAACAAAAGCCGGCGTTTGGGCAACCTCTTGTCTGGCAAATTCGACAAGGTCTCTGCCGGCTGTACGGCCGAACGAACGCTCGATGACATTCTGGCTCGCCTGGACAACGCCGAGGTCATCGATGGCCTTGAGAACATTGTCGACATTGACATCCGCGCCAAGTCCGTGGGGCGTTGCCCCGACAAGCACAAGCGCGAGGACACGCTCGGGGTGGGACAGGGTAAAGGTCTGCGCCACCGTTCCTCCCATTGAGAGGCCGACGAGAATGGCTTCGTCGATTTCGAGTGCACGATAGACCGCCAGGATATCATTTGCGAAGGCCGCGATTGTGTAGCTGCGTCCCTCCGGTCGTGGCGATACACCGTGTCCTGGAAGATCGATGCGGATGACCCTGTAACGGGACGAGAACGCCTCAATTTGCTCCCGCCAGAATTGGGCTGTGGTCGTGAACCCGTGCACGAACACAAGCGGCAAACCGGCGCCCGACACGTGCACAACCGTATCGCCGATTGTCATGGTTTCGATATGCATTATTTCTGCTCCCCTTTAGGTTTTTACACCGTAAGCATCGCAAGGGGCGGGCCAGTTGGCGGTTTTGGAGGGTCGCCGTTGCTCAACGAGCTGGAAACATGAGCAAATTTCGAAGGTTCCTCGCCGCTCGACAAACACTTGCCCGTCAGTCTCTCGCATATACCGTCACCTCATAGAGACACATATTGTCTCGCTTTAGAGACGATTAGTCGGTAGAGTGATCGTGACGTAATTTCATCGGGGTTCCAACCAGGTCAGGCTGAGATGACGCTTCCGGAGTGGTTCGCAGGTTCATCGGAAGAAGCCGGGTTTCTCCGTCTCGTGCTCGATCATGTCTCAGACTGCCTCGTCGCCGTCGATACAGCCGGGACAATCGTCCTGATCAATGAGCCCTACTGCAAGCTGCTCGGGGGTGAGGCCGATGACTTCCTCGGGCGCCACATAACCGATGTGGTTGGGCCACAGACCAAGCTTCATTTCGTTGCACGTGGGATCGGCACCCATGTCGGTTATCCGCTCGAGGTTCGTGGCCATAAACTGGTAACGAAGCAAGTTCCCGTGCACCGGGACGGCAAGATCATCGGCGCGGTCGGGCTTGCCCTCTTCTCTGACTATGATGCCTTGAAGAAGACCTACAGCCGCATATCGAAAGCAGAACTCGCCATTCCGCAACGTCCCAGAGCGTGGCAATCGAAGTTCAGGCTGAATGACATCATCGGCATGGGCGGGTTGATGGATTCCTATCGTGACACCATCAAGGTTGCCGCGGCGTATGATTTGCCTGTGATGATTTGTGGCGAGACCGGCGCGGGCAAGGAACTGGCCGCGCATGCCCTTCATGCACTGTCGGACAGGCGTAGTGGACCCTTTGTGTGGGTCAACTGCGCGTCCATTCCCAGCGAGCTGATTGAAGCCGAGCTCTTTGGATACGAAGGCGGTGCTTTCACGGGCGCTCGCAGCCAGGGCAAACCGGGCAAGTTTGAACTTGCCACAGGCGGCGTGCTTTTCCTGGACGAGATCGGCGACATGCCGCTTGCCCTTCAGGGCAGTTTGCTGCGCGTTCTGCAGATGAACGAAATCGTACGTGTCGGCGGTACCAATCCGGTCAGTATCAACTTGGGCATCATCTGTGCGACCAATAAAGCTCTTCTTGACCTGGTGAAGGTGGGCCGCTTTCGCGAGGACCTGTATCACCGGCTGAATGTTTTGCCGATCAACGTCCCTCCCCTGCGGCATAGGGGCGATATCCCACACCTTGCCGAGTGCTTGCTTGCGCGCATCGCAGGGCGGCTGGGTAAGTCCACACCAAACCTGACCGATCACGATCGCAATCTGTTGATCGGATACGCGTGGCCGGGAAACGTGCGCGAGCTCGAAAACGCGCTGACGCGAATGATCATTACCGGGACACTCGCCATTTCTGTCCAGGAGGTTTCCTCAACCCCGGCTGAGCCAGACGCGACGCAGCCACTCAAAGACAGGATACGATCCCAAACGGACGCGGAGATCCGTGCCGCTCTCAAACAAACGCGCGGTAACAGGAGCCGTGCGGCTGAATTGCTCGGTATCAGCCGCGCCCACCTCTATCGCCTTCTCAAGGAGCCGGACGTAAAATAGCTTGCCTTCAAGGAAGTCGCCCCGTTTTCAGCTGCAAACAATTCCCCCCGCTTTGGCTCGCGTGGTCGGGCAAGACAAACGCTCAGCCGAAATCCAGAGCCTCCAGGATGTCTTCGATAAGATCCTCGGCATCCTCCAGGCCGACGGAGCAGCGGATGACGTCATCTCCAAGCGCGTCGCAAAGGCCGCCTCCTGAAAGGGACAGGTGGCGGGTGCTGGTGAGGCGGGCCGAATGGCATATGAGGCTGCCGACCTCTGCCAGATTGACGCCCGACTGTATAAGCCGCAGTCTGCTGATCATCGCAGTGGCACCATCCCTGCCTGCACGAAGGCCGAAAGCCAACATTCCCGAGCCACCTGACATCTGCCTGCGAGCGATGGAATGGTTCGGATGAGATGGAAGAAAGGGATATCTCACCCACGCCACCGCCGGATGGGTTTCCAATGTCAGCGCGATCGCATGGGCGGCGGAACTGTGCCGGTCCATCCTGAGAGCAAGTGTTTTCACGCCACGAAGGATGAGGAACGAAGCCTGCGGTGAGATCACGGTCGCCTCAGGAAAACGAAGGTTGGTTTCCCGCAGTTTGTGAATGATTGCGGTGTCTCCCAGCAGGGCACCGCCGAGTGTGTCGCCATGACCGTTGATGTATTTGGTAAGCGATTGCAGGACAATATCGGCGCCGTGCTCAATCGGGCGCTGCAAGGCTGGCGAAGCGAATGTGCTGTCAACGACGATCTTGAGGCCGCAGGAACGACCGCATTCTGCGATTGCAGCAATGTCGAGAATGTCGCCAAGAGGATTTGTCGGCGTATCAAAATAAATGAGACGCGTTCGAGGCGTCACCGCATGGCAGATGTTTGCGGGAAGCGACAGGTCAACCGGGACCATTGTGATGCCGGCCCGCGTTAGCGTCTTCTCCATCAGAGCGGCCGTATCGGTACAAACTTGCCTGTGGACGATCATCTCGTCGCCTTCGGAGAGAAGCGCCAGTGCGAGCATATTGAAGGCGGCCAACCCTGATGAAAGCACCAAGCCGGCCTCGGCTCCTTCGAGGCGAGCCAACGTCTTCTCGAGCATGTCCGTCGCTGAGTGGGCGTTGTTGTCCGCACCGCTGATTTTTCTGACCGATTGAGCGGGATGGTTCAATGACAGGTCGACTGGTTGGTGGATAGCACGCGTCGAGAATCCGAGTTCGTCGAACTCCGGATCGGCCGCATCTAACTCATCGCGATCTCGCATGAACTTGTACCTCATCGGTGGACTAGACCAATCGATCTCTGTTCCAAACAGTATTCGAATATCAGCTGCTGCGGCCATCGAGTCGGCGCTCATTGAGGTGCGCCAGTGGAGATGAGCGTGACCATCCATGTGGTGTTAGGCTCACGGTGTTCGACTTCAGGAGACGGCCGGTGCATGCGGCAACGTTTTTGCTCCGCCAACCCAAAAGTGCTTCGGTCCGACCTCAAGCAGCAGCAGTTGTCTTTACAGGCCCGTTCTCACGCGCGGACGCTGCAGCTCCGCGACAGTCATTACAAAGCGGAGCTCCTCCTTGCCACAATTCATGTAAGCATGTTTGTCCTCCGTCCGTGCCAAAACCGAAGAGCCCGCTTTAACGAGGTGCTCGCTATCAGCCAGTTTCAAGGTAAGCGCGCCGGTTTCCACATTCAGCAGTTCGAGTGTTCCGGCCGAATGGCCGGGCGATTCGAAAACCTCACCGGGAAACAGCGTCCAGCGCCAAAGCTCGATTTCATCCGGCCCGTGGGTTCCAACCAGAAGAGTGGCACTCCCGCCCTTCGGACCACGCCAGAGGATCGAGGCATCCTCGGGTGGAACGATGCGCACAGGCACGTTAACTGCGACCCCGACGAAATCGGCGACAGAAACGCCCAATGCGGTCGCTGCCCGGCAGAGCGTCGCAATGCTCGGGTTTGCGCTGCCCTTTTCGATTTCGACCAGCATGCCTTTGCTGACACCGGATTTGCGCGACAATTCATCGAGTGTCAGGCCATTCTGTTTCCTGAACAATTTGAGGTTCTGGGACACGGTTGCACTGACACGCTCGACGTCGGTGACCGCTTCGGTCGATATATTGACTTTCTTTTCCATGGTCGGTATTATAGACTAAATTGGTCAATGGGAGCTAGAGGGCATGTTGGAATTTCCGGTCATCGACAAAGAAATCGCAAACATCGCACCAGACTTTCGCGCGATCAGCGTCTTCGTTGATATCAAGGATGACACGCGTGGCACCATAGCCAGAAATGTGCTGGAAGAGGCTTGTGATTTTGTCCGAGCTGGAGGGCCAGCCTGGAGTGAAGCACATCTGGCAAGTTGGGCCGAGGCATATAGCCGGTTTGGAGCAAAACCAAATCGCACACCCTGTTCTGCACAGGCGCTGAAGAAGCGGGTGGAGAAAGACGGCCGTATCCCTTCGATCAACCAGATCGTCGATCTCTACAACGCAGTCAGCTTGCGTTTTGCAATACCGGTGGGTGGAGAAAACTTCGACGCCTATGTCGGCAAGCCACGGCTGTCTGTTGCAGACGGAACCGAAGTGTTCGACACGGTTATGAACGGAGAGGCGGTCATCGAAAACCCTACCAAGGGTGAAGTCATCTGGCGCGACGATATCGGTGTCACGTGCCGGCGCTGGAACTGGCGGCAAGGTACCCGGACCCGACTGGAGACGCTGGGTGGCCGGATGTGGTTCATTTTGGAAAGTTTGGCGACAATGCCTGAGGAGGCGCTAGAGGAGGCGGCCAACATGCTGGTGAACGGTTTAAGGCAGCTGGCACCGGGCTGTGAGGTCTACAGACACAAGATTATAGCCGGCTAACGCGCCGGCGGTAAATCCGAGACAATGGGCACGTGAGGAACGTGCGCCGTTTAGGCGGCGCGTGCGGACGTTCGCGTCCATTTTTTACACTCGCAACCACGAATGATGGCGCTGTCAGATACGGCGATGGCGAAGCTTTGCCCGCGGAGGAGTGGGCCAACGCTCGCAAGTCAATGGAGGTGAAATGTACATCGAAACAGTCAAGCCAGCTTTGCTAGTGAGCGACGTTCACAAGAGCTACGGCGCACACAAGGTGCTGAAGGGGATCTCCCTTTCAGCGGAGAAGGGCGACGTGGTCTCGATCATCGGATCTTCGGGCTCAGGAAAGAGCACGTTCCTGCGCTGCATCAACTTCCTCGAAATTCCGGACCAAGGAACCTTCCAGATCAACGGCGAAGACGTGATCTTCCGCAAGGGCCGTGACGGCAAATGCCACCCCGCCAACTGGCGGCAGATCGAGAGGCTGAGGAGTGGCCTCGGCATGGTCTTCCAGAGCTTCAATCTCTGGCCGCACATGACCATTCTCCAGAACGTCATCGAGGCCCCGATCCACATCCTGCGTATCGAGCGTAAAGCGGCGATCGAAAAGGCCGAGGCGCTACTGGCCAAAGTCGGTCTTTACGACAAGAAGGACACCTACCCCGCCTTCCTTTCCGGCGGCCAGCAGCAACGTGCGTCGATTGCCCGCGCGCTCTGCGTCGATCCGGCGGTGATGCTGTTTGATGAACCGACCTCGGCACTCGATCCGGAACTCGTCGGCGAAGTGCTCAAGGTCATCCGTGGGCTGGCCGAGGAAGGTCGCACCATGGTGATGGTCACCCACGAGATGAAGTTCGCACGCGACGTTTCCACCCGCGTCATGTTTTTGCACCAGGGCCAGGTCGAGGAACTCGGCCCTCCGGCCCAGGTCTTTGGTGCACCCACCAGCGCACGCTGCAAGGAGTTTGTTGCAGCCGGTTCGCACTAACCACCACCATCCCAACAGAAAAAGGGGAACCCTAAGATGAAGCATTTGGGAAAAGCTCTAGCTGTCGCAGCATTCATGCTGGCGACGAGCGCCCAAGCGGAAATCCGCTTCGGCGTCGTCAATGAGGCCTATGCGCCCTACACGACAAAGGACGCTTCGGGAAAAGCGATTGGCTGGGAGATCGATCTGATGGATGCGATCTGCAAAGAGCTTAAGGAGAAGTGCACGATCGTCGACGTTGCCTGGGACGGCCTCATTCCGGCTCTGGAGAGCAAGAAGATCGACGTAATCTGGTCTTCGATGTCGATCACCGACGAGCGCAAGAAGCGCATCGATTTCACGGACAAATATTACTCGGCTCTCGCTGGCATGATTGGCGCCAAGGATGGCGTCATGGGCGCGACCACCGAGCAGCTGAAAGGAAAGACCGTCGGCATCGCCGTGTCGACGACCCAGTCGGCTTACTTCAAGAAGCATTTCGCCGAAATTGCGACCGAGAAAAGTTATGCGACCGTCGATGAATCATTCCAGGACCTCGCGTCGGGCCGCGTCGACTACATCTTTGCCGACACGGGACCGCTGAAGGAACTCCTGAAAGCCGACCTCGGCAAGGAATGCTGCGAATACAAGGGCAGTGTCGAGGCAGACGACTCGGTTCTTGGGGCTGGCGTCGGCGGCGGTATCCGCAAGGGCGACGACGAGCTGCGCGAAAAGCTGAATGGCGCGATCAAAGCTGTCAGGGCGAACGGCACCTATGCCGAGTTCAGCAAGAAGTACTTCGACTACGACCCCTATTGAGTCCACGGGCGAGGCGGATTTGTCACCAGCCGTTGGTGGCAAATCTGCCGGTCCTGTTCTGGAAGGCTTCCCATGAGTTCCTCAAGTTCCATTCTGGACATGCTGTCGATTTCCCCTCCCGGCTGGGGCGGCGTATTGATCACCGGCGCGTTCGCGACCCTGTTTATCTCGTTTGGTGCCTATCTGTTTGGAATGGTGCTGGGCTTGTTCGGCGCACTCGGCAAGTTGAGTGGGTTTGCCCCACTGCAATATGCTCTCAATGTCTATACGACGATCGTCCGTGCCGTGCCGGAGCTCATCCTGATCGTCTCGCTCTACTATGTGGGAACGGATGGGCTGAACCGGATTCTTGCGATGGCGGACCTTGGCCCAGTCGAGGTCAATGGCCTGGTCGCGGCAATCGCGGTGCTGGGCTTTGTTCAGGGGGCCTACATGACCGAGGTTTTGCGGGGCGCGATCCTCGCCATTCCTGTTGGACGGCGATGTCACGTTGTTTGATCAAGGTCGGAACAGGGCGCTTGTCTGAGACGTCAGGCGGTTGCGCCGGTCACGGCTTTCCACTGCGCCATTGCGCGGATCCGATGGATGTGGATGGCGAGGGCTGAGTTTTTCGGGTGCGGGGGGACGAAGAGATTTCGGAGTGCCGAAAAGATCGATATGAACCGTTGCAAGCCGCCGACCGATCGAAATCCCTGCATCATCCGCTCCCGTTTTCGAAGCGGCACGTGAGAATTCTCGGCCCGATTGTTCAGGCCCTTGTGCGATCGATGTTCGACGGCGGGCATCACCTCCCGTCTTGCAGCACCATATGAGCGCAATTTGTCGGTGACGATCCGCTTCGGCGTCAGGCTTTGCTTCTTCAGCAGCCTGACCAGCAATCGCCTGGCGGCTTGGGTATCGCGGCGGGCTTGAACGATCTCGTCGAGAACGTAACCGTCCTGGTCAACGGCACGCCAGAGCCAATGTTTGCGGCCGCCGATGGAAATCACCACCTCGTCCAGATGCCAGATATCCTTTCGCGAAGGCCTCTTTCTGCACAACTGCCTGGCATAAGCCGTTCCGAATTTGCGACCCCATCTCCGGATCGTCTCATGGGAGACGACGATACCGCGCTCCAGCAGCATCTCCTCGACCATCCTTAGGCTCAAAGGGAACCGAAAATACAGCCAGACCGCACGGGCGATGATCTGCGGTGGAAAGCGGTGGTTCTTGTAGCTTACGGTCGGACTGTTCATCCCAACCCGTTATCCCACAATCGTTAAGCCGCAGACAACGTGACATCGCCCGGCATACACTTCCGATCCCGCATACCGCCCAGAAGCATTCAAGCGGGAGCAGCAGGCCAATTTGAGCCGCCTCGATCAGTATCAGGCGACCCCCGGCGGCGTTGTCAGTCGTGATGTCGAAGGTCTCGTGCATTCCGGCGATCCGCGCTGGACCATCCCTGATCGCGCTGAGTTGTCCGCCGCCAAGCCGGAAGATTTCGAGATGCTGTTCCGGCCTATGGTTTCCAACGGCCCGATCGATATCACCATCGTCGGCGACGTCACGGTGGATGACGCAATCCGGATGACAGCTGAAACCTTCGGCGCTTTACCGCCGCGGCCGGAGGCAGCGCCGAGCAATGATTGGGGTGACGTGCGTTTTCCGGCGGCGAACAAGGCGCCCGTTTTGCTGACCCATAGCGGCAGGGCGGATATTGCAGCCGCGGCCTTCGCAGTTCCGATCGGCGATTTGCTCTCCGATCTGCCGCGGTCGTTCACTGCCAAAATCGCCACCCAGATTTTCCAGAACAGGCTGATTGACCAGTTTCGTATTGCCGAAGGCGCAAGTTATGACCCGCGGGGCCACCTCGACCTGTCAGACGAAGTTCCCGGCTACGGCTACGTCTATTTCTCCGTCGAGACAGACCCGGCAAAGATCGCGCGCTTCTACGCACTTGTCGACGAGATCGCCAACGACCTGCGGTCACGTGATGTTTCCCCGGATGAGCTCGCCCGCGCCAGGGAACCCATCATCGAGACACTGAAGCATCAGCAGCAGGGTAACGAATATTGGATTGAATATCTGCGCGGCGTTCAGACAGATTCGCGCCGTCTAGACCGCATACGCGACAATCTCAGCGGTTACGGCAAGGTCACCGCCGGAGATATCCGCGTGTTTGCCGCGACCTATTTCAGTCCGGAAAAATTCTGGAAATTCGAAGTGCTGCCGGCGACGGTAAGATAGCGGGCGAGGCGGTTGCGATCAGGAGCGGCGTTTAACTGCGCGCATGTTCATTTCCGAGCGAACAGCCTCGCCGTCTCCAGCACGCAACTGAGCAGGCCAAAGGAGATTGGCAGCCCCTGATGTCCGATCATCTGCATCACCAGTTCAGCCGCCGGCAATTAGGATCTAGCCTGCTTGCCGAGCCGGGGGCCGAATCCTCCGAGCAGCCCGACGTTCACCGTTCGTTCGACCTTAGCGCATGATTTTGAACAGATCTTGTTCCGACCCCTAGGTGGCAGTGTCCATCTCGCCACATGAAAAGCTTGGCCGGATTGCCCATAGCTCGGTTCCAGACAGTGAGCGCGTAACCGGCCTCGCGCGGCTGAGCACCTGCATCGCAGACGCTGGAATCATCGCCGCACTTCAACAAGTGATCGCATCCCCTGCCCTGTTCGAACTCACTGATGCTGAGATTGCCTACAAGCTGCAAAACATCAAAAGAGCGATGTCGATCCCCGACGATGCCATTCAGACCTTGAACACCCCTGGAAATCGCATTGGGGAGATTAACGCCCGAAGAATGAGAAACGTCCCGGCGCTGACGCACCGGGGCATTGTCACTGACGGCCCTCCGGCTCTCTACCGCCCAACTGAAAGAGCGTTCACCTCCGGGCCGGACGCGACTATCGTCGCGCAATCAGGCGATCGCCTGTAATCCCTTGTTCCGTATAACAGTCAGCAAACGCAGAGCAGGACCGCTTGGCCTTTTAACGCCGCGTTCCCAATCTGACACCAGCCCCTTGCTAACATTGAGATATCGGGCAAACACCGGCTGAGAGATGCTCTCGCGCTCACGGATCGTGCGAATTTCCTCCGGTGTCAGCGGCTCCACGGTTGTCAGGCAACCTTCATCAAATTCACGCATCGTCTGTTTTTCGATTGCGCCGGACTCGTAGAATCCCTCCATCATTTCATGGACGGCTGCCAGTGCCTCACTCTTGTAAGTCTTTGTCATCGCATTTCACCTCTAGCATTCGACCCGCATCGACTTCCGCTTTCATTTGCGCGTCAGTAAATCCCACGACGAGTTTCGCGGCCTTTTTCATGTAAGCTTCATCCCCAGCATCGAGATTGGCCATATCACTCTTCGCAAACCCGAATGCAAAGACCGCTCTCGTTTGCGCTCGAAAGAAAACCAGTGTCCGGAATCCGCCAGACTTCCCAGCGCCGGGCCGAGCAACGCGCTGCTTGATAAGGCCAGCTCCTAGATCGGCATCAATCTGGCCGCGTTCGGCGCGCGCAACAGCCTCACAAAGCATCGCGTCAGAGATTTTCTGAAACTTGGCTTGACCAATATGCCAATGCGTTTCGTTTCCTGGTCGTCCATCCCCTGCCCTCTACTTGCAAACTGTATACCCAGAAAAACTGCGGAGCGCTACGCGCTTACCCCTGGGGGAGTCCCCCAGACCCCCCGTGCCCCAACCCTAATTTACGCGGGTTAACCAGGGGGCTGTCTGCCCCCCTGGACCCCCGAGGATATTTGAAAAAGGGTTAGGATGAAGGTCCAGAGACGATGTCGAGGATCAGGGCCGCGAGCGGCGCCTCGGAGCCTGCAAAGCTTTCGATCATGGCATCGAGAACGCGCTCGCGGTCAAGGACATCCTCGTCGAACGGCAGGCCGACGTGGTCTGCCAGGACCGCGAGAAACGTCAGCTGCGTGCGGCCGTTGCCTTCGCGGAACGGATGAACGGCGTTTATTTCGGCGAGGAGATGGGCGGCCTGCGTTGCAAACTCCGCCGGCGCCAAGCCCTCGAAATAGTTGGCGTTCGCAAGGAACTGGAACGCCTGGTGGAGCTGGGCGGGGATGTGCTCGGGATAGCAAAACCAGTTACCCCCTTTCCCGATCCGGATGCTCCGGATCTCGCCAGCCCATTCATACACGTCTTGGAACAGATGGTGATGCAGGGCCAGGTAGTGGGTCACGTCGAGGCTGCCGGCCGGCCAGGGTTCGTCAGAGCGTACGACAAACATGGCGGTCTCGAATTCGTCCAGTTCATCCTGGTCAGTCAGGTCCAGCTTGTTGCGGAGCACGGTTGTGCCCGGATAACAGAGGGGATCGGATTCGGCAGTATAGACCAATCTTTAGGCGGACTTGCGAGCGAACTGCGCGCGGATCGCCTGGCGGCGCTCCTCGGCTGGCTGGTCCTTGGTCTGGGCGAGGATTTTGCGCATGCGCGGGCTGAGCACCATACCTTCGACAGCACTGATCTTTTCGGCACGCACCTGGGTAAGGCGGCCGGTCTTTGCGTCGCGGGTCAGCTGGGGTGTTTTGCTCGTGCTCATGAATCATGAACCTATCACGACCTTATGGCGGCCGGCAAAAGGATTCCGCTTGGCAATACCTGACTGGCGTGATTGAACGAAGCCGCTATCGCGGCATTTGGAGTGCGGGATTGTATGATGCGCTTCTGATTTGAAGGATTTGGCTGGCTTAGCCCAACCTTTGAACAGGAGATGACGATGACAGAGATAAGCCCGCTACGCCGGGGCATGATCGATGACATGACGATCCGCAATCTTTCGCCAGCGACGCAACGATCGTATTTGCATGCGGTGACGAAGTTCTCGCGCTATTTCGGGTGTTCGCCAGACCGTCTTGGACTGGAAGACGTGCGCGCGTTTCAGGTGCATCTGGTCTCCTCGGGCCTATCGTGGCCGGCCTTGAACCAGACAGTTTGTGCCCTGCGGTTCTTCTTTGGCGTCACGCTCGGTCATGCCGAGATACCGGAACGGGCGATGTCACGTTGTTTGATCAACGGCCGAAAAGTCGCTTGTCGGTAAACTCAGGCAATTGCAGCGGTCACGGCTTTCCACTGCGCCATGGCGCGGATCCGATGAATATGGGTGGCTAGGGCTGAGTGTCTCTGGTGCGGCGCGACGAAAAGATTTCGGACTGCTGAAAAGAGCGAGATGAAACGTTGCAAACCTCCGACGGATCGAAAGCCCTGCATCATCCGCTCTCGTTTTCGAAGCGGCACGTGAGAATTCTCTGCGCGATTGTTAAGGCCCTTGTGCGATCGATGTTCGACGCCGGGCATTACATCCCGTTTTGCCGCGCCGTATGAGCGCAGTTTGTCGGTGACGATGCGCTTCGGCGACAGACCTTGCTTCTTCAGCAGCCTGACCAGCAATCGCTTGGCAGCCTTGGTATCGCGGCGGGTCTGGACGATCTCGTCGAGAACGTAGCCGTCTTGGTCGACAGCACGCCACAGCCAATGTTTTCGGCCGCCTATGGAAATCACGACCTCGTCCAGATGCCAGATATCTTTCCGCGACGGCTTCTTTCTAGGCAGCTGCTTGACGTAGGCTGCCCCGAATTTGCGGCCCCATCGCCGTATCGTTTCGTAAGAGACGACGATACCGCGCTCCAGCAACCTCGACCAGCCGCAGGCTCAACGGGAACCGGAAATACAGCCAGACCGCACGGGCGATAATCTGCGGTGGAAATCGGTGGTTCTTGTAGCTGATGGTCGATGAGGTCATCTCAACCGTATTATCCGCCACCCGTTAAGTTGCCGACAACGTGACATCGCCGATCACCTATCTTCGTGCAAATGCGCCATAAACACCTCGGTCGGCGTCTTGTATCCGAGGCGCCGCGGAGATTGGCTTGCGGCGTGGCCGCCAGTTGATCTGCATCAACGCCGCAACGGCAAATCAGACATAAGATCTCGCCGTCGCAACGGAGGAAGAGTCTATGCCCGCAAACACCGTCATTCCTATCAGCGACGACGCCCTTTCCACAGCAGTTAGAATGCGCTTGGAACTGGAACTCGGACTGACGTACGATGTCGTGAAGGTGACGGTTCTCAATGGCGAGGTGACCTTGCGCGGAAGGATGGCGTGTCCGTCGAAAAGGGAAGCAGCGAAGGTCACTGCGGAGAGCGTGCGCGGCGTGCGCAGAGTACTCAGCGACATTTCGACGGCATATTACATGGCCGGAAGCCCAGCCGATCGTTCGAAGGAAGGCTGCGCATGGGCCTGTCGCAAATTTTGGCGCTTAACGGTATGTTGACCATGGGAAGAGAGATGCCGCTCCGAAAGTTGTGGAGCGAGCCTATGATTCTGAAGGCGTTGTCACGTTGTTTGAATGTGGCCAGGTGAGGCCGAGCCTGCGCTCCTCAGGCAGGCCGTGCACTCACGGCTTCCCACGCGGCCATTGCCTGGCGTCGATGGGTTCGAATTTGTGCTGCGGAGCGGCATTGGTCATGGACCGTTTAGCGTTCTGAGTTAGGCAGGAGGGAACCGCAACAGCTCTTGTCGTTTAGTCATGCCTTTCAAACACAATGCCAGCCGTCGTCATCACATTGAGAAGACGAAGTTCAGGGTGACGAACTGGCCGGAGTATGAAGCAGGACTTCGTCGGCGTGGCCGCCTGACCTTGTGGCTGACACCGGAAGCCTGTCCAAATGGTATGCTCTAAGACGCAAGACCCGCGGCGGTCAGCACCGGCCTGCAGGTTTACGGCGCGGGCCAGTGGCTGGAGGAGAAGCATGGCGCCAGATCCCGCCGAGGTTGGCGAAAGCTGCATCTGGCACTGGATGCCGATAGCGGCGAGATCGTTGCCCATACCCTGACGGATCAGGATGCTGGCGATGGGCGATGTCACGTTGTCGGCAACTTAACGGGTGGCGGATAATACGGTTGAGATGACCTCATCGACCATCAGCTACAAGAACCACCGATTTCCACCGCAGATTATCGCCCGTGCGGTCTGGCTGTATTTCCGGTTCCCGTTGAGCCTGCGGCTGGTCGAGGAAATGTTGCTGGAGCGCGGTATCGTCGTCTCTTACGAAACGATACGGCGATGGGGCCGCAAATTCGGGGCAGCCTACGTCAAGCAGCTGCCTAGAAAGAAGCCGTCGCGGAAAGATATCTGGCATCTGGACGAGGTCGTGATTTCCATAGGCGGCCGAAAACATTGGCTGTGGCGTGCTGTCGACCAAGACGGCTACGTTCTCGACGAGATCGTCCAGACCCGCCGCGATACCAAGGCTGCCAAGCGATTGCTGGTCAGGCTGCTGAAGAAGCAAGGTCTGTCGCCGAAGCGCATCGTCACCGACAAACTGCGCTCATACGGCGCGGCAAAACGGGATGTAATGCCCGGCGTCGAACATCGATCGCACAAGGGCCTTAACAATCGCGCAGAGAATTCTCACGTGCCGCTTCGAAAACGAGAGCGGATGATGCAGGGCTTTCGATCCGTCGGAGGTTTGCAACGTTTCATCTCGCTCTTTTCAGCAGTCCGAAATCTTTTCGTCGCGCCGCACCAGAGACACTCAGCCCTAGCCACCCATATTCATCGGATCCGCGCCATGGCGCAGTGGAAAGCCGTGACCGCTGCAATTGCCTGAGTTTACCGACAAGCGACTTTTCGGCCGTTGATCAAACAACGTGACATCGCCGGCGATGTCTCTCAAGTTGCGCCACTCCTCGACCAGATTGGCGGTCTGATCGGACAGTTCACAGCCGAGGTTGCCTATGATGGAAAACCTACATACGACGCAGTCATCGATCATAGCGCGGCGGCGGCTATCGTCATTCCGCCTCGCGCCAACGCGGTCGAGCCAAGCGACGATAGACCTCCCGGCCAACGGAACCGGCATATCGCCGCAATCAACAGTGACGGCCCGATGAAATGGCAGGTCTCTAACGGCTACGGCAAACGCTCACTGGTTGAGACGGCAATCGGGCGATACAAGTCCATCATCGGGCGGCGTCTGCGGGCCAGGTCGCTGCCTGGTCAGCAGACCGAGTCCGCCATCGGCTGCGCCGTCCTCAACCGCATGCTTGCTTGCGCACGCCCGAAAGCCGTCCGCCGCAAGGCAGCCACGCCATAGTCAGCCGTTTCAAAGATCCCCATCCGTTCAGTTCCACATCCGTGCACCAACGCCGCGGCGCACCGGTTCGAAGATAGCTGAATATGCATTCGAGGAATTCAATCCCAGAACGTGCCCACAGCCTAACGGTGGTCCTTGACGTACGAAGCCGTCAAGAGCTGACGAGACGCGATCGACATTTGGCCTCGCCGACCGTCTCAAATGCAGGCGATGGGCGTGCCGTCAGCTCACTGTAATCTGCGGATCCCATTGGAAATAGCCATAAAGCTTTTGCGTTTGGCCATCCTCGGCCAACTTATAAAGGGCGAACCTGACGTAGAGTTTCGCCGTCCCGGAGCATCTCACCCCAGCGTCATAGGTCGAAAAAGTCAGACGCTTGTGAAGTGCCGGAAGGCCGTTTCCGGAATTGGGGTCAGGGAACGCCGCCCTGTCTCGGGCGGCGTAATTCGCGTGGAACCGGTTAAATACCTGGTCACCACTTGCATGCGTAATGCCGCAGAGAATAACAGCGTCCTCCGAATTGCTATAAACGGACGTGCCAGCGAAGGATACGCTGTCACCAACATTCGCGTGAAAAGAGAGATCCGAGCTGCACTGACCGGTGACTTGACCGCGCGATCCCGTGCAGATCATAAATTGGCTTTCGTGATTGATCGGTTGTGGGTGTTCAAAATGACTGTTGGGCTTGTAGTGTGCCTTGACGCTTGCGGTATCGATCACGACAAGTAAGCCGATCTGCTGCGCGCTGGCCGGGAGAGCGTCGATTGCCATGGGTTCCTCCGCCCGGCAAAACCGCGATGCGGCATCACCGAATGGTTTGAGCTTCATAGATCGAGGCGGCGGCTTTTCCCCGCCGCCGCCTGTAACCATTAGGCCTCAGGGGACTATGATCTGTGGATCCCAGTAGTAATAGCCATACAAATTCTGAGACTGACCGTCGTCAGAGAGCTTGTAGAGGGCAAAATAGACGTAGAAATTTTCCTTACCAGAACGTGCAATCTTCGCGTCGTAGGTTGCGAAAGTTAATTGTTCTTGCAGCGGAGGAATCCCATTTGACGTCTCTGGATTGGGAAAGACCGCCTTCTTACGCGTTACGACGTTGGGTACGAACTGATTGAAGACCTTGTCACCGTTCCAGTACTTGATACCGTAGACAATCACGGCGTCATCTGAATTGTCGTAGATCGAAACCCCGGTGAACGACACGTTATCGCCGACATTCGCTTTGAACGAAAGATCCGCGCTGCCTTGGCCGGTAACGTCGCCGCGCGAGCCGGTGCAGATCATAAATTGGCTGTTGTGATCGATTCCTGGTGGGCTGTCCGAGCTACTGTTGGGCGGATAGTGGGCCTTCACGTATTCAGTGTCGATAACCACCAATATATTGACCTGCTGAGGGCTGGCGGCCAGTGCGTCGTCTGCTGCGGAATTTCCTGGGACAGTTGCCATGATGTTTCCTCCGTATCGTTATTGCGACGTCAGCACAGCCTAAAGGCGAGTGCGAGCGCACATTACATCTATCTTATAGATTGTGGAATGTAAAGGAAAATATCTCTGATTGTATATTCTGCGCCGCTTTAAGGCCCGCTCGAAGCTCAGGCGGTGGCGCTGTCACGTTGTTTGAATGGCAGGCGAGTCAAGGCCCGCGCAGACAGTTTCAGACGAGCTGGCCGCTGGCGGCTTTCCACTGGGCCATGGCTTGCAGTCGGTGATTGCGAATTTGGTTGGCAGAAGGTTTTGTGTGATCTGGAACGAAGAGATTGCGAACGGCGGAGAACAGCGAAACAAAATGTTGCAGGCTCCCGATTGATCGGAATCCCTGGCGCATTCGCTCCCGTTTTCGAAACGGCAGATGCGAGTTCTCCGCCCGGTTGTTCAAGCTCTTGTGTGAGCGATGCTCAACACCCGGCATGACCTGACGCTTTGCCGCTCCATAGGAGCGGAGCTTGTCAGTGATCATGCGCCTCGGCACCATGCCCTGCTTTTTTAGCAGACGCATCAACAAACGTCTGGCAGCCTTGGTATTGCGGCGAACCTGCACGATTTCGTCGAGCACATATCCGTCTTGGTCAACAGCCCGCCACAACCAGCATCGCCTGCCATTGATCCGAACCGCAACCTCGTCGAGATACCAGACATCACTGCCGGAAGGTGGCTTTCTGCGAATGCATCGGGCATAGCGGGGCCATGTATTCTGCCCCATCGGCGAATGGTCTCATAGGAGACAGCGATCCCGCGCTCAAGCAGCATTTCCTCAACGTGGCGCAGACTGAGCGGAAAGCGATAATAGAGCCAGACAGCGCGGGCTATAATCTCTGGCGGGAAACGATGGTTCTTGTAATTGGCGATGGGCTGTTCCATGCCGAACCGTCTATCGACAATCTCTTAAGCCAAAAACAATGTGACAGCGCCTCCTGGATACATTGTTCACCGGCAGGCGGAAAAGCGTATCAAGAATGATGGGTTTCCACCGCATTGAATTGCGTCGAAGTCTGCTCTCAACGCAGGGTCCTATCCCATCGTTTTGATCTTCAATCACGAGGATCCTAAATCATATCGGGCATGCAGCTCATAATTGCTCCGATGGAAGAAAGCTTCCGGTTAGGTCAGCAAAAAGCCAACAGCATCTCCAGCCACGCCAACATGGGACAGCTTCAACTTTAATCTCGCAAGACAAAATATCGTTGCGACGATGGCATAGATAGGACGGCGAATGTTTCCTGCAAAGGTGAGTAAATTTGCTCATTTACTGCGATGAGCCAGCGCTATAAATGAGTAATACAAGAAGATGATTCAAATACATCCAAAGCACTCAACGCATACAATCCTTAGGGCAGACATATGTCTTGAGTGTTGCGGAATTTCCCTCTGAATACTTCGTTCCCCGGCGAGACCAACCTGAGCCCAAAGCCGGTAGAGAATGCAATTTGCCGCGCGTTGATAGCCACATTTGAATCTCAACCGGCACGAAGCAGCGTCCTGGTGTCCCAGGGAGGATTTGGGACATGTCGTCCATCGCAAGATATGACGGTGAATATGATCCCGCCGTGGTCGTCAGCGGTGCGATCGGTCCCTATGCTGCCGTTTGTGGAGGGACAGTCGGAAACGGCGCGTCCGGAAACGGCTACGTGACGGGGTTGAAACTCGCTGTGGGAATTACGTCTGCGGCTGGGCTGGATGAGGGCACATGTAGGATCGTGTCGGGGGACAGATGCCGCGTTGCCGGCACCTATATCGGTCAAACAAATTTTTTGATCGCGACCTCCTACACTGGACTCGATGGCGTTATCTGGGGCCTCGATGTCGTCGCCGAACCCGCCATAAACAATACTGTTCCACAGCCATTATTTTTGCAAAATCAGCCGGACGGCCCGCCAATTCCAGTCCTACCGATTGAACCGTTGCTGCAAGCCAGCCGTCAACTCCTCGGTACGCGTGAATCCCGAGATGGCCATGTGCAGGAACAGCGCTTTCCACCACGTCCAGGATTGCAGCTGGTCGCAGCCTACAAATCCGGGGCGGGTTATGGGCCGGGTTGGATCTGGTCGGCATTAGCATTGGCGGTCCTGGTCGACCGGAGCACTGGCTCGAGTCTCTTCAACGAAGATGGGGGCATGTTTGGAGATGCACAAACCAAGGAAACCGACGTGCGGTCTTTCCTGCAGCAAACCTTGCATTGCGTCGGCAACAGCATCGTTGCGTGCGGCCAGAACCACAACGTGCGCTATGGCCTGATCTTCGCCGGGGCAAAGGCACTCTATGTCCCCGAGGGCTACTATGGCTGCGCGATCGCCTGTGGCCCGTACCTGACGTTGGCGCAGCGAACAGTCCCCCCTGGATGGTCAGCGGCGCGTCTTGCCAAGGCAGATAGGCCGAAATGGGAGACGGCGCTTGGACTTGTTCCGTTGGCTCGCTCACCGGCGGTTTATCTGCCACCAGGAGAGGTCATTCCTGGCGGAATAAGGATTACGTCGCTGGGGTGCGCGCCAGACGCCTGAGCATTTGCTGCAAAGCATTGTTTTGCGGCTAGCTCTGTCGGTCATGCAAACGGCCCATTCAATTGGCTTTCGCAGTGCAGTGAACCACCAACCTGGGAGTAAGTCATGACAGTCAAAATCCAACGCAAGGCAAAATTCGCAGTGATTTCAACAGCTCAGCTGCGCGCGATCAGCCCTCTTTCCGATGAGGATGTTGTCAGCGCACAGAGCCATGTCTCGAAGGAGATGATCGCAGCGCTCGAAGAAATGGTGAACGCCGCAAAGGCGGGCCGAATCAAGGGCGACGAAGTATTGGCCCTGGGCGCCGTCGCTTGGGCAGGCGCCTCGGTCTAGCGACTGGAATCGGGAAAGAAATCCATCAGGCACATTGCATCGGCAGCGCCGTCTATCCCACAAACGATCTGAAGCACTGTGAAAGAGTGGGCAGGTTCGGCGTCAGGCAGGAAAATGTGTCTGATTTTACTCTACGAGTGTGCGATGAAACGTTCCGAACTTCTTTTGCCACCTACGACGAAGCAGGATTCCCGTATTTGGCTGAACCAGCCTCAGGGTACGAACGACGATGCCGCGTTGCATGCTTTAGTCAGCCAATTGGGACTACATCAAAATTTGTCACCGAAAGTGCTTGTTTGTCGTAGCCCCGATGGGGATCTTTCCACTTATGCCGAAGCCATTCCTTTTCTGGAGGGTCTCTCCAAGGACCCAGCCATCGGTGTGTTTTCCGGCCAGTTGGGTCACCTGATCGATGCGATGCGCAAGGCGCGCGTTGAAGAAGCACGTCTCGATTCTGCTTCAGGTTTGGAAGGTGCAATAGAAAACAATGGTGATGCGCTTGCGGCATTGCGGCGCATCAGCCGCGAAAGCATGGTCAGCAGCAATCTCATCGATCAGGCTGCGCGCTGCTTTCTCGCAGCACTTCGCACGGCACGTTACACACATGTGGTGATATCGAGCGCTGAAACCATTGATCGACCAAGCTTGAAGCTGCTTGCAAGAGCCTGCCTGCTCACCCCCGAAGATAGCGAACTGGCCTGGGTCTGGTTGGTATCCCCATCAGATTGCCGGAAAATTCACGCTGGTTCGGAATTCGGGATGCTGCCCGTCTGCGCCCGTGAGACCTTCATGGAGGCCATAAAATCCGTCCTGCAGCCTTTGGAACTGGATGCTCCGCAAGGTCCCCACGAGGCTAACATTACTCCCAAAATCCACATTGCCCGACGCGGGGTTGGCGGGGCGACGGGCTGGCTTGCTAATCTCAACTACGATGCCTGTGCACATTGGGCTGCTGCCCGGGCTGATCCCGGCGTTGACGACTGCCGCCTCATTGCTCTGCTTATGGTCAATCTTGGTCTCTACGACGATGCCGTCGATATCCTACAGCGCGCTATTGCCATCTGCGATCAAGCGACGCTTCGTTGCCATCTCTGGTATGTGAGCGGACTCATCTGGTCAAAGCGCCTATATAATGTGGCGCGCTCGAATGCTTGTTTTGACATGGCCGATGCGGCGTTAGAGAGCGTTGCTGCGGAAGATGGTGGCGACCCTCATATGGAACGTGCATGGGTTCAGAACGGCCGTGCGATGAACGCAATCCTGGCCGCGCGACTGGCGCACAAGCCCATTTCGACTGCCTTCCCGATTGCCTTCAGCCATCTGACGCGGGCGTTTGATCTTGTCCGTGAAGGAGGCACTCGGGACCGAGTCTATTTGCGCTTCAATCTACTTGGCAACATGAGCAACCTGATGGAGATCGGTGGAAACTACGCAGTCGCACTGGACCTGCTGAACAGAACCTTTGACGAATCTTTAGCGCGTGGAGCCGAGAACGAACGGGAGTGGATCGCACAGCAGAGATGCATGCGTGCAGCGCTGATGGCGCGAGCAGGCGACGGCGCTGCGGCCATTCCAATCTTCGCAGAGGCGCGGGAACTGATGCAGCAGCTCGACCGGCCGATCAGCGCCGAAGCGCTCGGCCGGTCGCAGGCAAAAGCGCTCTATCAGAGCGGCGCCTGCGGCGAAGCGCGAGAGCTGTTTTCGGTCTGCCTGGGCGAAGCGCGCGCACTGCGCAGCCGGCTTGGAGTGCAGACACATGCCGTTGGACTTGCGGCTTGCGAGATTTCGCTCGGCCGGGAGAAAGCAGCTCTGTCGCTGCTCCATACGATCGGAGAAATGGAAGATGTCTGGGTCTTGCCCCCCACCACCCTTGAATCCGGAGATCTGAGTGGCCTACGGATCCAGGATGCATATTACGGGCTTTCGTTGAATATACCCGAAGTCGACCTCGAAGACATGGCACCGGCCAGTATCGCCGGAGCGTTGCGCGGACGGCAATCGGAAGTGGAAGCAGTCAGGGCGTTGAAGAAATGAGTGATCACTCCAAAGGGCCACAATCGCGGTGCGTTGTCATTGGCACCGGACAGATCGGCACCTTCGCGGTACGCAGTTTTACGCACGCAGGCTGGTCCGTCACCGCCGCTGATCTCGCCCCCAACACCAGCTATGTACGAAGGTTCGGGCGCACGGATTGCCCCATCCAAAGTGTGGACGTCACCGATGCGGCGATGGTTCGGGCTCTTTTCGATCATGTCGGCGCGTGTGATACCGTGGTCTTCGCCGCCGGCTTGACGGGACAGCGAACCCAGGCAGATCCCTCTCTGGCGACCGATATCCTCTTGAAAGGAACCGAATCCATAGCGACAGCAATGCGCGCAAAGGGTATTCCCAGGCTCGTCGGCGTTAGCAGTCTTGCCGTTTATGCTGCCGGTCAGACCTCTTTCGAGTCGCTGCGCGAAGTCGAAAAGCCGACCGGCCATGTCGGCGTCTATGGCTCCGTCATTCGACGCATGGAGGCCGCGATGATCGCGTTGGAGGGACTGTCGGTCGGTATCGCGAGGGCAGCCGGAGTTTACGGCCCCAACCGTTATGGACATGGCAGCCAGTCGTCTCAGTTGGTCGAACGGCTCCTTTACGGCGCCGCCTTGAAACAACCGATAAGCCTTCGGGGTCACTGGCAGGACCGTGACGATTTCATCTATGCGCGCGACCTGGGGGACGCCCTCGAAAAGCTTGCAAGACCCGGTTATCCCGAGGGTTGCGAAATCATCAATGTCGGGACCGGCATGACGACCTGCTTGAGAGAACTGATAGAAGCGGTTGAGCAGTCCATCGGACGGGTCAATGTCAATCTTATCGCTCCTGATCCGTCACGTGCCCCCTTGGCTCGGCCGCCTTTGGACACTGAGTGGATGCTCAAGCGCATCGGCCCCCCGAAATTTACGCTCAACGAAGCCCTGCGCGACTTCGCACGTGAGGTTGATCTCTTAACCGCACAGGAGGTGCGACCATATGCAAAGCAATCCTAACCTATTGGCGATTTGCGCATCGTTGAAACCGGCGCCGGGCCGAACGGAACCATCGGCTTGCCGGGAAATATTGAGAGCCGCGACCATCTATCTCTCCCGTGTCGTCCCCAATATCGAGAGCTTGGATTTACGCGATGCGACATTGCCCCGTTTCGAGGGCTTGGCCCCCGCACATCACTATGATCCGGCGGTCATGCAGGTTCACCAACGCATCCGCGCGGCGTCTGGATTGATCTTCTCCATTCCCGCTTATTGGGGCGGCGTCGGCGGTGCTTTCAAGACATTTGTCGAGCTCGTCTGCGGACCAAGCTACGAAAATGCATCATCCTCTCCCTTTCAAGGCAAACCGGCGGTTGCTCTGCTTGTCGGGTCCGACGCCTTCTCAACGCAAAGCGCAATCTCGCAGCTGGATAGTATCTTCGAGGCGATCGGCGCGCATCTGACCTCCGAGCTTGTCGTTGTGCCCAATCCGGCAGCGACGGGTGCGTCGGATGCGGCGATTCGTGCGCTAATCGGCGCATCCGCCCAGCTCGCGCAGCACATCATCAAAGTGAAAGAGGGTGCATGAACGCTCTAACGCAACGGGATGTCGGAGCCATCGTGGACGCGTCCTTTGCCATCCTCACATCATGCGGTATCTTGAAAAGGCCGGTCCCATCTTTTGAACCCAGCCTGTACGAGGCCGCGCAAGGACGGATCGAACCGCATTTCGAAGTGCCGCAAACAACGATAAGCCCCTTGATGCGGCGGTTCCTGTTTCACTTCGCCCGCGCGACACAACCACAATTCATATATGGCGCCGGCACCTACGTCGGCTTTGCGTTTGCGTGGCTCATCAGTGGTAGGCAGGTCGGCGACGGCGACTTCAATGCAAGGGGTGTCGACTGCGATAGTGCGGCAACCATCATTGCTCGGCGCAATATGACCTGGCTGGAGACGATTGGCGCCCTCGATCTTCGTGTCGCGGATGCACTGATCGATCTGGAAAGCAGCAGCGATTCGATTGACTTGCTATTCATCGATGTCGACGCAGTAGACACGCGCAAATCTCTGTATACGGATATACTCGAATGCGCGAAGCCTCATCTGAGGTCGGGAGCGCTGATCCTGGCTCATGATCCGCTCGTAGCGGCGTTCAGGAATGATTTTGAACGCTTCTTCGCCTACATTGAGAATCAGGATTGCTTTGGCCCCAACTGCATCCTGCCGCTCGACGACTGCGGCATCAGCGTGACGGTGGTGCGATGAAGGCGCTGCGCGACCTATCGCTTGGCACGCTGGATCCGTCTTACTGCCAAGCGGAAGAAGGCAGCAACAACGCTTATGCGCCGCGTCAAGGCGTGCCTGCTCTTGTGCAACTACTGGGCGCTCGTTTCGCAGTAGACGCCTCCGAAGTTCTCGTCACGGCCGGAGCATCGATGGGGCTGACCTGTGCTTTCCTAACCTGCCCTCCCGCACGGCCGATACTGCTCCCATCACCAGGCTTTCCGGCCTACGAAGCAACGCTGCGCCTTCTTGGAAGGTCCGTCATCACCTATAAACTCGACCACAACTGGGACGCGAATGTCTTGCGGATGATCGAACAGGAAATACCGGCGGCGATCCTCCTGAATTCTCCGGGCAATCCGTTAGGGAACGTCATCACGGACCAACAACGCCAGACGGTGTGTGACGTGGCGCAAGCTTGCTGTGTTACTCTCATCCTGGACGAAACCTATGCAGGTCTCGAATTTTCTGGGTCGGCATCGACAGGCCCCCTTCTGGGAGAGGCCACAGGCGTCATCCGCATCGGCAGCTTCTCGAAGCGCTTCGCACAACCGGGTCTGCGCATCGGGTATGTGATCGCGGGCGCGAAAACCTGCCGTCAGATGGCCGATATCAATTGGGTTCTCGCCATGTCGCCATGCGTTTCCTCGCAGCTGGCGGCGGCCGACCTGCTCATGGCTGAAGTCAAGAATCCGGGTCGGATCAAAAACACGGCCGGCCAGCTTGAAGCCTCCGCCGACCTGGCGATGGCAACCCTTGCCACCCATGGGATTGCCGCTTTGCGACCGAATGGTGGCCCTCTGCTCTGGATTGAATTTCCGGGCGCCCAAAGTACCGGCGCGCAATTGGTCGCCTATTGCATGGAGCATGCAAGCGTGATTGCTAGCCCCGGAGAGGCTTTCCGGCGCCAGGGGCCACCCGCCATTCGCTGCAGCTATGCGATCGCAAGATACGATATCCCTGCCGTCTTTGGTCGACTTGGTGCTGCACTTGCAAGATGGAAGAGCGAGAATAGCAATTGAACATATTTGCCGATCGTTGGTAGGGGGTGAACCATGACACATTCCCAAACCGTGCTCTTGTTGACGGGCAGCCTGCGACGGCCCTCCCACAGCTGCGGACTTTGTCATTCCGTGGCCGATGCTCTTGGGAATTTCGGCATGGCCGTCACAATATTCGACCAGCGTGAGGTGACATTGCCATTACATGATTCTGTTTGGCATAAGACGCCGGAGCAAAATCCCGATACTGGCGTACGAAAGCTCGTGCAACTGGCAGAGCAGGCAGATGCCTTCGTTCTTGCGAGCCCAATCTATCACAACGGCCCCAGCGGTGTTCTAAAGAACGCGCTCGATCATCTGGCGATCAAGCATTTTGCCTATAAGCCGGTTGGCTTAATCAGCCACGGCGGAAACAGAACGAGCCAGGCTGTCGATCAGATGCGCATATGGGTCCGAGGCTTGCTCGGACATGCGATTACGACGCAGATCTGCACGCAGAACGGCGATTTTGAAGCCGGTGGTACCGACGATCCCCGTATCTCAAATCGTAAGCGCACAATTCCCCGCACCTGTTCACTGAACGGCGAATGAGGGAGTCTGTGTCCACAAGGGAGACTGTGGACACAATGACATTGGATAACTTGAAGGGCTCAGGGGGTCTTCGGGCAGTGAAGGTTCTTCCCAACGGGAAGCGGCGTTTCGATCCGGTCGAGAAAGACCGGCTGATCGACGCCGCAATGAAGCCCGGCGTATCGGTTGCCCGTCTGGCACTGGCGCACGGCGTCAACGCCAATCAGTTACGCAACTGGGTGAAGCTTCGCCGAGATCGGCAGGCCCAGGGTAGTTTGACGGCTGCTGCAGGGCAGGAAACGTCGGCCTTTGTTCCTGTGGTTGCAGCGTCGCCGATTGCGCGGCAGCCCGACATGCCGGCCCGGCCATCATCGGCAGGAATGCGGCTGATGGCGTCTTTGCCAAATGGTGTGCGGCTTGAGCTTGAGGATGTGGATGAGCGGGCTCTTTCGGCGATGATCGAAATTCTGGGGCGGTGCAATGTTCCGGCTGGCTGACGATCTTCGCGTCTATCTTCACCGGGACCCGATCGACTTTCGTGCGGGGATCAACAGCCTGGCGATCCTGGTCGAGCAGTCGATGGGCCTGAGCCCGTTCGAGCGTGCTGTCTTTGTCTTTTGCAACCGCCGGCGCACCCGGATGAAGCTCCTGTTCTTCGAGCGGTCAGGGTTCGTGCTTGTATTGAAAGCCTTGTCCGAAGACCGGTTTCGCTGGCCCCGCCGCGAGGCGCCGGTCGTGACGCTCGATACCGAACAGTTGCGCTGGCTGCTTGACGGCATCGATCTCGACGCGATGGTGCGCCATCCTGTTCGGCAATATGAGTTTGTCGGCTGAAGGCTGTTGACGGAGCGGGGCGGCTCAGATTCAAAGCTACGATGACACGAGCCGGCACCCCGACCGTTGCGGAACTGATGGCGCTTCTGGCGGCGAATGCTGCCGAGAACGTCGCGCTGCGGGCTGAGAGAGACGCCCTTGAGCAGCGTGTCTTCAAGCTCGAGGAAGAACTGGCGCTTGCACAACTGCATCGTTTTGCGCCGCGCAGCGAAAAGCATATGGATCGCGTCTTCAATGAAGCCGAGAACGCCGCTCTCGAGGCCGATGCTGATGAGGGCTTGGCCGACTGTGACGAGACCGACGCCACTGAGCTTCCCGACACGGGATTGCCAGAGGTGGAAAAGCCCGAAGGCCGCAAGCGCGGGCGTAAACCTCTTCCGGCAAATTTGCCCCGCCAACGCGTTGAATATGACCTTGCCGACGATCAGAAGACCTGTCCGTGCTGCCGCCATCCGTTGCATCGCATGGGCGAACTCGTCACCGAGCAGCTGCATATCGAGGTGAAGGCCACGGTGCTGCAGAATGCCCGGGCCAAGTATGCTTGCCGCAACTGCGAGCGCACCGATATCAGCACTCCCGTTATCATCGCGCCGATGCCCGCACAGCCCTTGCCGGGGAGCATTGCCACGGCCTCGACGCTGGCCTTTGCTCTTGTTCATAAATATGTCGACGGCACACCGCTCTATCGCCTGGCACAGGCCTTCGAGCGCGCTGGCGTCCCTGTCAGCCGTGGCGCTCTTGGCCATTGGGTGATCGGGTCCAGCGAAAAGCACCTCGTTCGCATCTACGATGCACTGAAGCAGCGGCTCTTGTCGCAGAACGTCATTCACGGTGACGAGACCACGGTGCAGGTGCTGAAGGAAAAGGACAGGAAAGCAACTGACGAGTCCTACATCTGGGCCTATCGCAGCGGGCAGGATAGTGTCGAACCGGTTGTGCTGCTCGAATATCAGCCCGGTCGTGGGCAGGTGCATCCGCAGACTTTCCTTGGTGACTATCGCGGCATCCTGATGAGCGACGGCTATCAGGGCTGGCGCACCCTGAAGGGCGCAACGCATGTCGGGTGTATGGCTCACGCCAGGCGACGCTTCGTCAACGCCTTCAAGGCCGGGAAGAAACAAAGCGGGCCGCCCGCGCAGGCATTGAAGTTCTTCGACCAGCTCTATCGGATTGAAAGGCAGGTGCGGGACGAAAAGCCGGATGACGGCGAAACGCAGGCCGATTGCATCCGGCGCTTGCGCCAGAAGCATAGCGTTCCAGTCCTTGATGCCCTGAAGGAGTGGCTCGACAGGATGGCCCCCAAGGTCGTGCCCGACACCAAGCTCGGCGATGCGATCTCCTATACGCGAAACCAGTGGCAATATCTGACCCGCTACACCGAAGACGGCAGGATGCCGATCGACAACAATTTATTGGAACGCGATATCAGAGTTTTTGCCACTGGAAGGAAGAGCTGGCTATTTTGCGACACTGTCGACGGGGCCAAGGCAAGCGCTGTCATCTACAGCCTTATGCTGACCTGTCGCGCCTGTGGCGTCGAGCCATTCACCTGGTTGCGACACGTCTTTACCGAATCGCCGCAGCGTCCGGACGGCGCCAATATCGACGATCTGCTCCCATTTAACTTCGCCAAATCCACTGCCGCATAAGCCGCTGCGGGCGTCACAATCCACTGCGTCAACGCGCAGCGAAATGAGCGCTTACCTCAAATCCGGATATTTCCGCAAGGACTGAGAAATTCTGCCGCGAACTGAGTGTGATGGCCAAGACGCTTGCGATCGCGCGGTCAGCCTTGATCGTATGAGGAGATCAGGGAGACAGCGACCCTATCACCTGGCTTTCGCGGGCGTTGATCGCCGTGACGACCCCCGCAGAGATTTCGTCCCAGGTCAGCCAGCGCTTCCGTCCAGCCTCCCATTTCGCGCCGAGGGTAACGGTTATCAGACGCGCCCGCCCTCGCATTTCGAATGGTGGGTCCTGTCTCGTACCAATATCGTGCAAGGCTTGGCTGCCGCGCACCTGGACGATCAGGCGGGGTCGCTGAGACAGCGCAGGGAGGAGCCCGTGGGCGGCTTCCACGCCACTGCCGTGGATCCAGATGACTGCAAGCTGCACACTTTCAAACATGGAAGCTTCAACAATGGCGCTAACGAAGGGCAACGGATCACGCCAGTCGAGGTCAAGAGATTTAACATTGTTGCGGCTGCAGAGCGGCGAAGAAGACGCGTTACGTGCGACGAGGATGACGCTGACGGATCTCTCCGCCACCCATTCTGCAGCAGCCGTCAACATTCCGGTCGCCCCAATGAGCAAGCTGGCATCGAATTCGATCTTCTTCATGATTGGCCCCGCTCGTGGCTCATCCTAGTGAGCACGCCATCCAATATATGTGAGGTTGGGCAACAGGGTGAGTATCCAAGGTGCTGGGTCGACTGATTTTTTGGGGTCGCATGCTGAAGAAGGCCACACTGACATTATTAGCAAATGCTAGCATTCATCACTGAAAGTCAGGCCATTCAGATCTTCGCGTTGTTGACCGCCTCGATAGGACGAACCTCAGACTCGTCATTCCATCGAACCAACTAGCTTCCGGCAACCGCCGCAATTGGTGCTCTTGAACGAATTCGAACCCGCGACCCGCAAATGCCTAAGACTCAACATACTGATCATCTGTGATATGTCCTTTATCATAGATATGGAGTGGGCATGGTTCCGATCGGTCGCAACAATTTTGAACTGAACGCTTCGATCGCGCTGAAAGATGTCTACCGGCTGTTTTTGGTGTTCGCCGGCGACGAGCGGCTTTTCGACTTGTCTGGGGATGACCAGGAGGATCCTCTCCGCCTGATGCGGAATGATCTGTTCGTGGATGAAATCACCCATCTGCTGATCGGCACGGCGATCGCGAACCGGATACAGCTGGAGTGGTGTTGTCACGTTAAGTTTCTCTGGCTGGAAAGGTCAGCGGCTCGTGGATATTCAGGCGACACAGGCCGCAATTTTCCATGCATCGAAAGCTTCGAGCCGATGGTAGCGAATTGTTTGCGCGGCGCGGCGACGGGACGGGACTGAAAAGCAATTGCGGGTCGCTGAGTGCATGGAGACGAACCGTTGCAACGTGCCTGGTGATCGGTGGCCTTGCATGGTTCGTTCCCGTTTTCGAAACGGCAGATGGCTGTTCTCGGCCCGATTATTGAGGCCCTTGTGCGACCAATGGTCAAGGCCGGGTGCCACTTCCGCCTTTGCTGCACCGTAGGAGCGGAGCTTATCGGTGATGATCCGTTTGGGAGCAAAGCCATAGCGCTTCATTAACGCCACCAGCACGCGCTTCGCTGCCCTTTTATCACGCCGCTTCTGCAATATCTCTTCGAGAGCGGTGCCATGTTGATCGACCGCACGCCAGAGCCAGAATTTCTCTCCAGCGCATTTCACAACGACTTCGTCCAGATACCAAATATCGCCGGGGCGCGCCTGCCGCCGCCGCAAGTTGCGTGCGATCTGGAGTCCGAACTTGGCGATCCAGCGGCGGACTGTCTCGTATGACACGTCGATTCCACGCTCGAGCAGCATTTCCTCAACGTCACGCAGACTAAGGTTGAACCGCAAATAAAGCCAGACCGCGTGAGAAACGATCCGTGGCGGAAAACGGTGACGCTTGAAGCTGATGTCTCGTCTGCATCGCCGAAATCTACGCCCAACCCGTCAGGCAGGCAACCGCAGCCCAGTTAACGTGACAATACCGTTCGAGCGCATTGCATGAAAAATGCAGTGGATAGGGTTATCCTCGTCCAAAGTCTGATCCATGCAACAGTGCTCCAATTTGTTAACAAAAATTAGACATTGACCAATGACTAATATTCGATATTTGCCCGCCAAGAAAAGGCAATGGAGTTTGCATGGCCCCGATCTTCCTCGTCGACCTCGACGACACGCTGTTCCGTTCGCGTCGCAAGCTTCCCGGCTTCACCGACGGACAACTTACGCTGGGCGCGCGCGTCCTCGACCCCGACGCTCCTGCTAGCAAGTACTCGTATATGACGCCGACGCAAAAGGCGCTGGTGGACTGGTTGCTACGCACGACACAAGTCATCCCGGTGACTGCACGCGGGACGGACTCCTACGCCAATGTGCAGATACCCTTCTCCAGCTATGCTATCGTCGCTAACGGTGCGGTCATCCTCGATCCCGACGGCAAGCCCGACGCCGAATGGCGCGACATGGTCGAGGCGCAGCTTCTTCCCTTTGCGGACTATTTTTCGGAGCTTCTCGACGCGGCCAGAGCCAAAAGCGCCGACCTCGGAGTTTCCATGCGCTGCTGGCCCGTGCTCGAGGATGGCGTGGCGACCTACCTTGTTTTCAAGGAGAACGACAGCGGCGACGGATCGCGTCTCCAGGAAATCGTGCCTGTCGTCGACAGGGAAGGCTGGATCCGCCACCACAACGGCAACAACCTGGCGCTCATTCCACCAGTCATCTCAAAGCGTCTCGCGACAAACTTCCTGCTTGACAGACTTCGTGCTGACGAACCCAACCGCCCGGTCTTCGGCCTCGGCGACAGCACCAGCGACATGTCATACATGTCTGTATGCGACTGGTGGGGGGCTCCGCGCGAATCGCAGCTGACAGATCTCGTCACAGCGGCACTATCGGCCCGTTGAGCAGTAGAAATCGTCGCCTCGAAAGGTCCCGCGATCCACGGGAACACAGGGCTTTCCACGGTTGGACCGTTTACGGAATTTCAGATGCGCGTTTTTTTGAAGATAGCGGCTATGAGCTTCTTCAATCTTTGGCACCATCTTCCCGCGCGAAGGTAACCGGCGTTGTTGCGTGGATCACCCGTCGACGGTATTGTCACGTTAACTGGGCTGCGGTTGCCTGCCTGACGGGTTGGGCGTAGATTTCGGCGATGCAGACACGAGATATCAGCTTCAAGCGTCACCGTTTTCCGCCACGGATCGTTTCTCACGCGGTCTGGCTTTATTTGCGGTTCAACCTTAGTCTGCGTGACGTTGAGGAAATGCTGCTCGAGCGTGGAATCGACGTGTCATACGAGACAGTCCGCCGCTGGATCGCCAAGTTCGGACTCCAGATCGCACGCAACTTGCGGCGGCGGCAGGCGCGCCCCAGCGATATTTGGTATCTGGACGAAGTCGTTGTGAAATGCGCTGGAGAGAAATTCTGGCTCTGGCGTGCGGTCGATCAACATGGCACCGCTCTCGAAGAGATATTGCAGAAGCGGCGTGATAAAAGGGCAGCGAAGCGCGTGCTGGTGGCGTTAATGAAGCGCTATGGCTTTGCTCCCAAACGGATCATCACCGATAAGCTCCGCTCCTACGGTGCAGCAAAGGCGGAAGTGGCACCCGGCCTTGACCATTGGTCGCACAAGGGCCTCGATAATCGGGCCGAGAACAGCCATCTGCCGTTTCGAAAACGGGAACGAACCATGCAAGGCCACTGATCACCAGGCACGTTGCAACGGTTCGTCTCCATGCACTCAGCGACCCGCAATTGCTTTTCAGTTCAGTTCAGTTCCGTCGCCGCGCAAACAATTCGCCGCCATCGGCTCGAAGCTTTCGATGCATGGAAAATTGCGGCCTGTGTCGCCTGAATATCCACGAGCCGCTGACCTTTCCAGCCAGAGAAACTTAACGTGACAACACCACTCTTCCGGCAATGTCCCGGGCAGATCGCCGCATCCGGGCCGATATTGGCGCTCGGCGCCATGCCGACGCCGCCGACAAGGGCCGGCGCTCTGGTCGTTCCTTCACGAGTTCGAAGCAATGCGGTTATCCCGCACCGCGGATGCGGCGGCCGTTCCGCTGCCTCGCAATAGCTCTCAAGATTCGTGCCAAGCCGGCCGATTTTGCTGACGAACAATTATTCGATCGGCCAGTCGGGCGGTTAGCTTCGTTTTAGCGGCACCGAATCTCGTGACCGGAAGAAAGAAAGCCGCGAGTCGCCCAAATCTCTGCCACCCTCAATCCGTATCCACCACAGCGGGCTCAGTTGTCGCGTCAAGCGAGATGAAGCGGACGCTGAAGATTGGGCAATGGGATGTAACGATGCCGCGCGACTTGAAACAACAAGCAATCACCGCTTGTCGCCTCACGAACGATCCGGCGCGAATCTCGAACGACAAGCTATGCCGCGTCGCATTTCGTCGGCGAACACTCTTAATCGCATGAATGTTTGTCCTCGTTTTGCCAACTATCGGTAGAGGCCCGCGCTCCTGATGTCATCGACCACAACAAGGTGCACCAGCGCTTAATTGACCATCAGCCGGATCGGGCGCTGTGGATGCTGGAACTAAATCCTCCAACCGCTTCACCGTGAACAGCTGCTACCTGCGTACATCGGTCCCGCGCATCGAACCGCCTCTCCAGGGTGAGCCTGTGTTCTATCTTTGGGTAGGAGTTTCAGCATCGCTAAGCGCCCGCCACCCCGTGCGGGCGACGCCGGGATCAACCGGCGGGCAGATGCGCCGAGGTCAACAAGCGCGCGTGACGCAGCGCCGCCAGATCAGCCGAGCCGGTGCAGAAGCAGGCGACCGCCAACTGGCGGATGACGATCTCGAAATGTGCGACAACCGCCTCGGTGGACACGGTCGCCGCGCCCAGCACGCCGGCCGCCTGCCCGGCGATGTCCGCGCCCAGACGGATGGCCTTGGCCACATCCACGCCATCGCGGATCCCGCCCGACGCGATCAGCTTCACCGTTGGCAGCGCCCGACGTACCGCCTGCACGCTGGCCGGGGTCGGGATCCCCCAATCGGAGAACGCCATCGCAACTGCACGGTCGGCGGTATCGCGGGCGCGCTCGCCCTCCACCGCGGCCCAACTGGTGCCGCCGGCGCCGGCCACATCAATCACCGCCACGCCCGCCTCGACGAGCGCACAGGCCACCGAGGCGGATAGGCCCGACCCCACTTCCTTGGCCACGATCGGCACGCCCACGCAGCGTGCAGCGCGAGCGATCTGCGCCAGGACGCCGCGCCAGTCGCGGTCGCCCTCCGGCTGTACCATTTCCTGCAGAGGATTGAGATGGACGATGAGTGCATCGGCCTCCAGCGCATCCACCGCCCGGCGCGCCAGATCCAGACCGTCTGCCTCGCGCAGTTGCGCGGCGCCGATATTGGCCAGCAAGGGAATATCTGGGGCCAGGCGGCGCACCGCGCGCGTCAGCCCCTGGGAGTTACGCGATGATTGCAGGCTCACGCGCTGCGAACCGACGCACATGGCGATCCCCAAGGCTTGCGCTGCCTCGCTCAGATGCCGGTTGATGGCCTCGGCGCGTGGCATGCCGCCGGTCATGGAACTGATCAGCAGCGGCGCGCGCATGGTCTTGCCCAGCAGCGAGGCGCGCAGGTCGATCTGCGTCAGGTCCAACTCGGGCAATGCGCAGTGTTCGAAATGGATGTACTCCCAGCCGCCGGCGACCGTGGCCGGCGCCGTTCGCTGGGCCAGCACAATGTCCAGCTGGTCGTCCTTGCGCCGGCTCAGGGCGGTGTCGCTCATGATCGCCCCTTCCCTCGCATCGGGCGACGGCGTTGCGTCGGATGGGACCGACGGGCAGCACGTGCACGCGGCCTCCCGCGCGTTCAGGCCGGCGCACGCTGGCCTCCCTTCTGCAGCGTCGCTGTGGTAGCGGCTTGTCGAGGTCTGGTAGTACTGCGCGCGGATGGCCGCCATAGCCTCGATCAACCGTTCCCACGGCGCGGGAAAGCGTTCTTCCGCCATCACCCGATACAGCATGCGCGTATGGCCGGCCAGTTCGTCGTTGAGGAACTCCACCACAGGCATAGCCGGATAGCGCTGCAGCAGCAGGATCGCCGCGTTGTCGGGCTCGCCGGCCGACCTGTCCTTGTCGCGTCCATGCAGATCGTTCTGCAGCCGCCCTATCTCGCAAATGAGCCGCAGGACCTGGCGAAACGCCGGACGCGCGCGCAAGGTCGCCATGTCCAGCCCCCACAGCAACGACAGGCAACTGAATACGTTCGCGTAGGCGATCGAATCGATGCCGTTGTGCAGATACTCGGCGTAGGACCAGCGTTCTACCCCTGCGGCCTGCGCGTGTCCGGCGCACAGCGCCGCGCAGTAGGACCGGGTATCGTCGAGAAGCTGGTCATAGTCGCGACGATCGTAGGCGAGCGCGGCCAGTGAAGCGCGCAGCACAGCGCAGCCCTCGAATCCGGGGAGCGCGCAGGGCACGCCCTGCCCCAGCGCCTGCTCCACCGCGGCGAGCTGCTCCGGCGCGATTAGACCAAGGTCGTTGCAATCGTCGAGCCAGAACAGCAGCGCCAGTTCGCGATAGAACGCCACGATCAGCGTTTCGTCCTGCGGATCGCGGCCGGTGCGGGCACTGGCATCGCGCAGGCTCGGGTGGATGCGCTGCAGAATGTACTCGCCGCCCCTGACGGCTTCCACGGCATGCTCGTCGGCGAACCCGGTGAGGGAACGCCCCCACTCCAGCACCTGCTGCAGCGCGCGTTCGGTCTGGATCATGGCTCCACTCCTTCTCCGCCGGCCAGTACGCGCTGCCCCCAACGAAGCGCCATCCACAAACCGGCGAGTTCGGCCACGCGCACCACTCGGGTGGGGCAATACAGTTCCTTGCCGATCCACAGCGGCGTCTGCGGCAATGCATGCGCCGCATAGCGTGCAAGCATCCACTTCAGCGCACGCGCCACCGCCTGCGCGATGCGCCGGCGCCCTGTTGGCTCTTCGCTCCCGTCCATCGCGTGCAACGCGAACACCGCATAGGCGGTTTCCTCGAATGTGGACGCGCGCCCGGCGCCCCAGCCGCCGTCGTCGCGCTGCGCCTGCAGCAGCGCCGCCAGCGCGCGCTCGTCGCGCCAATGAGGCTTGCCTTGCGCCAGCGCCGCGACTGCATGCGCGGTGGGATATAGCCACGAAACGTGCCATTTGTCGTTGTCCCATAGACCGTGCGGGTTGCGATTGGCCTCGACGTAGGCGCTGGTGCCGACGGCGGGCTTCCCCAACAGTCGCAACGCATGCAGCGCATGGATGTTGGTCGACACCGAGGCATTGCGTTCGCCGGGGAAGGTGACGAACAGCTCGCCGATCTCGAAATGGCGCAACGCATCGACCGCCGGGTCGCGGCCTGCAAGGCACAGGACGCACAACGCAACGGCGGTGTCGTCCGCATCGGCCGCGAAGTGCAAGGCCGGGCCCAGACCGCGCACGCCCAGGCGGGCGTCGAGTTGCGCGACGATCACGCACACCGCCTCGGCGAGCGCGGGATGCGCGAACAGCCCGGCCAGATGCAGGGTGTACAGCGACCAGCATGGCTCGAACACATTGATCGGCCAGACGTTGGGAACGACACCTTCGATGCCGCTGCGCGTCGCCCGCGATGCGGCCTGCAGATAGGCGTCGGCGCGTCCAACCTTCGGCGTGCTCCCCTGTGTTAAGGCGTGCGCACGCCACGCGGCGGTGGCCGCCGGACTGATGCCGATGCTATCGCCCTCATCCGGGCATGCGGTGGTCGGCGACGATCCCCAGGCTTCCCAAGAGTGAAGCAACGGATGGCCGCTCGGCAACATCGCCGCCGCCCCCAGCTTGACCAGGCACGCTTGTCGCAACGGCAACAGCGCCTGGTGGCGCGGAAACGCCACGCCGCCCAGCAAGGATGCGGCCTCGCCGCACAACTGCGGCAGGATCAGCTCCGCGCCAATCGGCGCGTCTTCCGGCACCGCACGCGCGTATGGATCGGGCTGGCGCTCGAGGAACCTTGTTGCAGTCTGGATTGCTTCGGCAGCGCCGGGGAGAGGATCGGAATGCTGCAACGCCAGCAACGCCAGCAACGCCGCCCACGTGGGCGCATGGCGGAACAGCGGGAAGTCCGCGTTTCCCCATCCGCCATCGGCCTGTTGCTGCTCGATGAGCCACGCATATGCGTCCTGCCGACCGGTGACGTTGCCGCGGAACTGCAGAGCGCGCGCCGTGTCGTAGACGGACGGACCTACCCTGCCGCCGTCGTTCATCTCGCTCAGCAGGTGGCACAATTCGGAAAGGATCTTTTCGGACAGCGCGTTCACGCGGAATGTTCCTTCTTCAGACGGTTGACCAGAACCAGGATCGGGCAGACGCCACCGCGGGCCCGTCGCGCGGCGACGCGTCCCCATGCTGGCGCCGGTCCGCCGCATAGGCTTGCTTGTAGCGCGGGGCGTGCGCCACCGCCGTGCTGGGCAACCGCTGCGATCGGCGCCGCGGATTCGGACACTGTGCGGCACACCGTCGCCGCCGGCCGATCGCAGCGGCACAGGGGAACTCCATACGGACGGGCACGCTCATGCGCATGGCGCCTGCTTGAACAGATACGCCTTGGCCCGCTGCAGCATCTGTGCCAACCGTTCCCCACGCGGCCCCAGTGGGGCTATGGCCTCCCCGGCGTCGCTCAACAGATCCAGCGCGAACTGGTGTGCTGCCTCAAGCCCCATGATCGACGCGCAGGTCGGCTTCTGCGCCGCCGCGTCCTTACCGGGGGTCTTGCCCAGCGTCGCGGTATCCGCTGTCGCGTCAAGAATGTCGTCGATCACCTGCAACGCCAGACCTAAACAGGCGCTGTAACGATCGAGCGCACAGTACAGCGCGGCGTGCGCGGCATCCTCCGCGATGGCGCATAGCGCGCCCATGCGAACGGACGCACGCACTAGCGCTCCGGTCTTCATCCGGTGCATCGCCACGATCCTGTCCAGCTCGACGTGCTTTCCGACCAGCGACAGATCCATGGCCTGCCCGCCTGCGGCACCCTCGGCGGACACCGCCTGCGCCAGTTCGCGCACGAGCGCGATACGGTTGTCGCCCGGCGCATCCAGGCTCGCCAGGGTCAGGAAGGCGTGCGCCTGCAGCGCATCGCCGACCAGGATCGCAGTGGCTTCGCCGAACTTGACGTGCACGGTCGGGAGGCCGCGGCGAAGCACGTCGTCGTCCATCGCGGGCAGGTCGTCGTGGACCAGGGTACAGGCGTGCATCATCTCAATGGCGGCGCCGACTTCGTCGAGCATGTGTACTGGCGTGTCGGCCAGTGCGCCGGCAGCCATACAGAGCAAGGCGCGGGTGCGCTTCCCGCCTTGTAAGGTGGCGTAGCGCATTGCCGCCATCAGTTCAGTCTCACCGTCGTCTTCGGCGCGGAGAAGACGCGCCAGCGCCTGTTCGACCCGCTTTGCGTCGTCGTGTAGTGTGGAACCGGCCTGCATGTTGTTCATGTCCTTTTACCTCACAGAAGACGGCTACGGCGAGCGCCAAACCGCCGCAGTGCTGGCGGCGTCGCGGCCTCGCCACACCGGCATGCGATGCCAGCTCATGAGAATCCGATGCGGATTGTCATGGACGGATGGGCGGTCGGGTAATAGCGCCGGCCTTTTTCGACGTCGTTCAGCAACCGCGGCCGCACCCCGGCCTTGTGCATGGTCAGCGCCAAGGCGATGCAGAACTGCACCAGTTCCAGCCATACCAGGTGGTAGCCGATGCAGACGTGTGGGCCGGTACCGAACTGCAGCATGTCCACCGACCGGATCGGCTCCGCGCGTTGCAGCCACCGCGCCAGGCGGAACTGATCAGGCGCCTCGTACAGCAGCGCCGAGGTCGAGAAATGCAGCAGCGGGATGCACAGATCGGTACCCGCGGGAATGCGCCGTTGGCCGAGTTGCAAGTCCTGCAGCGCGCGACGCGGCAGGAGCGTGACCGCCGGATGCACGCGCAACGTCTCGCGGAACAGCGCCTCGGCGACCGGACACTGCGCCAGGTCCGCGTGCCGGGTCGGCACCGCGCCCACGCGTTGCGCCTCTTCGACCAGGGCGTCCCACAGCACAGGCTGCCGCGCCAACTCGATCACCATCCAGGCCATCGTTGAGGCGGTGGTCTCATGACCGCCAAGCAGCAGCAAGCGGATATTGGCGACCAGGACGTCATCGGAGAGCGCATCGTCGCTGCGATCGAAGGCGCTCACCATGTCGCTGATCAACCCGGTGCGTGCGGCATAAGCGCGCGCGTCGCGGACGAACTGGCGCAACTGCGCGTCAATCCAGTCGCGGGCGGCGCGGCCGCGCCGCAAGGGCAGTCCGGGCAGGTCGATCGGAGGCGCGACGATCAACTGCAACAGTTGCCGGTACTTGCGATGCCATCCCGGCAGGTCCTGCACGGGGATTCCTATAAGGCTGAAGATGAGCTTGAGCATCAGGTCACCGGTTTCGCGCAGGATGGTTACCCCCCCGAGGTCGCGCCAAGCCTGCACCTGCGCCTGGATGACGGGCGCGAACAGGTCGCCGATGCCGGCCTGGGTCAGCCCCTTGGGCAGGAACGCTGCCTTGATCGCATCGCGCGCCTGCCGGTGCGCGATGCCGTCCTGCGCGACCAACGTTCCCCCAAACAATTCGGGCGCGATCTCCTCGATCAGCTTCGAGGACACGTCCTTGTGTCGGAGCAATGCGAACGCATCTGGATCCACGCAGGTCATCATGTGTCCGGCAGGGCCGAAATCCAGCCAGAAGTGGCTCCCCAGCGTCCGTTCCGCGCGCCGGAGCAGGCGCGGCAGGTCGTAGACCATGGCGGGAAGATGACCGACCAGGGGGAAAGCGCCAGGCAGGACCGGGATGTCGTGCCGCAGCCGGTGCCGACGGTTCAGCGGGTTGAGCAGCATGTCCATCAGCGCGGCTCCGGGGCAGCTTTGCCGGTGTCGCCGGCAGGCCCCACGGCGCGGCTGTTGCCACCGTCGGCGTACGTCGGCACATGCGCCAGCATGCCGCCGTCGATGCACACGACCTGGCCGGTGATGAACGCAGCATCGTCGGAGAGCAGGAACGCCACCAGCGCGGCCACGTCCTCGGGGCGGCCGACGTGCGGCAGGAGCTGGTGCCGGCGCAGATGCCGTTGCATGCACTCGTCCAGCTTGGCGAGGAGACGCTCGGTCATGATGAGACCCGGCGCAACTGCGTTGCAGCGGATCTGCGCATGGCCGTACTGGGTGGCGAGTGAGGCCGACAGCATGTTCATCGCGGCCTTCGACGCGGCGTAGGACGTCAGCGCGGTGTCTCCGCTGAGCCCCTGGCACGACGACATGTTGACGATCGCGCCACCGCCGCGGGCGATCATCCGTGGGATGGCCTGCCGGCAGCAGAGCAGTGTGCCGCGCAGATTGGTCGCCATCGTCTGATCCCAGACCGCCACGTCCAGGTCGAGGATCGCGCGGTCGCGCGGGGTCAAATGCATGGCACTCGCGTTGTTCACCAGCAGGTCGACCCCACCGAAGTGCCGCTCCGCCGTCTCGAACAGCGCTGCGACCGCCGGGGCATCGGCGATGTCCATGGCCAGCGCCAGGGCGTGCCCCGCTTCGGCGGCGATCTGCGCGGTGCAGGCGCTGGCCGCCGAGCCATCAATGTCGGCCACCACCAATCTGCCGCCCTCGCGCGCGATGGCGAGGGCGCATGCCTTTCCAATGCCGGCGCCGGCGCCGGTCACCACAGCCACCTTGCCTTCAAACCGTCCCATTGTGTCCTCCTGGTTGCGTTGTTCTTTCGAGGCATGCCGCTTGGCCTTCGCCGGGAAAGGCGCATGGTCGGCGCGGGCGCGCTCATCATCGCCAGTGTTGCTGTCGATGACCCGAATCGCTTCGACCGGGCACTGGCTGGCGGCGAGCCGCACGGCGGTGTGCAGCGCCTGCGGGACCGTCGCCACGAGCGTTTCGGCCACGCCGTCCGTTTCGCGCTGGCGAAAGGTGCCCGGCAGCGTCAGCACGCACTGCCCGGTGGTTCCGCACAGATCCGGGTCGACCACGACGCGCATCTCAGCCTCGCCCTGCGCATGCAGCCGCACCGGCAGCGCGCGGAACGTCCTAAGGAACGCGGAGGGCTCCCGGGTCGGCTGCTCGGCCAATGCCAGTGTGGGGAAGCGCGCCTGGATCCGCGGCAGGCTTTCGGCCAACTGCACCCGGGCCAGTTGCGCACCGAGGCAGAAGTGGATGCCGTGGCCGAAGCTCAGCATGATCTTCCCGTCGGTCGATATGCCAGGGCTGGTGCCGTAGAACCGCGCGGGATCGAAGCGGTCGGGATCGGGAAAGGCGTCCGGGTCGCGATTGCCGGCCGCGATCAGCACGCGCACGTCCGCGTTCTTCGGGATCACCACGCCGCCCAGTTCAATGTCGCGCTGGGCGATACGCGGAATGGAGCTGAACATGGCGGGCGCGTCGCAGCGCAGGACTTCTTCGACGAATGCCTTAACCCCCGCCGCGTCTCCCTGCAGCCAGTGTCGCTGTTCGGGATACGCCAGCATCGCCAGGACCGCATGGTCAATGGTCGCCGCAGTGGTGGTGAAGCCACCCAGCAGCATGCCCCACAGCATGCCGATCAACTCCGCATCCGACAGCGTGTCGGCATCGTCGTCGTGTGCGCCTACCAGCATCGACACGATGTCGTGGCGGGGATCGGTGCGCTTGCGCTGTACGAGGTCGCCGAAGTAGGCCTGCACCCTGGCGCTGGCCGCGTCCGCCGCCGCGAGTTGGGGATCGCTGGCGTGCGGGCTCAGGCCTTCCAGAATGGCGCCGATGCCGGCGGTGAGCCCGAACATGTCGTCTTGTGGCATGCCGAACAGTTCGGCGAAGACCAGCATGGGCAAGGCCAGCGCGAATTCCCGATGCAGGTCCACCGTCTCCCCGCGCTCCAGCGCGGGCGCCATGCCGTCCAGGCGCGCTGCGACGATGCGCGCGATGCTCGGCCGCAGGTTGTCGATCTGGCGCATGGTGAAATCGCGCGAGATCAGCCGGCGCAAACGCGTATGGGTCGGTGGGTCCTTCATCGCCAGCGTGGAGGCCAGCAGATTGAGCGACAGACTGGTCGCCGCACGCGGGAAATAGCGCGCCAGTTCGCCCGGCGCCGGTCCCCGAAACGCATCGCCCGTGGCCTTGAACGCCCAGTAGATGTCGGCGTGGCGGCTCAACAGATAGAGTCCCGACGCCGCGCGATGCACCGGATCGTGCTCACGCAACCACCGCATGAACGGATACGGGTCGTGGATGCACGCTGGTGACGCCAGTTCGGCGAAGGCGTCCCGGTATGCTGCCGTGGTTTCTTGCACGTCCATCTGGGTTACCTCTTGGCTGGCTGATCTGACTGGCGCGCGCCGGGTGCGCCGGCAAATTGCGGAAAGATCGCGATTCCCGGTGGTGTCCGCGCATCACCAGAGCACCGGCAACTCCTCGAACCCGCCAGTGATGATCTCCTTGCGCAACTTCAGTTCTTCGGGCGCCACGGCCAGGCGTAGCGCGGGAAAGCGCTGAAAGATCGAACCGAACACCACCTTGAGTTCCAGCCTGGCAAGCGCCTCGCCAATGCAGTAGTGCGGCCCGTAGGAGAACGCCAGGTGCGGCTTTTCGGCGCGTCCGATGTCGAAGATTTCCGGGTCGTCGAAATGGCGTGGATCGAACGACGTCGCCGGCAGGCCGACCAGCACCTTGCTCTCCGCGGGAATATGCACGCCCGCGATGGTCACGTCGGTCCTCGGATAGCGCATGATGCCGTCCCAGCCCGCGCCCGGCGGGTACATGCGCAGGATTTCCTCTACCGCCTTGTCCACGAGGGATGGATCGCCGACCAGGCGTTCGCGCTGTTGCGGATGGCGGAACATGGCCAGCAGGCCGAATTCAATCTGTGCGACGGTGCTCTCGTGCCCCGCCACCAGCATGCCCGCTGCCAGGCCGATCGCCTCTTCCTCGGTCGCCTTGCCCTGGTCGACCGCCGCGAGCAGATCCGTCAGCAGGTTGTCGCCCGGATCCTGGCGCTTTTCCCGCATCTTGCCGCGAATGTAGGCGCGCAATTCTTCCCAGGCCAGACGCGACGCGCTACGCGGGCCGCTTTCATGCTGGTGCGTCATAACCTCGTCGGACAGCTCGGCGAAAAAGGCGTGATCCTCGTAGGGCACGCCCATCAGCGCGCTGATGACCTTGGCCGGAAGCGGAAAGGAGAGGTGGTGTCGCAAGTCGGCGGGCTGGGGCTGGGCCGCCAGCGTCTCGAACAACTGCGCGGCGATCGCCTCGATCTCCTGCGCGAGCAGCTTCACCCTGCCGCTGCTGAAGGCCGGTGTCACGATCGTGCGTAACCGGGCATGCTCGCTGCCCTCGTGCGAGACCAGCCACCCCGGCGAACCGAGAATTACCGAATCGGGGGTGAACGCTGCCGGGGGCATTCCCGCGGGCCGGAACGCCGCGTCGGACAGTACCGCCTTGGCCTCGTCGTAGCCTGTCACCCACCAGCCTTCGTGCCCGGACGGGAAGCGCACGCGGTGGATCGGACCGCGGGCGCATAGCGCCAACATCTCCGGCGAGGGCTCGATGTGATCGACGCGCCACATCGGTAGCGTCGGCAAGGATTGTTCGGACATGACGGCACTTCACTCTCTATGTGATGAAAGGGCGGAAGGTGACCGGCAGGCGCTGCCGGCAGCCAATGACTTAAGGCGGCATGTAGAAGACGTCCTACGCGGCGATTGTCGGCGCCAGATACTCCACCGCACGAACAGCGGGGAAGTACCGGCATGACGCGCTGGACGTCTTGCAAGCGTCAGCAGGAACCGCAATCGTCTTCATCGTCTTGCTCTACGATGTGTCTTCTTACGATTTCCTCATCCCTCTTGAGGAGGTTGAGCACTGCTTCAGCGTCGGCGAAGACCTCCTCCACATCCTCGCGTGAGATAACGAGGCTGCCGCCTCGCGCAACGCTTCGCTGAACGAGACGGCGCACCATCTCCTTGACATAAGCCGCGCTTCCGCCGTTGGAACGGGCGACGGCCTCGGCCAAAGCTTCGCCCTGGAAGTTCAGCGCATGACCGTATTGCTTGATCAGCCGCTCGCGGCAATCGTCATCAGGGAGAGGAATCTCAAGAGGCACATCTACACGGCCCGAACGCGAGGCGAGTGCCCCCTCGAGGGAGTTCAGCCGATTCGTGGTCAGGAGGATGAGGATGTCAGCGTCTGTACCGAGACCGTCCATCTCGTTCAACAAGCGGTTCAGGCGGGTTTCTGCCTTTTGGCTCGAAATATCTTCGCGCGAACGGGCAACCAGATCCACATCCTCAATCACCATGATGCATGGCTGCAGGACGCGAGCCAACGCGAAGTATTCCTCCATATTCAGCATCTGCTCAGCCGTGACCAGAATTGTGCTGTGCTCGGGCAGGTTGGCAGCAATATAGTGGACGACATGGGTCTTGCCGGTGCCAGGATGTCCGTGGAGCAGAATACCCTTGCGTCCCGATTGGCCGAGGCGCTTCAACTCGTCCCGGTATTTAACAAAATCGAAGATGTGCGTATCGAGCTGGGTCATAGTCGCCTTGGAAAGCACGACGTCGTTCCGGCTTACCGCAGGAAGCTTGTGCACCCTCATTGTTTCGTGAGTGCTCCCGAAGTCATTGACCTCGAAAGAGACAGCCTTGTTGCGATAATATCGGGAGCTCTTGCCCTGCGCCTGGATTGTGCGCAGAAAACCCTCGGCGAAGTCACGCCCCACCTCATTAGGCAGATGAGCTATTTCGACCTGGACCTTTGGACCATGCCGGGTAGTAAACTTCGACAACATGACTGCTGCAGGCATGTCGCCGTCGATCGTTATCAGCCAGAGACCGTTGTTAATCGAAGCGTATGGCTCATCTTCGCCAATGTCGATGTCCTGGTGCTGCACGGGCGCCAGCCGCACGACGCGTTTTCCCTCGGAAGTGGTCAGGTCTGACAGCTTCATCGGAAAAATCTCGTACTCTTGATGTAAGCCCGAGAGCTGAGGGGACCAAGGTGCGACTAGGTCCTCGATTATGGTTTGAAGATCTGGCAGGAGATGTGCTGTAAACTGCCGGCGCGAGTTCACGAGAATTGTCAGATCATTGGTCTTGAAATGGCGACTAAGTTTCTGCCACACAAAGCGATCGGATTCAGTCAAGACGATGTTCCTTTGAAAGTTGAGTTGAGTGGAAGGCCTGGGTCTCTAAAAGCAGCATCCGCATCAGGTTTCTCTCCAAACGTTATTCTGCAGATATCGGTCTTCGCGGCCGCGAGCTCGCCATAAGGCGGCGGCCCGAACACTTCATCGAGTGCCGGGTGACATCGAACCTGTCGGCGCCGGGACCGATGGCCTTTTCGTCCCGGTTCGCCGGATGGAACGGCGTCACCGCGGTAGGCGTGCACCCGTCGCTCTCCACGTCCGGGGTGCCATAACGGAAAGGCCAGATTGGCCACTGTGCTGCCCCCAGCGCAGGATCTCCCTGATCGCCTGCGACGACGGAACTTGGCCGCTGCGCCCGGTGGTTCTTGCGGGCCGCGGCTACTGAGATGATTTGTAGTTTCTCACCCTCGCGCCTGCGCGGGCAAAACTTCAAAGCCTCTTTCGGACGGGCCGAAGCGAGATAAGCACCGGAGTTCGTTAATCTGTCGAAGCGTATAGGAGCGTCGTCCTGCGGTCCCGAACTCCGGTGTTGGCCCCAGCCCATCAATTGACAACTGGCGCAGATAACACGGCCTGTCGTCGAGAATTTTTTCGGGAGCTCGCCCCGCGCGCTTAGGCGATCCCAGAGGTCTTCGCCATGGCGCTGAATGCGCTCCGACGTTGCCTCCATTCGATCGCGAGGATTCTCAGATTGTGTGATCAATGATGGCATGACGCTTTTCTTGCTATATGACGTTATGAATCCGTCACCGACTCCTAACACGTTGGCTAGGTCAGTCAATAGCCAACAAGCATTTGCCGGCAACAAACTTACCCGCTCCATCGGAGCAGCCTTCGTCAGCCTCATTGAGTTTTTGTGTATTTCTCTCTCAGTCGGGCGCTGCGACGCAATTTCCTCGGCGATCCGCTCCGCGGTCCGGCGTGGACTAGCCTCCGACCGGGATGAACGTTCCTCCATGCCGCCGACGCCTTCGCAGCGCGCCACGACCTTCGCCGTCATCCTATATGTCTGCGCAGCCTGGGCTTTGAAACAACGGCCCTGCGCTGTCACGTTGTTTGAACGGCAGGCGAGTCAAGGCCCGTGCGGACAGTTTCAGACGAGCTGGCCGCTGACGGCTTTCTACTGGGCCATGGCTTGCGGTCGGTGATTGCGAATCTGGTTGGCAGAATATTTTGTGTGATCTGGAACGAAGAGATTGCGAACGACTGAGAACAGCGAAACAAAAATGTTGCAAGCTCCCGATTGATCGGAATCCCTGGCGCATTCGTTCCCGTTTTCGAAACGGCAGATGCGAATTCTCCGCCCGGTTGTTCAAGCTCTTGGATCGTGTCCCGGCACGTGGTGTAGGTGGCGGGAGGTAGCAAATCCGAGCGCCCGCGCGCTTTTCATAGCGCTGTAGCGGGTGATTGGGTTTGCGGGCGGCCATCAGTGTTTTCCGCTAGGGTCGGGTTGTTGAATGACCAATGACATGATGAACGTGCGCTCGCTTGTTGAGAAGAGCGCCGATGCAGATTTGTTGCGTGAGATGATCGGCTTTGCCGCCGAGCGGCTGATGGAGCTGGAGGTCGGCTCGGCCACCGGTGCTGACTTCGGCGAGAAGAACCCGATGCGCCTTGCTCAACGCAACGGCTACCGCGACCGCGATTGGGAGACGCGAGCCGGAACCGTTGAACTCCGCATTCCGAAGCTGCGCAAGGGAAGCTATTTTCCGAGCTTTCTCGAGCCGCGCCGTATGGCAGAGAAGGCTCTGACAGCCGTTATCCAGGAAGCGTATATCCAGGGAATCTCGACCCGTTCTGTCGACGATCTGATCAAGGCCATGGGCATGTCGGGCATCTCCAAAAGCCAGGTGAGCCGCCTGTGCGAGGAAATCAACGTCAAGGTAAAGGCGTTTCTCGACAGACCGATTGAGGGCGAGTGGCCGTACGTCTGGGTGGATGCGACGTACCTCAAAGTCCGGCGTGGCGGTCGCATCGTCTCCGTCGCCGTCATCATTGCTGTGGGCGTCAATAACGACGGACGGCGCGAGGTCCTGGGTATGGAGGTCGGCACATCGGAGGCAGAACCGATCTGGACGGAGTTCCTGCGCAGGCTGACACGTCGAGGATTGCGGGGCGTGAAGCTCGTCGTCTCCGATGCGCATGAAGGTCTCAAAGCCGCCGTCACCAAGGTTCTCAACGCCACTTGGCAAAGGTGCCGGGTTCACTTCATGAGAAACGTCCTGGCACATGCCGGAAAGAGCGGCAGGCGGGTGGTATCCGCCTTCATCGCAACGGCCTTCGCCCAAGAGACGCCGGAGGCAGCAAGCGCTCAATGGCGCAGCGTCGCCGATCAGATCAGACCGAAAGTGCCGAAGCTTGCCACCATCATGGACGACGCTGAAGAGGACGTGCTCGCATACATGACCTTCCCGAAAGAGCACCGTGCAAAGCTGCACTCGACGAATCCAATCGAGCGTCTCAACGGCGAAATCAAGCGACGCACCGAGGTGGTCGGTATCTTTCCGAACGACGAAGCGATCGTCCGCCTCGTTGGCGCGCTGCTGCTCGAACAGAACGACGAATGGGCCGTCCAACGCGCCAGGTACATGACGCTTGAGACCATGGCCCAAATGAGCGATGATCCCCAAATCAGTCTGCCCGCTGTGGCTCGCTGATATCCGCTCCGACCCATGTCGGAAAGCACGGCCATCAGCCGTCAGCTACACCACTCCCGTGGACACGATCTTTCGGCGCGATTAATCTTCGGTGGGCGCCCTTTGTAGATGCCGCGTCTCCTGGCGGCGGCGATGCCTTCTTCAGCTTGTCGCTCGCGCCGCAGGTTGGTTTCGAACGGCGTTGTTGCGTGGATCACCCGTCGACTGATATTGAGCGGTGGTTTTCAGTCTCAAGTTTTCAGTCTCCTGATCCGGATTTCGACGATGCCGCACAAGTTCAATGCCGATCGGCGGGACAAGATTGCCAAGCAGAAATATCAAGTTACGAATTGGCCGGCATATAATGAAAGCCTGCGTCAACGTGGTGATTTGACCATCTGGGTGAAGGATGAGGCCCTGTCTTTATGGACGGCGCGGAGGCGGACATCGCGGGGTGGTCAGCCGAAATACTCGGATCTGGCGATTACGTTGTGCTTGACCCTGCGCGTCGTCTACGGGCTGGCGCTACGCCAGACCCAAGGCTTGATGCGCAGTGTCGCGGCGCTGATGGGGTTCGATATTGCCGTGCCTGACGTCTCCACCCTGTCTCGCCGGAGCAAAGGGCTGGCGTTGCCGTCGACAAAGTCCCGAGCCACAACATCAGGTCCGGTCCATCTGGTTGTCGACAGCACCGGCTTGAAGGTCTTCGGCGAGGGCGAGTGGCTGGAAAACAAGCACAAAACCAAGGCCAAACGCAAAAGATGGCGCAAACTGCACCTTGGTCTCAATCTTGTCAGTGGTGAGATTGTTTGTCCGATCTGACGTGGATGATGTCGGCGATCCGACAGCGTTACCAGGACTTCTGGACCAGATCGGTGGCCCCGTCGAGAAGTTCATTGCCGACGGCGCCTATGATGGAACGCCAAGCCGAGATCTTCTGGCGACACGCTTTGGTGAGATCGTGGAGGTCATTATCCCACCTCCCAAGACTGCCGTTGCCAGCCCTCAATCGGTGCTGGTTCCATCTGTCCGCGATCGCCATATTGCAGAAATCCAGACCAAAGGGCGGATGGCATGGCAGAAATCCACCGGCTACAACAAGCGCAGTCGCGCTGAGACCCAGATGGGTCGATGGAAGGCTGTGATCGGGCCCAAACTCAAAGCCCGACATTTTGACAATCAGAAGACTGAAGCGAAGATTGGCGTCCGTGTTCCTAACCGGATGACAGAACTTGGCCGGGCCCAAGTTCGAGCGCGTTGCATGAAAAATGCGGTGGATAGGGTTGCCTCGTCTAAAGTCTGATCCATGCAACAGTGCTGGGCTCCATGGTGCCCCGCTCTATCTGGGAAATATGGCTCTGCGTCAGACCCGAGCGCGCACTTAGCTCGCGCTGGCTCATGTTCTTGGCCTCGCGCGCTGCGCGTATCTGCTGGGTGATGTGCTCGGTCTTATATGCCATATCATTATCCTATATCATACGATACCGTATATTCGGGATAATATATAGCATCTTGCCGTAACGACACGTATTTAGTCCTCGACTTCCGCGAACTCCGGATCATCGTCTTCAGACGACAAATAGCGTTCGCCGGTCAACATCGGATGAAGAAGAACATGCCCAAAAACGGCGGCTTCCAGTCCTTCAACACGGCGCGTCGAACGAACGCTGGTTTTGAGGCGGTGCTGTGGCGGAGGAAAAGATTCGGATTTTTGGGCGACTGGATAGTCAACGGTCAGAACGACCTGCTCGCGCGCCTCTTCGGACTTCAAAAGGTTAACAAAGCATGAAACGCAGGCCGTTCGACGCATAACTGCGGCTGACGGAATAATTCTTGCGACAAGCCCCATCAACTTGCCTGTCGCAAGTTGACCTGCTCCCGGCCTTGACCGGAAAGCTCGGCGATCGAACCAGCTACACCACTCCCTCGAACATCATCTGCCGACGTGAGTGCCTGCCGCACCACTCGTGTGTTGCGATAGTCATCAACCGTTCCGCGCGTGTGAAACCACGCAATTCAAAGCGCCGGGTTTGCAAGAACTTAGTTCGGTATTCGGTCTTGATAAACATCGAATGCGGCAGCGACAGTACGCAACATAAAGCGGTGCTCCTGTCGAACCCGAACGATACCCTTCTGCACGTCCAAGATACCGTCCTCCGCAAACATCGCCAGACGCTCAACTGAATCGAGAAAAGCGATCCAATCAAAGCCATGAACACGGCATATGACAGGAACATCAGCTTCCAGATCGCACATTAGCCGCTCGATGATTGCGGCTCTCAGTCGATCTTCGCTGGTTAGACGATAGCCCTTTGACGTAGCAAAACGGCCAGATGCGATGTTCCTGCTATACAAACTTGGTGTAAGTTCGTTTTGCACATAACCGTCGCCTACACGGCCAATAGCTGACGCGCCGAAGCCGATCACTGTTGTGCAGGTGTCTGCCGAATAGCCCAAAGAGTTACGTCGCAGCCGGCCGGCCTTCTGCGCCAACGCAAGCTCATCGTCCGGTAAAGCGAAATGATCGAGGCCGATCGGGAGGTAGCCTTCTGCAATCAGGGTGTTGGCCACGGCCGCGGCCTGATCGGCGCGAGCTGACAGACCCGGCAGCGCCTCCTCCTCGATCAGACGTTGGTTTTTTCTATAGGATGGAACATGTGCGTAGCCGAACACGGCAAATCGACTGGGGTGCATGGCGGCAGCAGCTCTCGCGGTGTTGACGCAGGACTGCACCGTCTGATTTGGAAGACCGTAGATCAAGTCGAAATTGATGCGGTTTATGCCGTGGCGGCGCAGTTGATTGACCACAGTCGCCGTCAGTTCCTCGGGTTGGATTCGATTGATTGCTTTTTGAACATCGGGATCGAAGCTCTGTACGCCGATGCTCGCTCGGTTCACCCCGGCCGCTCCAAAGGCTTCTGCCATTTCGGTGGTGAACGTGCGCGGGTCGATCTCCACGGCGACCGTCGCCGTCGTTCCGAATGCGAATCGGCGACGCAGAAGTTCCATGAGGCTCATGAACTCCGATGGCTTGATGATGCTTGGAGTTCCGCCACCGAAATGCACGTCACCGACCGACAGCGGTTGCGTCGTCTTCTCCGCAACCATATGGATTTCCTCACGCATCAGGGTGACATAATCGAGGATCGAGGCGTCCTGACGAGTGATGCTCGTGGGAAAGCCGCAATACCAGCACATTGATCGACAGAATGGTATGTGGAGATATAGCGATACTGGATCGTCGGATGGAAGACCCCTCAGCCATTCCCCATAATCCTTTGCGCCGACCGCCGTCGAAAATCTTGGTACAGTTGGATAGATGGTGTACCAAGGCAGGCGAGCATCATAATACTTTGTTTGGAGTGAGCTCTGCATTGATTATCTCCCATCTGATATTGGCTTTTCATCCGCTGGCGTGGCAGGGATTTCGACCGCTTTGACTTCTAGATCTACTCACTAACCCGCATTAGCCACTTTGCGCTGACCGAGAGTCTTCGACCTTTTTGTGAAATCGCCAGATACATAGCCGATGAAATCGCCTTCATCTGCCTTATCTGAGGGCCGTCTTTGTACCAGATCTCCTTCATCAGAGGATGAGCTCGTCGGCCGTTGCAGTGCTCTCTTCTGCTGTAACCCGATAACCTGAAGTCCCCTCTCCCCGTATTGCTCCCGCGCCCGTACCGGCCTGGCTCAGTGCCGGCACACCATATCCGCAGTCACTGGAAAAGAGCTCGAGGATGTAGATGGAGCCGGCTCTCTTTGCGCGTACGCGCTCCCGCGGCGTTGACACGATGGAGACACTCCATGACGAGGTTATTTGCTCTCGCAAATTGCGAGAGGGTGATCTCACAAAGTGTCTGCTTCGTAATCCCCGCGTCCGCCATGGCGTTGGCCTCCTTCAAGAGCTCAGCCGGTTCGATCGAGGCGCATGCGCTACGTGCGTCCGCTCATTTGCTAAGCCCCCTGGATTGGGAGTTCGCCTTGCCTTCGGTCTTAGAGCGCGAAGCCTGCGACACATACATCGGGGGACGGCCCCAAACCTCGGATATGATGTCCATTACCTCCGCATTCGTGGAATTCAGGGTTTCCATCGCTTGCTCGTACGCCGATCGGCCTACCGCTCCGGCTGACAGCTCATACAACGATCGGTTTTTGAGCCCCGCTTCCCGGATCGCGTCCGATTCCCAGACGGTCGCAGTCAACAAATCATCCCCCAGGGAGTCCCGCAGTAGTGTGACTGCCTCCTGCTCTGAGACGTCATGCGGGTTGTGCCTTGTCACCAAGAATTTGACAAAATCATAATTGACCGACCTCCCAGCCTTTTCGATCAATGAAACGAAATGAGAGAAGAAGTTGAGGAACATGGCCGTTTTCGCGATATCAGCCAATTGCGGGCGGGCCATCACCAGCACGCCGGTGGCTGCTTCAAACGCACCGACGGTTAAGAAGCCGCCGCATTCAGGTGCACAGTGGATGACGACGACGTCGTAATCCGCGTCGACTTCCTTAAGCGCAGACACCATCCTGATGCTAGCGTCTGGGTACCTGAAGTTCTCGCTGTGGTAGCGCCGCGAACATTCCTCTTCGAATTCGCCGAGCTCGGAAGAACCCGGCACGAAATGAAGACCATCAAAATGGGTTTTTTGGATTATAGAGCGCATACTGACCCGATGGTCATCATAGCGTATCGCGGCATACATGCTCGCATTGTCGACGGGTAAGGTAGCCGTGAAATAACCGTACATTTCCGACAATGAGCCCTTGGGATCGAGATCTACAGCGAGAACGCGGAAACCTTGAAGTGCAAGGCCCTGCGCCAGATAAAACGATGTGGTGGTGCTTGCGGGGCCGGCGACTACCGAGATGATCTGCAGCTTATCACCCTCGCGCCGCCGCGGGCAAAACTTCAAAGCCTCTTTCGGACGGGACGAAGCGAGATAGGCACGGAGTTCATTGATCTGTCGAAGCGTATAGGAGCGCCGTCCTGCGGTCCCTAACTCCGGTGTTGGCCCCAGCCCATCAATTGACAACTGGCGCAGATAACTGCCCGACACACCGAGAATCTCGGCAACCTCGCCCAAGGAGAACGGGCGCAAGGGCCTGTCGTCGAGAATTTTTTCGGGAGCTGCGCCCCGCGCGCGTAGACGATCCCAGAGTTCTTTGCCATGGCGCCGAATGCGCTCCGACGTTGTGTCCAGTTGAAAGAGTGGATTCTTACAGTGTGGCATAAGTGGCCTCGCGACGATGTTTCTTGTGCATGACATTTTTATTCTGTTATCTGCGCCCGTCAAGGTTGAGGGAACCAGCACGCAGGTCTTTCTCGTATGGACCGGATCCGCCCGATAATGCGGGGGCGATGCCGGGCAGGCGAGGTAATAGATCTCGTTGACTTCCAGATCGAGCTTGCGGAAAAGGTCTAGCGCAGCACATTGCGCCGCTCGCATGCAAGATCAGATCTCGTCCTCCGCGAAACAAGCGCGGCGAGGTCCCTGCCGCTACCGGGACAATGCCGGACCGGGCGCCGATGGCGAAGATAGTCGGTCATGCGCAGATCTCCATCGCCGGCCAGCTTTCGGCGGTTCGCTTTCTCGGGCAGCGTCATGGCAGGGCCGGTGTTAGTGCCCAATTGCATGGCGGGCAATTGACCAGATGAAATCCGTCGGCATAGCAACGGCTGCCTGGTCGAGCTTGCCGGGGTTGGTCCAGAACCAATTCGGATCCGGCGCGCCATTCGGGCTGCAGGAACCGGATGGATTGGGGCAGAGCGCCGGGATCGGCGGGTCGACGAATCCTGCTGGCGTCGTCTTTATTCCCTTCGCGTTGACGGCGGCACGCGCATGGCAGGTGATGCAGGACGAAGTGTCCGCGAATCCGGCCTCCGTTACCGAATTGCCAAGTTGCGTAGGCACGCCGGTCGCCGAGACGAAGTCGGTCTGGCTGCCCTTCAGGCAGTAATGTTCCCACACGGGTGAAAGGCCTGCAGAGCCCAGCACCGCTTTCAGTGCGTCGTTCTTTGCACAGGCGCTGTAGGGCCGATCAAGGACCTCATTCGCGTCCACGTCGGCGACAACCGCACCATAGGCATCATGGCATCCGGTATAATCGCAACGGCCTGGATTGTTCTGGTGCTCGAACGTTGCCCAGGTCCAGTTGGGCAGCACCTTACTGATGATATGCATGGCGACTAGCGCGTATTTCTTCCCGTCAGGTGCCTCGCTGACATAATAATCGGCGCTATCGACCTCATCGGCGGGTACCCAATTTGCCTTGACTTCCATGGCGCCGACAGGAGCTGAGATCGGCCGGCCGGCATTATAGAAGGATCGCAGACCGGCCTTGGTAAAGAGCTGGTTGCAAACGATGTAATCGAAAGTCGCCTGGTTGCGGCGAACTTCTTCGCTCCCGTCGGGCGACCCATGCGGGACGAGGCCCATCGGAGCCAACTGCTGGAGGGCTGGAAGACTCAGTATTTTTGGGCTGGCCACGGGAGTGGGGATTTCCGCCGCTGCAGCGACCGCACCCGACTGTCCACAGGACGGGTCACCCTTGGCGCCCGGGAAAATTGGGTGCGGGGTGAATGTATCTTCGTTCGAAGCCCATGTTTCGAACAAAACCTTGCCGGGCGTCGCCGCGACGGGAGCAGCGACATAAGCGAGGAAACGCCAGGACGCCTCGTCCGGCCTGTTGATTGCCAGGTTGGCATCGACCGACTGGGCGAAGCCGTCGAGGGCTATGGACGCCAACGTAAAAGCGGCACCCGTTGCAAATAATCTGGAAATCCAGTGCATCTTGTCCTCCAAGCAGGTTCATCAGTCTCCGAGCTTTTTCGGAGGTGATTTTGTATTTTCGTTGCCTATTCGGGGCATCCCGCCGTGGCGCTGAATGCGTTCCGACGTCGTCACTATTTAATGGCGCTGGTTCTCAAAAGTGGCATATAATCCTTTGTGATGGTTTTTTATATGTATGACGCTTCTAACGCGTCTCTCTCTAAAACGCAATACCCTGTGCCAGTCAACAAGCACTTTGCTGCGCCAACAAACTCACCGCTCCATCGGAGCAGGCCTTTCGTCAGCTCATTGAATTTTCTCTTAGTGGGGTGCCGCGTGGGCTAGCCTTCGATCGGAATGAATTTCTCCGTGCCGGCGGCGCCTTCGCAACGCGCCGCGACCATCGGTTTGCGCAGTTACAACAGAAGGCCCGGCTCCGAACGGGAAGATCGTTTCCCATCGTTACGATCCAGGAAGCGGGATTGGACGGCTTTTGACATCGCGTGCTAGAGGCAAACGGGATCGAGAGTTACGTTGTTGATGCGGCTTCAATCGCTACGTCACGTCGGCGCCGGCGCGCGAAGACCCATAAGATTGATGGGGAAGCGCTTCTCCGCGCACCGCTTGCTTTCAAGCGCGGCGAGCCACGTGTATGCGCAATGGTCAAAACGCCGAGCCCAGAGGATGAAGATCGGCGTCGCATTTGCCGGGAACGTAAAATGTTGATTGCGGAACGGGCAACCGACAGAACGGCGTTGGTGTAAACCTTGAGGTGGCGAACACTCAAAAGCTCGACGCGCTGCAGCAGCATTTATGGACGGCTTTCGATAGATATTGCCAGCAAGGGTATCTCCACGCTTCTGGCAATGATCCTGGTCACGCCGCAACTTCAGCTAAACCGCTTGTCGTTGGCGGGGGCGGATTGCGACACGACATGTCGGCAAGCCATGCCTGCGGATCGATGTCGTTGAGCTTGGCGGTTTATGCCGACCGTCGAACTATGCCGAGTGTCTCTTCTATTGTTTGCAGCAAACCGTGCGTTCCCGGCCCGTTCGGCGGGTCGCTGTTGTTTGGCACTCGGCATAGTTCTCATGCTCAGAGGGCGTTCAGGAATTCCAGAAGCCGGTCGCTTGGTCGAAATCGCTCGGCCTTGGCGCGTTCGTACGGCTTCAGCTTTGCGAGTGCAGATTCCTTCAGTTCGAGATGTGCATGAAGATAGGTCAACGTCGTTTCCATCGCTTCGTGGCCCAACCACAGGGCAATTACGGAGCAGTCGACGCCCGCCTGCAGCAACTCCATGGCAGCAGAGTGCCGCAAGACATGGGGCGAGACCCGCTTTGAGCGAAGGGAGATGCAGTGCTCACGTGCTTTGGCGACATATTTGTTCAGCAGCGCCTGCACGCCGTCCGCGCTGAGCCTGCCACCGTGCATATTCGGAAAGAGAGCCGTTGCGCCCCGCTTCCCTGGCTCCCTGAGCCACCGCTGGAGGGCTTGCTGTGCAACCTTCGTGAGCGGCGTACTTCGCTCTTTGCGGCCCTTGCCGACGCATTGCACATGCGCACCGCGGCCGAGCACTACCGAGTCTCGGTCGAGGTCGATGATCTCCGAGACCCGCAGCCCCGTTTGCGCGGCCAGCAATAGCAGAGTGTAATCGCGGCGTCCCAGCCACGTGTTTCGATCCGTACAGTCCAGGATCGCTTCAATCTCGGGCCTGGTTAGGAACTGAAGCTGCCGCTTGTCGCATCGCTTGCTGGGGATCGCGAGCACACGCTGAATGTGGGCGCTGTGTGCCGGCTCCTCAAACGCCGCATATCGGAAGAAAGAGCGGATGGCTGTGAGGCGGAGATTCCGGGTCCGCACCGAGGCGGATCTCTGCGTCTCAAGATCCTCCAGGAATGCGCCGATGAAAGGAGCGTCCAAATCCCGCAGCGTCAACTGGGATGGGGATCTCCCAATGCGCGTCTGTGCGAAAGCAAACAGGAGCCTGAAGGTGTCGCGATAGGAGGCGATGGTATTGGAACTTACACCTCGATGCTTCATAAGCCGATCCGTAAACCACCGCTCGATTAGCACGGGCAGGTCGTTCGTGTGTCTCATGACCGGACCTCCCAACGCTTATCCAATCGCCGTACGGCATGGTTCATCAGTTCCGGCGTGGCCGACAGATACCAATAGGTGTCGCGAACATTGGCATGGCCGAGGAAGGTTGAGAGAACGGGCAGCTCGCGTTCCACATCTTCGCCGGCGCGATGCCAGTTGATCAGGGTCTGGACGGCGAAACGGTGACGAAGATCATGAATCCGTGGGCCATCTCGATTCCCCTCCTGTCGTAATCCGATTTGCCGGGATAGTCGCCAGAACACGCGATGCACGTATTGATGCAGCAATCTGCCGCCTTGTTCGGCGACGAAGAAATAGGGACTGCGCGGCGTACCAAGGTGTGCATCGCGTCGGGCGGCGTAGCCCGAAAGGACAGCAATTGTCGTGGCATGCAGCGGGACCAGCCGTGACTTGCCAAACTTTGTCTCTCGGATGGTGAGGACGCCCTGGTCGAGATCGACATCGGCCCGGAGCAGGCTGAGCGCTTCGGAATGGCGCAGTCCGGCCACTGCTATCAGCCCGAACAGGCAGTGATATGTCCAGCGCCGCAGAGCGTTGGCCGGCGGCAACGACAGTGCCGCCGCCAAAAGTGTCTGAATCTCGATCTCGCTATAGATGTAGGGCTTTGTCCGCCGTGCCGGTGCTACAGCGTCGCTTGGTAGCACTTCTGTCAAAGGATCGAAATAACTGAGGTGCTGTGCAAAGCAGCGCACATCAGACAGGCGGATGGACCAGCTTGGCTGCCGGCCCATCGAGGTGACCCACTCCATTGCCAGATCATTCGTGATGGTCTCGGCGCCGCGGGATTCCATGAAAGCGACGAACTCCGACAATCGTTTTGCCGGACCGTCATATTTGTATCCCAGCCCTTGGCGCATGCCGATGTAGCGCTCAAACGCGGTGCCAAGCCGGCTCATTGGACACCTCCCGGCCAGGGTAGGCTCAGTTCACGCAGCTTATCAATATCGAGCTTGGCATAGATTCTTGTACTGTCGATGCTTCGATGGCGGAGCAGTTGGCCGATCTCAGCAAAGCTGGCGCCCGATCGCAAAAGGTCAGTCGCAAGGCTGTGGCGGAAAAGATGGGCGCCGTGATGCGCATAGCCTTCAATGTCGGCCTGTTCGAGTGCTTGCTTAGCGATCCACGTGATGGCGCTGCCAGATGTAAAACCCACGTGCGGGGCGAGTGTTCGTAGGAAAAGTCGTCGACATGCCGAGGCTGGACGCCCATGTCGGATATAAGCGACGAGTGCTGTTCCGACGTCGTGACGCAGCGGCATAGTCGCTTGGCGTCGTCCCTTTCCGTGTACGAGGATCGTGCCCGACTGCCAGTCGATATCGTCAAGATTGAGGTTGGAAACTTCGCTGGCGCGCAAACCGAGCTTGGCGAGGATCATCAGAACCGCGTAGTCCCGACGACCCATTGCCGTCGTCCGATCACAGGCATCGAGAACCTTCTGGACTTTCTCGGGCGGGAGAAATGTTGGAAGGCCGGCAAGTCGCCAGCGGCGGATGGACGGCACACAGCCAGCGAGCGGCATCGAGATGAAACCCTTCAGATGCAAATAGCGCAGGAAGGCACGCACAACCCCGCACATGGCTTTGCCACTGTCGGCGGAACCATCGAGCGCATGTCGCTCGACATAACCGATCACGGTCTGCGGGGTGAGCGCTGCAAACCCGTCTACGCCTAAAGGGCACACCTCCCGGAGAAATCGAAGCGACAGAAGCTTGTGGCTCCCCATAGTCGCGGCGGCGAGCCCTCTCTCAGTCGAGAGATATTGCCCGAATACATCGACGATCTTCTCGTGCTCACTGCGCAGAATCGGAAGTGCGGCTGGTATTAAGCCTTTCTCCCGTAACGCCAAAAGCAAGCGGCGGAGTGCCGATCGATCGCCCGAGTCGGGCTTCCAGTGCTTGAAACGATGCTCAAGAAAGCGGTCGACGTGAACCTCGCTTAAATCCTGCGGAGCATGTCCATTGCCAACATGCCAGTCCATCAGATCCCGAAACAGGCTCAGCGAGCGCCACGTGCAATGCCGACCCAAACCTTCGTTCGACATTTTGGCGGCGTAAACGCCCGCAAACTCCCGATACGGACCATAGACCAGCTTCCGGTATAGGGCGCTGCGATTCAAATAGTCAGTTGCGTTCATGTGTCCTCTCCTTCGCGTCAACTGCGACGGAGAGACCCTAAACTATGCCGACTAGCTGCCCGCTATGATGCCGGAAACGTTGGCAAAAAGTTGATTAATCGGCATAGTTCGACGGTCGGCATAAACGGCGTTATGCCGCGCGCGGCATAAGCAGGTCATGATGAGCGTGGCCATGAACGCGGCACGATCAGCACCACGCTCCGATCCGGCGAAGAGCCATGACTTCCTGCCGAGCGCCATCCCCCGTTCATTCTGCCCATGTCGGCGATGAAGTCGAAGTCCATTATCGCTGGCATCCGTATTTCGGCCAAAAGATTTCCATTCGCCGCGTCGAAGAACGAGCGACAGGTCGGTTTCTGAAGGTTTTGGGCCCCTCAGGTGTGGTGGTCTCGATTTCGGGGTGGATGATTGATCCTGTGGTGTGCGGCGGCATGACCATGGGAACGGCACGCGTCGATCTTGCGGCGCTGATCGAACTGGACAGACTGGTCTCAGGCGGTGCGAAGGCGGCACTCTTCCGAGGTGAACATAGAATCACTCAGGAGGAAGATGATGAGATCCCGCAACACGCTGGTGCCGGCGTCGGGCCGGCAGCTCGACCTGATATTCAAAACCCGCACGCTCGACGGACTGAGCGACAAGGATCGCGAGAAGGCGATATCAACACTGGCTTGCCTGCTGATGCAGGCGGCCGGTCTGGCCGTCGAGGAGTTCAACGATGATCAGCACTGATCTGATTCCGACAGTGCTGCTTGAACGCAAGGCCGTCGTTTACGTTCGGCAGTCCACTCAGTCACAGGTGATGACCAATCTGGAAAGCCAGCGACGGCAGTATGATCTTGTTGACGTCGCACGACAGCGCGGCTTTCTCGACGTTGAGGTCATCGACGATGACCTCGGACGCTCTGCCAGCGGAACGGTCGCGCGCCCCGGCTTCGATCGTCTCGTCGCCCTGCTGTGCGCCGGCAAAGTTGGTGCCGTTTTATGCTTCGACGCCTCACGGCTCGCACGTAACGGCCGCGACTGGCACCATCGGGCCTGTCGCAAATTTTTCCGCTTAACCCTATGTTGACCATCCGCAGAGAATTTGCCGCTCCGAAAGTTGCGGAGCGAACCGATGATTCTGAATGCCATTGCCGAAAAGCTGAAGCGCCAGTCGAAGGATGATTTCAAAGGCAGGCATTTCGAGGCCTGGCTGATTGTACAGGCGGTCGCTTGGTACCTTCGTTATCCGCTCAGCTATCGGGATATCGAGGAGATGTTCGGGGAACGCGGCTTCGTGGTCGATCACAGCACAATTAATCGGTGGGTATTGGCCTACGCGCCGATGATTGAGAAGCGGCTGCGTCAGTTCCGCCGGCCACATTGCGGCTCTGTTCGCGTCGATGAGACCTATGTCAAGATCCGCGGCAAATGGCGATACCTATATCGGGCCATCGACAACACGGCAATCCGATGGACTTCCTGTTGACGGCGAAGCGCGATCTCGACGCCGCCAAACGGTTCTTCCGCAAGATGCTCAAAGACGAGCCCTTGTTGTCGCCGAATAAGATCGGGACGGACGGGCCAACACCTTCCCGTCAACGATCAAAACGTCGGTTGATGATGGGCTTCTACATCCGGACCCCGTCCACTATGTCACCAAGCACCTCCAGCAAGGCATCGAAAGTGACCATTTCCGGGTAAAGAAGAACATGCCAAAAATCGGTGGCTTCCAATCTTTCAACACGGCGCGGCGAACCATCGCGGGTTTCGAGGCGATGCTGTGGCTGAGGAAAGGCTTCGGCCTCTCGGGCAGTTGGACCATCAACGATCAGAACGATCTGCTTGCGCGCCTCTTCGGACTGCAGAAAGTTAACAAAGCATGAAACTGAAGATGCTCAAGGGATAATCGCGCGCTCCGAAAATGTTTGCGACAGGCCCGCCGGCGGCGCAATCATCTCGAAACAAAGGACGACCTCATCGGAAACGGCAACAAACTGAGCAATAGTACTTATTTACGACATCACAAATATAGCTAGTCTAGCGGCGTCTTGTCCCGCCAAATTTCAATCAATTGTGGAGTCAGCCGATGACAGCAGCGTTTTGGAGTCAGCCGACGACAGTTGCGGATTTGACCAGTACAGGCGTGGCTATCGGCGCTCTTGCGCCTGTGGTTACTCTGACACCTGCCCTCGCGCAGACCGACTTGGTTGCGTTGTCGCGCTATTTTTCCTGATGCGGCTTTGCGGGAATGATGGAGGATCAAAGTGCTTTTCCCACTCGAATCAGCGCTGAAGGCGGATTCCAAGTCTGTCGCAGCGTCTGGCGACTACGATATCGTCGTCGTTGGCTCCGGCATTTCCGGAGCTATAATTGCCAAGCAGGCTGCAGGAGCTGGCAAGCGTGTCCTTGTGCTTGAAGCCGGAACCGGTGCCAATAGCTCTTTGGCAGGCTATAACGATCTGCTGACGACCTTCTATTCGGCAGCCACCAAGGATAACCAGTCGCCCTTTCCGCTGAATGCGAACGCGGCCATGCCCCGCAGCACGCAGCTTCGCAAGCTGCAGGCGGGGGAAACCGATAGCTCGACCTATATCGTTCAATCCGGACCTTATGCGGCAATATGCGGCCCATCCTGTCGTTCACGGTTCCGGAATATACCATGAAGGATGCCGCCTATGGCCGCCAGTTTGCGCGCACCGTCTTTACGCGTCTGGGCGCGCAGGATCATACCCATTACGACCCCAGCGATTTCGGCTATGTGGCCTATGAGGGGCAAGGCTATGCGATCCGCGGCGGCAATCATCTGGCCGACACCCACATCATGGGAACGACGAAGACCAATTCCGTCGTGGACAAGAACCACCGCAGCTGGGACCACGAAAACCTCTACCTCGTGGGTGGCGGCAGTATGCCGACGATCGGCACAGCCAATGTCACCTTGACGCTGGCCGCCATGTGCTTCCGAAGCGGTCGCGACATTCTGAAATATCTGCACTGAACAAAGACCAATATCCGATACGCGGAACGAACTGCGGAACTCGACGCAAGCGACACGAAGCCGGACTGTGCACCTAACTATATTCCAAGGAGCTTGAGGATGGATCCTTATGGCATTAAGACGCTCGATGAGCTGAAAGAGTTTCTCCACCGTGCGATGCAGCTCGAACATGCGACGATTCCGCCGTATCTGACGGCACTTTACTCGATTAAGCCCGGTGTAAACCGGGATGCGGCGCAAGTTCTTCGCGTGATCGTCGTGGAAGAAATGCTGGATTTGACCATTGCGGCCAATATCCTCAATGCCATCGGTGGCACGCCGGATCTTACTAGGCCAGATTTCGCGGTTAACTATCCCGCCTCGCTCCCTGACGGCGAGACCGACTTTAAGGTCAGCATACAGGCTTTCAGCCGTGAAGCGCTGGCGACATTCTTGAAAATCGAGCGGCCGGCCCGGCGCCCCGAACATCTCGCTGGCAAGGGCCTGATACAACGCAAAAACTCCCCGCATATCACAGCGCTTGGCAGTGATCCGAGGCACGAAGATCTCCATTTCTTCAGTATCGGCGAGTTCTACGCGACCATCGCGGAAGGCATCAAATACCTGGAGGCCGAAGCGCATGGGGCGGGCACAACCATCTTTACCGGCGACAGTTCGCGCCAGATCACCTCGGAATATTATTACTCCGGCGGCGGCGAACTGTTTCCCGTGACCGATCTGAAAAGCGCCTTGGAAGCCATCGAGCTGATCATGGAACAGGGCGAAGGTGACGGTGGCGGTATCTACGACGATGACGAGCACGAACTGGCCCATTACTATCGTTTCGATGAACTGGTCAAAGGCCGCTATTACCGGAAAGGTGATCAGCCCGACCACCCCACGGGTCCGCATTTGCAGGTCGACTGGGAAGGAGCTTATCCCATCAAACCGAACCTCAAGGTGGCGGAAATATCCGAAGGCTCGGAATTGCGTGAGGCGGCGACCGACTTCAATACATGTTATGGCGAGTTTCTGGAGCTTTTGACGCGTGCCTATAATGGCCAGCCGAGCTTGCTGCTGGAAGCCGTTCCGATCATGTTCGAATTCCGCAATATAATCGTTGAGCTGATCCGCAATCCCCTGCCGGGCCATCCCGGTAAGTACAGCAGCCCCACCTACGAGATTCCCCACAGTGCCAAACAGGCAGCTGTCACCGGGCAGGCGGAGCTGATCGCATGAGCAGCCGTTTCGATGCATTTCTCGACCTTTCTGTCGAATTGACGGCCTTTTCCCGCTTCGATCTTTTGGGAGCGGGCCTGGCGGAACTCTCGACACGCTCGACACGGTGGTCGGGAGTGAGGTCGCCGACACGCTGCTCACCGCCCTTCGTCACCTTGCCCCATCCGTTCAGTTCCACATCCGTGCACCAACGCCAGAAAACATAAGACATAAAATCACTGTTCCTCTTCGCATTCAGATGGGAGATCGCACAACAGCCGAGCCGTACTAAACCGCGCGGGCCGCGGGTCGTTCAATCCACGGGGACCGGCAATTTTAACAATGATTGCCTGTCGATCTTGCCTGTTCCGGTCTTCGGCAGTTCGGCGACATACTGAATGATGCGTGGGTATTTGTAGGGCATCAGAGTCGATTTCACGTAGTCGCGCAGGATGCGGGTTTGCGCATCGCCATGCACCGCGCCATCGCGCAATTTCACCACGGCCCGCAATGTCATACGGCGATCCTCCAATTCATGTGCGAGGACGGCGCACTCATGCACGTCGGGATGTTCGTTGAGGCAGCGTTCAACCTCCATCGGCCAGACCCATTGCCCGGAGACCTTGATCAAATCGTCGGTGCGACCCAGAAAGTAATAATAACCATCCCGCTCGACGAAACGGTCTCCGGTGGCAATCCAGTCTCCACGCATCGTCTCGCTCGTCTTGTCGGCGCGGTTCCAATAGCAAGGCGCGGAAGAATGACCGCGGATGAGCATTGCGCCCTCCTCGCCCGGTTCGACCGGCTCACCATCTGGCGTGACGAGCCTGATTTCGTAGCCCGGAACGCGCGCGCCGGCGGCACCGATACGGTGATCGTCGAGTTGGTTGGAAAGATAGATGTGTAAAAGCTCGGTCGAGCCCAGCCCTTCGGTCGGACCGTGCCCGGTAAGATGTTTCCAGGCATTGTAGACGTCTTCCGAGAGGATTTCGGCCGCCGACATCGATTGCCGCAGCGACGAGAGATCCCTTGTCTTGGCTGAATTCGCGCGAACCAGAGCAGTGTAGAGGGTCGGCAACCCAAACAGCACGGTTGGTTTGAACGTTTCGACCATGTCCAGCACGGCCTCAGGCAACGGTTGCCCGCCCATCAGCAACGTCGTTGCGCCAATTGAGAAGGGGAAAGTAAACGAGTTCCCGAACCCGTAGGCGAAATAAATCTTCGGCGCCGAAAAACAGATATCTTCCTTTTTCAATTTAAGGACATGTTTTCCGAACGACGCTTGAGTATAGGCCATATCATGGTGGAGATGGACAATGCCCTTCGGACGGCCCGTAGAGCCTGAGGAATACATCCAGAAGGCCATATCGTCCGGACCCGTATCGGCGCAGGGCAATTCATCCGGCTGGCCGTTCAGAAAGGTAGCCGCAGCAATCCTCTCTGTGCCGTCAGCCACTCCGTTGACAGTCACCACCTGAGCGACAGCTGTCCCATCGAGAACCTCCGCCCCGAATTTGTCCGCCAACGCCGCCTCGCAGAGCGCGATTCGGGCTCCGGTGTCCTTAAGGTAAAAGTTAAGCGTATCGGGCGTCGTCTGAATGTTCAAAAGAACGGGGACAAAACCTGCCCGCACGGCCCCAAAGAAAGCTGCCGGACAGGCGGGCGTGTCATCGAGGAAGAAAGGGATGCGCTCCCCACGCTGCAGACCAGCGGCGATGAAGGCATTCCCCCAGCGCGAGGCCTCGGCCACAAGCTCCGCATAAGTCAGCGATCCCAGGGGACCGATCACAGCGAGCTTGTCGGGATTGCGGGCGAGATTGTCCCACAGAATAGACGAGCAGTTCGGATGTGCTGTCTTGTCGAAGCCGATTTCGACCGCTCCCGGAACGTCGTCGCCAACCGGATCGCTGATCTTTTGCCCCTCACTCGCCTTCGATGCGTCATAGCGGGCCATGAATTGCGGCGTGATTTTGCGCAGTCGGTCCATGTCCACCCGGCCCGAACGTGTCATGTAGTCGAAGGCGAAATCCAGGGGCTCCATCCTCATCTTCGAAGCAAAGCCGTCATACCAGTTCGCAGATGTATTCGCGGCGTTGACAATTTTCCTCGCAATGGGGGACCTCTCCGCTTGATAGGCTGCTAGCGCTGCGTCCACGTCCTCATGGGCCGCGAGAGCGCTGACCAGGGCGATGGCATCCTCCATCGCTAAACGCGTGCCCGAACCGATTGAAAAATGCGCCGTATGCGCGGCGTCGCCCAACAGCACATGCCGCCCCGCTACCCATTTGTCGCACCATAGACGGGGGAACTGCCGCCACATCGACTTGTTGGTGATCAGCGGGGCGCCTTGGAGAACATCACGGAAAATCTCCCCGCAGAGCCGAGCACTTCCTTCTTCACCGAGGGCATTGAAATCCCAAGCTTTGAAGGTGTCGTCGTCGCATTCGACGATGAATGTGCTGCGATCCGGCGAAAAGCGGTAGTGATGCGCATTGAGTGCGCCATTTTCCGTCTCGACGAAGCTCTGGGTCAGGGTGTCGAACGGACGGGTCGTGCCGAACCACGCGAAGTGATTGCCAAGAACCTCCAAATGCGGCGCAAATTCTGATCCAAGGGTCCGTCGCACGAGGGAATTCACCCCGTCCGCGCCGACGATCAGATCCGCTTTGAGTTCGTCGAGCGACTCGACGATGTGGGAAAAGCGAAACTCGACACCAAGCGCTGCTGCTCGCTTACGCAGGATCTCGATCAGTTCCAGGCGACCGATAGCGGAAAAACCGACCCCGTCTAAGGCAACGCTGCCCTTGGGCAGGTTGAGGGTCATGTTCTGCCAGCTCTCCATATGCGGCGTGACTAGGCTATGCGTTTCTGGATCGTCCGCCTTCAGGAAATCCAGCGCCTGATCTGAAAAAACAACCCCGAAACCGAAAGTCGCTCCCTGCGGATTTTGTTCGCTGATCCGAACCCTGATATGCGGCAGCAGACGCCGCAAAAGAATTCCGGTGTAGAGCCCAGCAGGTCCACCACCAAGGATCTCGATCATTGAAAGTCCCATATTCTCCTCGCAGGGGGCTTTGACAATGTGAGACAGGGCATAGTACGTTGTCCAAAACAATGAACCAAGCTAATTTGTCCCAGAAGGTCAAATTTGGGGACTGCGACGCAGCCGGAATCGTGTTTTATCCCAATTACTTCGCGTGGTTCGATCCCACTTTTCACAGCTGGTTGCTGCCGCACGGAGGACATGGCGCCCTTGTCACGCGATTGGGAGCGATAGGGATTGGCCTCATGCAGGTGTATCGCCCGAACGGATGATCGCGACGGCTTCCGCGCCGGAGACAATTTTGTGGACTTGCCAATTCCGCCCTTTCCATAGAATGCGATCTGACGCAGCGCTGCCATGCTTGGCGTTCCTTCATGTGTTCGAAGCAATGCGGTTATACCGCAACGCGGATGCGGAGGCCGTCCCGCTGACTCGCAATAGCTCTCAAGATTCGTGCCAGGCAGGCCGATTGAGCTGACCAATAATTATTTGCTGCGATTCCAGCTATGTGGGCGGAAAATACGGGATTGGGCGAAGACGAATGCATGTCGCGAAGCCGACAAAGGTGACGACGAGGGCCTGTCGCAAACATTTTCGGAGCGCGCGATTATCCCTTGAGCATCTTCAGTTTCATGCTTTGTTAACTTTCTGCAGTCCGAAGAGGCGCGCAAGCAGATCGTTCTGATCGTTGATGGTCCAACTGCCCGAGAGGCCGAAGCCTTTCCTCAGCCACAGCATCGCCTCGAAACCCGCGATGGTTCGCCGCGCCGTGTTGAAAGATTGGAAGCCACCGATTTTTGGCATGTTCTTCTTTACCCGGAAATGGTCACTTTCGATGCCTTGCTGGAGGTGCTTGGTGACATAGTGGACGGGGTCCGGATGTAGAAGCCCATCATCAACCGACGTTTTGATCGTTGACGGGAAGGTGTTGGCCCCGTCCGTCCCGATCTTATTCGGCGACAACAAGGGCTCGTCTTTGAGCATCTTGCGGAAGAACCGTTTGGCGGCGTCGAGATCGCGCTTCGCCGTCAACAGGAAGTCCATCGGATTGCCGTGTTGTCGATGGCCCGATATAGGTATCGCCATTTGCCGCGGATCTTGACATAGGTCTCATCGACGCGAACAGAGCCGCAATGTGGCCGGCGGAACTGACGCAGCCGCTTCTCAATCATCGGCGCGTAGGCCAATACCCACCGATTAATTGTGCTGTGATCGACCACGAAGCCGCGTTCCCCGAACATCTCCTCGATATCCCGATAGCTGAGCGGATAACGAAGGTACCAAGCGACCGCCTGTACAATCAGCCAGGCCTCGAAATGCCTGCCTTTGAAATCATCCTTCGACTGGCGCTTCAGCTTTTCGGCAATGGCATTCAGAATCATCGGTTCGCTCCGCAACTTTCGGAGCGGCAAATTCTCTGCGGATGGTCAACATAGGGTTAAGCGGAAAAATTTGCGACAGGCCCTTCACGGGCTAGCTCGGCCAATGTTGGCTTGGCGAACAGGATCGCCAGCGGCAGCTCCACTGCCAAGGCCTCGGTCAGCCGGACGAGCAGGCGAACCGCCAACAACGAGTGGCCGCCGAGCTCGAAGAAGTTGTCGTGGCGCCCGACCCGCTCGACGCCGAGAAGCTCGGCCCAGATCCCGGCCAGCAGCGTCTCGATCTCGCCCTGCGGCGCCTCGTAGGCCTGACGCGCATAGGCATCGTCGTCGGGGACCGGCAGCGCCTTGCGGTCGAGCTTGCCGTTCATCGTCAGCGGCAGTGCTTCAAGCCGCACGAAGGCCGACGGCACCATGTAGTCCGGCAGCAGGCCACCGAGATGCGCCCGCAACGACACGGCAGTCTCTCCCGATGAGGGGTTGCTCTTCCGCTTCTTTGGCGTTTGCACAAATACGGCTTGGTCGCCACTGTCCTCCTTCCTCTGATGTCAATAACAGTCGTTTAGCCGGCATAACTGACAGCAGCCTGAAGAGCTCGGCATTATTTCCGTCCCGCGCGAAGTTTGCTTGCCGGGCATGGAGGCGCCAGCGTCCACCTCCGTTACTCGTTCAGCAGCAAAGCCGATCATCTCACTTAATCTCTATCGCCGCCGAGATTCGATCACGGAACGCTATCTCCGCAGCATAAGTCTCGCCTTCAGCAATCCGCTCCTTGTCGGCCTTTTTCGCTTTCGCGCTGGTGCGCCAACTGCCGTCAATCACTTTTGGCAGAACGTCCTCGAGTGAGTTCGAATCTTCGATAAAGGCGATGCTACCGTCTCGGTCGACAATGAACGCCTGTGGAACATGGAAAATCAGGCTGGCTTCCAGCCAATGCTTAGCCATTTCGCCTGAGTGTTCGAACGCGATCCGTATGTTCGTATTCGGGAGCCATTTGGTTACCCATGCGTCCACCTGAGCTCGGGCCTCGTCAGCCGTTGCAGCTTCCTCATTTGCTGCGACCCCGATGACCTCAACTCCCATGTCGCTGTATTCCTCCTGCAGCTGCGCCGCGTCGGACAGCGCCGGCCCGCAAGGTCCACAGGTAGTCGAAAAGAACTCAAGGATGTATATCTTGCCGGGCTGGAAGTTGGAAAGCGGATCGCCGCGCAGCCAGTCCTGCACGTCGATCAACGGGGCTGGAGAGCCGCTATTCAAACTAGAGGTCATGTTCTTCTTCTCCACAGTGTTTCCCCCGCTTCGTGCGCCAGGAATGAGCGTGTTAAGGATCAAGTCGAGTTGCTTCGATTTCACAACGCGGCGCGTGTTCCATCTGTTGGACAATAAACGCTGGTGATCTCGTCTTCTGAAATGGCTTCTGCGGGTGCGGGCCGACAGTATCCTTCTTTTGGGAGAGCGCCGATGTCCCCGTCGTGACAGGACGACGCCCACTTGATGCAGATGGAGCAGGAGCGACGACGTTGAGGGTTTACTCGCCGGAGACGCCGAAGATGTCCTCGACCCCCTCGTTCTCAATCGCCGAGCAAGGAGGTCGGACCCCTTGACCATGCGCGGATTCTCAAAATGTGCCATAATTGCCTCATGACGTGTTTGTATATGCATTTGGCGTTTAAACCGTCATGACGCTATATGATCGTTATCCAGACTCGTCAACAGTTAATAAGCTGCCGCGCCAACAAACTTACCGGCTCGCATTGCCTCGCCTGAACTGCTCCCTGAGAATGGGTTATTGCCTCATCTAAATTGCTCCCGACGAATCAACCTCGGGAGCTTTGATGAGGAAGGTAAGCATGGCGACACGTGTGGAATTGGTGGCGGCGATCAGTTGTCGCTATGTGTTAGGCGGGCGGGCCGAGAAGGCGAGGATGTTGGACGAGTTCGTGGCGCTCACGGGCTTTCATCGCAAGCATGCGATGCGACTGCTGCGAGGAGAACGCGAACCGGCGAAGGGTGGTCCTCGGCCAGGGCGCCGGGTTTACGGCGATGACGTGCGGGCGGCGCTCGTCGTTGTTTGGGAGGCGTCGGATCGAATTTGCGGCAAGCGACTACACCCCCTGTTGCCAACACTGATCGAAGCGATGGAACGTCATGGACATGGCGATATGAATAGCGAGACGCGCCGGCAACTCTTGACGATGAGCCCAGCGACGATTGATCGAGTCCTCAAGGAGATTAAAGCGAGCGCCACGGGTCCGCGGCGCCGGAAAGGATCAACGGCGATTCGGCGTAGTGTTCCCGTTCGAACGTTCTCGGATTGGGATGACCCCGCACCCGGCTTTGTCGAGGCTGATCTCGTTTCTCATTCCGGCCCGTACGCGAGAGGTGCCTTCTCGCAAACGCTGGTGTTGACCGATATAGCCACGGGCTGGACGGAATGCGCGCCGCTGCTGGTTCGCGAGCAAACGGTACTGATCACTGCGTTGACCGAACTGCGCAAGTTGCTGCCGTTCCCGCTGCTGGGCTTCGACACCGACAACGACAGTGTGTTCATGAACGAGAGCGTTCATGAGTATTGCTTGCGAGATAATATCGAACTCACCCGTTGCCGCCCCTACCGAAAGAACGACCAGGCATTTGTCGAGCAGAAGAATGGCGCGATCGTGCGCAAGATCGTTGGATACCGACGCTTCGAGGGGCTGCGAGCCACCCGGGAGCTGGCCAAGCTTTATTCCTCAATGCGGTTGTTCGTGAATTTCTTTCAGCCATCATTCAAGCTGAAAGAAAAGCACCGTGACGGAGCCAAGGTGATCAAGCGCTATCATCGTCCCGCCACGCCTTATCAGCGGCTGCTTGACGACGCACGCACGCCGGAGGATACATGCCTTCGGCTCAAGGCGATGTACCTGACGCTCGATCCGGTTCGGCTGCTCCGCGACATACGGCTGGCACAAGAGAGATTGGTCGAAATTGCTGACAAGCCTGATGGTCCGCCTGCCACCGACGGCGAGGCATTACCGCTCGAAGACTTTCTGTCTGGCTTACGGATTGCTTGGCGTGGTGGTGAAGTGAAACCGACTGCCCGCTCCAAGCCAGCGGCCAAGCGAGAGCGGCGGAGGCCCGATCCTCTACTCGCCGTCACTGCCGAACTCGAGGATTGGTTCGAGGCGGAGCCTTGGCGAACTTCGCGAGAGTTGCTTGAACGCTTGCAGGTCAAATACCCCGGCGTGTATCCCGACGGCCTCATTCGGACCGTGCAGCGTCGAATGAAGATCTGGCGCAGTACACAGGCCAATGCGCTGGTGTTCGGGCCATTCGCCGATGCCGCGCGGCAGACGCAAAACGTAGAGGTCGTGCAGTGAGGCTCTTACCGCCAGGTTGGCCTTCGACAACCCGCGGAAAACATGATGAACGCCCGCGAAGCCGCCCGCTCGCTACAGCGCTATTGAGGGCGCGCTCGCGAGCGGCTTCGCTACCTCCGTCACCTTGCACCAGGTGCGGGGACAAGATCGTAACAACCCGTGAGGCATTCGAGAACATCCGAGTGAGGCAACGGCATTATTCTCCGGGAACACTCTTGGGTGAGGCAATACGAATCTCACCTTGTTTGCCGCTACGCATTCAGGAAGCCGAACTCGACTACCTCACCCATTCTCGTGCGGCCGAGACGGTGCTGGCGGAAAACTACGTGGGCCTGCTATTGAGCGGCCGCGACTGCGTCCGCACGTCTTGGGTTGCCTCCGGATCCTCATTGTTTTCCGCCAACTGAGCCCGGATTGAAGTTTGCCGCACCCTCCCGCAGATATGCAAAAAACAAATCTGCAAGAAGGGACCGCCCGTCTGACGTAGAAAGACATAGCATATGAAATCACGTCTTTCGGACGGCGAGTACCCTTGAAATCGATCGTGATCGGGGAAATCAACCGCCTGCGATCTTCAACGTTGATTGATGCCATGATCAATCAGGCCGCAAACGGTCCGAAAAGCCTGCGACAGAACCCAATTTAAGCTCAATCAAAGTGGTGCGCTTTGATATCCAGTATCGATCGAGATCGTGCCGCCCGGCGCCCTCGAAACGCAAGCGCACATTCTGACATTTTGTGCCCGCTCGGTTGGAGAGAAGAACACGTCGCGATGGTCAATCGTCGCCTCATGATCAAGGACGCCGACGGCGCAGAGGCCACATTCGCCGCGCTGGCAGTCATAGACCATGTCGACGCCGGATTGCAGAAGCGCCTCGAGCATACTCTGGTCTGGGCGCACCTCGACGGTCTTTCGCAGGGCCGGGATTTCCACCCAGAACGCGCTTTCGCCATAGTGGCCGCTGTCTCCGAATACCTCGAAGCGGAGCCTGCTCATCGGCCGCCCCGCCCGCTGCCATGCAGCCTTCGACGCATTCAACAGGCCGATCGGGCCGCAAACATAGCTTTCGGCGTCCAAGGGCAGGCGGGAAAATTCCGCATCGAGATCGAAACTGCGCCCTTCTTCCTCGACAAACAGTTCCAGATCGCCACCGAGCAATGTTTCCAGCTCATCACGGAACGCCAGCTGCGCCTGGCTCCTGCCGCCATAGATCATCCGCACGCTCTGGCCGCCGCTGATGAGCGCGGGTGCCATGCCGAAGATCGGCGTGACGCCGATCCCGCCGGCGATCAGCAGATAGTGGGAGGCTCGCCAGGACAACTCAAAACGGTTCTCCGGCGTGGTCATCTCCGTCACGTCGCCGGGGTTCAACGACCACACCCATGCCGAGCCTCCCCGGCTGTTGGGGTGCAGTTTCACGGCAATCTTCAGCGTGCCCGGCGCGCTGGGCAGGACCGTGTAGGTCCGTATTGCCGGCGCATCGTGGATCATGACGCGGATATTGGTGTGCGAGCCCGGATCGAAAGCCGACAGCGGCCCATTCACCGCGAAGGTCACGGCGCGCACGTCCTCGGTCGGATGGGCGATGTCGATGACGCGGGCCTGCCGCCATTCCTGCCTCGAACGCATGTATTCCTCCATTGATCGGGCCGAACCCGAAGATGCAGTCAACCGGCCATCAGAGCGAGTGCCGCGACCCGGTGGCGCAATTGGGATGTGTCGAACAGCACAATATCGAGATTCTGGCGGGCCAGCCGCGCGTGTTCCCGCGCAAGCGCCTCGGCGCGCGCGCCTTCGCGTCCCTCGATCGCCGACAGGATGGCCTTGTGCTGAACCTGGCCGAGCAGCAATGACTGGCGAAAGGCGGGAATGTCGACCTGATCGTTGACGAAGGCATTGGGGCTCGCGAAAGGCAGCCCGGTGACACGTGCGATCTCCCGCCTGATGATATCGCTGCCGCTCAGCGCGGCGAGCGTCGCATGAAAATCGCCGTTCAATTCCTCATAGCGGCCAAAATCCAGGTTTTCCGGGCCCGGCGCGACCACTGCATCGAGTGCCGCCACGACACCCGCGAGTTGGCGAAGTCCCGCGGATGGCGCGCCACGTTCCGCCGCAAGACGGGCTGCGGTGCCTTCGAGAACGCCACGCAACTCGATTGCGTCGATTACGTCGTTCCGGCTGAAGCGGCGAACCGCAAAGCCGCCGGATGCGATCGCCTCGACAAGCCCTTCCTGTTCGAGCCGCTGCAGCGCCGTTCGAAGCGGGGTGCGCGAAACGTCGAGCCGCGTCGAAAGCGCCACCTCCGAGAGGCGCTCGCCCGCCTCGACCTCGCCCTTCAGCACTATGTCCCGCAACCCTTGCAACGCCTTGAGCGTTTGCTGCCGAGGGCCAGTATCGATAGCATCGGCCATGATCTACTCCGCGGCCGCGCGCGTGGGCTGAGACTCCGCGTCAATCATCCGGTCGATCAGCTTGCGCGCCCACATCGAGCCCGCATCGATGTTGAGATTGTAGAAGACGTGGTCGGAATTGGTCTCGATAGCCCTTTGCTGGGCTTCGAGCACGGCTTCGTCCTCGCTGAACACGCCGGCGACTCCTTCTCGCAATTCATGGGTGCGCGCCTGATTACGAATGTCGTAGTTACGGGCGAACGCCCAGAAATAAAGACAGGTCCGGTCCGTCGCGGGCGTTATCGTATTGAGCACATAGCCGTTGACGCCCCGGGAGCGATCACCTTGCGGCGCCCCTGTGCCCGCCGCCGCGACCCCGACGTCGATGGCTATGGTGCAGGGCGCTTCGAAGCGAATGATCTGCCAGCGATCGACCTTGCCCGGTTTTCCATATTGCTTCTTCCAGAAGGGCGGCGGATCGATCCTTTCCATCCATCGCGTCACCACGGCAAATTTTTCGTTGTGGGTAGCAACAAACGGCGCTTCCGCGACCGCCCTGTCACCGATCGAGGTGCCATGCACGAAGGTCTCGTGGGTCAGATCCATGAGATTGTCCACGACCAGCCTGTAGTCGCAATTCACTTCGATCAGCTTTCCGTCGGCTACCCAATCGGGATCGTCGTTCCAGTGAAGGTCGGGAATGAGCGCAGGGTCGGCAAGCGCCGGATCGCCCGGCCAGATCCAGATGAAGCGGTGCTTCTCCGCGATCGGGTAGGATTTCACGCAGGCCGACGGATTGATGGTGTGCTGCGACGGCATGTATACACAGCGGCCCGTATCGTCGAATTCCAGGCCGTGATAGCCGCAGATCACCTTGTCGCCCTCGAGCCGGCCGAGCGACAGCGGCACCAGACGGTGCCAACATGCATCCGCTAATGCCGCCGCAGTGCCATCCTCCTTGCGATACAGGACGATCGGCTTGTTGCAGATGCGCCGCGCGAGCAGGACGCGCCTGACTTCGACGTCATGGGCAGCGGCGTACCAGGCGTTGAGCGGAAAAGTCGACCTCTCCATGAACCATCCTCCTCTTTTGAGAAAAAGACCATAATGTATACATTGCGTCAAGCGAGTAGCAGAAAAATGAACCAATTGTCTTAGAACGCGCTTAGAAGCGGCTGTATCCGTATACATCGCCGCTGATCGGGCAACATCAGAGATGGCGCGAATGTATGTGACTGATTTCAAGTGCGGCGAGTCGAGCATCCGTCCGTTGAATTCGATAACGTCAGCGCCGTGGGTGGTGATGTCAGATTAACTTTCCTTGAAGGCGTTCGCTATTAGCTCGGCGCCATGAACCTGAATCCTGTCAGCTACAAACGGCATCGCTTTCCGCCCTCTTTGATCGCCCATGCGGTCTGGCTCTACACCCGATTTCCGCTGAGCCTGCGACGGGTCGAAGAAATGCTGCTGGAGCGCGGCATCGTGGTTTCCTATGAGACGATCCGGTGTTGGGCGAGGAAGTTCGGCCCGGATTATGCGCGCCGCTTGCGGCGGAAGGCGCCAAGCCCAGATGATGTGTGGCATCTGGACGAGGTGGTCGTGACGATCGGCGGACGCAAACACTGGCTCTGGCGCGCCGTCAATCAGGACGGCTACGTTCTCGACGAGATCGTCCAGACCCGCCGCAACACCAAGGCTGCCAAGCGTCTGCTAACGCGGTTGATGAAGAAGCAGGGATGTCTGCCGAAGCGGATCGTCACCGACAAGCTTCGCTCTTATGGCGCAGCACGGCGGCATGTGATGCCCACCGTCGAGCATCGATCACACAAGGGGCTGAACAACCGCGCCGAAAACTCGCATCTTCCTCTGCGGAAACGGGAGCGGATCATGCAGCGATTTCGCTCGCCGGGTTCGCTGCAACGTTTCGCCACGAGCAACTTCTGACATTGCCCATGTACCCACATCTTCATCAGCCGTCGGTTAACTCTACGGTGCGCACGGAAGAGATTCTTAAGCTTTGTGTTGGCGCCGCTTCCAATCTTTATGAGGTGCCTCGCCTCATCATCGATTGGAGATAGTAATTCTGAAGCTGATATCCGCACAGTGGGCTGTCGTGAAGCTAGGCCCGACGCCGAACGCGGGGTTCTTCTCCCGGCCGAGCAGTGAGAATCAAGGCGCACGAACGCATTACAAGTCGCGCGCAGATCTTATCAGCCGATTGGAGTTAACAATTCGTGTCTCCTTTGGAAGATCCGAATAGGCGCCGCCGCGAAGGCCGGGAGGTCGATTACATCGCCTGGAGCACGGGAGACGGACGTACTCAAACGAAAAAACCCGGTGCGGGAGGAGGTGCACCGGGCTCTTGATTGTGACCGACAGCTGGGAGGAGGAGCGCTGCCCGTCTGATCGTCGCGGCTCGGGAGGAGGTGAACCGCGTCGATATCAGGAGGGTAATGTTGCATTGCACCAATGTCAACATTCCCTATGTTGCATCGCAGCACTTTCAGTGCCCTAGCAGCGCCGCGAGAGCGCGAGCTTTCCGCGCGCCGCCGAAGCTGAGAAAGGCCGATCGAAACCGGTCGCTCTCAATATTGTTTTTCCGTGGAGCAAATTAGGCCTGGAGATTGTCCGCCGACATCTTGCCGGACTTACGGTCCTTGACCAGCTCATAGGTAATCTTCTGGCCGTCGTTCAAACCGCGGATGCCGGCCCGTTCAACCGCGGAAACGTGAACGAACACATCCGGGCTACCGTCGTCCGGCTGGATAAAGCCGAAGCCTTTTGTTGAATTGAACCATTTTACTGTACCAGTCGCCATCGCGAGCTCTCCAAATTATGCCGTCAGACCTCTCTGGCGGAATTGCATCGTATCGTTTGCGATACGCCGGAGGAAAATAGGAGGTTTGCCGGCGAGTGCAAGTCTGTCGATTGCCGCTAACACGTTCTGCTGCCGTAGATCGACATCTCTGGTGATCTGTTCCGGATGTTCGCTAGGTGGTGTGACGGTGCACTGTTGCATGGATCAGACTTTGGACGAGGCAACCCTATCCACTGCATTTTTCATGCAACGCGCTCGAACTTGGGCCGGCCAAATTCTGTCATCCTGTTAAGAACACGGACGCCAATCTTCGCTTCAGTCTTCTGATTGTCAAAATGTCGGGCTTTGAGTTTGGGCCCGGTCACAGCCTTCCATCGACCCATCTGGGTCTCAGCGCGACTGCGCTTGTTGTAGCCGGTGGATTTCTGCCATGCCATCCGCCCTTTGGTCTGGATTTCTGCAATATGGCGATCGCGGACAGATGGAACCGGCACCGATTGAGGGCTGGCAACGGCCGTCTTGGGAGGTGGGATAATGACCTCCACGATCTCACCAAAGCGTGTCGCCAGAAGATCTCGGCTTGGCGTTCCATCATAGGCGCCGTCGGCAATGAACTTCTCGACGGGGCCACCGATCTGGTCCAGAAGTCCTGGTAACGCTGTCGGATCGCCGACATCATCCACGTCAGATCGGACAAACAATCTCACCACTGACAAGATTGAGACCAAGGTGCAGTTTGCGCCATCTTTTGCGTTTGGCCTTGGTTTTGTGCTTGTTTTCCAGCCACTCGCCCTCGCCGAAGACCTTCAAGCCGGTGCTGTCGACAACCAGATGGACCGGACCTGATGTTGTGGCTCGGGACTTTGTCGACGGCAACGCCAGCCCTTTGCTCCGGCGAGACAGGGTGGAGACGTCAGGCACGGCAATATCGAACCCCATCAGCGCCGCTGTCATTGCTCACATTAGCGGTAAGAACCGCTCAGCCGAGCTTTGGCGCCTGGAGGAAAACGACGCAGTCGTGAAGCGCTCTTAAGCGTGCGTCCTGCTGATAACTCTGAATTCGGCATAAGATGCCCGAGAGCATTGCGCCGCGGCCGAGAACATCGGCATCCGGTGTGAAGATGCGATGGTCTGGCATTGCGGCGATGGTTGTTTTGATCTACCCAATTGCTGCCTTTGTCCTTGGATTCCTGGGATCCGGAACGCCGATGGTATACATCAACCCCTGGATCGCGCCGGTTGAGTGCTTGACCTGACGTATGGCCAAGAGATCCGCCACCACGTCGGGGGATCTGCCCTGCATTCCATCGGGTACTGTCACATTGATTGAGCTGTAAGGAAATTGAGATAGCAGCGCACCCATGACCGTGAGTGCACCGACCGACAAGAACCACCGCTATCCGATCGAAATCGTAGCCCGTGCTGTCTGGCTCTACTTTCGCTTTCATCTGAGCCTGCGCGATGTCGAGGAAATGCTGCTCGATCGCGGGATCGTCGTTTCCTGCGAGACCATCCGCCGATGGTGCCGAAAGCATGGCCTTGATTATGCGCGCCGCATACGCCGCAAGGCGCCGACGAAAGGCGATGTCTGGCACACCTTCATCGAGATGCCTTGGTCGCCGAGCTTGCCGGCCGATCGCTTCCGGATATTATTGGCGAAATGCCTGCCGAACTTCTCCGCCCTGCCGCACGGTCTGGTGAGAGACGATGACTCCACGAGCTGCCAGCATATCCTCGACCATCCGCAGGCTGAGCGGAAACCGGAAATAGAGCCAAACCGCGTGGGCAATCACCTGCGACGGAAATCGGTGGCGACGATAAAGAGGATCACGGGAAAATCTGGGCATGCGGCCAGATCCCACATTTTGATCGATGCCCGGTTAACGTTACGGGGCCCTCCAGACTCCGTAACCATCCAATTCCTCCAGCACATAGCCGATCCGGGCTGCTGAAACTGAAGCAAACAATCGTTTTCGCGGCTGAACCGCACTGCCATCCGACAAAAGCCGAGTTGGCTAAAGCTTTACGTGCATAAGCTACCTATCATATTCCCTGGCGAGCAGAAATGGACGGACCGATAATTTTCAGGATGCGGCGATAACGACAATTGCGTCCCATTCATATATCTAAATGAGCAGTGGTTAATTCCGAAGGAAGTTCGGAAATTCCAAAATACGCACCTGCCGGTGCAATGTAGTTTCGAGGCGCCGGCAACGTAAAACGACACTTATTCAAAACAAAACATGCAAACATAGGAGGATAGGTCGTGATCTATCGGAGGAACATTCGTGCGTGCTTTGCGCAAGCGTTGGCTTGCAATAGGAATCATTCTGCGTGCACGCGCTCAGGCGCCGGGAAGAATTCCACCGCCTATTGTGCAGATTCATGCGAGACGCTCCTGATGCCGGACATCGGCAAATAATGGCGCGCGAGGGGTTGCGCGCAGCCGAGGCCCTCTGTGTCGATGCGTAATGGCTCGAGGCTTGCATGCAACCCCTACCATATCCACCCATTGTCGAAATTGATGACGCTGCCTTTCATATGGCAGAGCGGAGGCTAAGATGACCACGGCATGTGATGAGAAATATATCGAATTGAAGCCCATTTCGAGCTGCAGAAGAGAAGTCGAAGTCGCGATGGTGGAAATGCTCGTCAGTTTGCAGAAACGTGGATGGTCGGCTGCGGAATTGGCACTGGCGCTCGCAGATGCCTCCGAAGAGCTCGTCATGCTGATTGCGACCAAAACGCTTCGACCGAATTAGGTCGTGGTGAGCCAGTGCGACAGCCGCCACTTTGCCTGGTTTTCGCTCCAGCAATTCCGTCGCCCATTGTGTCGAGGCAGCTTTCGACTTGCGACTGAAGCGCAACACCGCAGTTGCCCCAATCACCAGCAGGCGGCGAATGTAGGGATCGCCTTGCCTCGTGATCCTGCCAAGACGCTCCTTGCCGCCGGAAGAACTATGCCGGGGAACAAGACCGATCCATGCCGCCAATTGCCGCCCGGAATGAAAGCTTGAGACATCCGTGATCGTCGCTGCAATCGCACTGGCCGTAACCGACCCGATACCCGGAATTGTCGCCAGGCGTTGGCTAATCGCACTCGAGCGGTGCCATTCGAGTATCTGCCGGTCCATCTCTTCGATCTTCGTGTGAACATGGCGCAGTTGATCGCACAGGGGAGACAAAGCACGTCGCACAATCTCCGGGATCAAGTGGTGATCGGCGTGTTCGATCAGTGCCACTGCATCCTTTACGCCCATCGGCCCAAGCCGGGTCGCGATCCCAAGCTCTGCCAGGTGAGCGCGCAACGCATTGATCAGCATCGTTCTTTGACGAACAAGCAGCTCTCGGGCGCGGTGCAGCATCAGCACTCCTTGCTGCTCCTCGCTCTTGACCGACACAAACCGCATCGTCGGACGTCGAACCGCTTCGCAGATCGCTTCCGCGTCCGCTGCGTCATTCTTCTGCCGTTTGACATAGGGCTCCACGTATGGCAACGAATGCCTTTGCTTCGTCACTCATCAAATGCGCTCGAAGTTCAACTTGTGTTGCAACTGCTCGAACGGCAGCACGCAACGAAAGGCCGGTGACGACAGCCGCACGGGCATCGCCAGCACTTGACCCCGGAGTGATATCTATCGGTCGTTGCACGATCGCCATGACCGGCGTCTTCTCCGTCTTTACCTGTCCCTTGCGGCCCCTTCCCGTCCCTTGCGGCCTCTTCCCGGCGGTGGATCATCGGGATGCTTTCTCGCTCTGCCACCAAGATAGAAATGGTCGACTTCCACCGTGCCGTCGAGCATGTGCTCGCGCGCTACCATGAGGCGCAACGCATGACCAATCCGCCAGGCCGTCGGTTGGCTAACGCCAAGCGTCTCGGCAAGACGGACCGAGGATAAGCCTTTATCCGACTGCAGCAACAGCCACATCGCCTTGAGCCAGGTGCGCAACGGAAGCTTTGTAGCGTGCAGGGGCGTATGTGTTGTCACGGTGAACTGGAAGCGGCAATCACCGCTAGAGCATTGGTAAAGACCCGGCCGCGCGCGGCGCTTGCCCATGTCGCGGCCAGCTATCGCGGTCGAGCGCTTGTAACCACAGGCGGGGCAGACCCTGCCATTCGGCCATACCATGCTTTCCAGCAAGCGACGGCAACGCTCCTCGTCCCGGAACGCGGCGACCATGTCTTCAACCGTCCGAATATTGGAAAGCATCGCCAGCATCATTTCAGACATAATTATCTCCTTCGGAACCGGCCGAAGAATCGCATGGAAGATACCATCTTACAAGGAATTCGCTGTCTTTGGTTGATAAAAGCCGCGTACGTTTTGGAGGACTGTGCTTGCCCCTTATTGGCTGTTGACGATCCAAAAACGACACGATTCCGTCCTGACGGAATAACAATGCCATAGCGATATAAAACCATCAGGATGCAAGTATGACATATCGGACTTCTCCGACGCGCGGGAGTGCCTGCCAACCATGCGATCAGGGCAGGGATCCTGCAGCGCGATCGATCTCCTCCAGTGTCGTTGTTGGAAGTGGTACGCTCGCTATCCGCTGCGCTCAGCTGGCAATTGAGATGGGCCACGTCATTGGTGCGGCCCTGTCCGGCGACGTCATATTCGCAGAGTGGGCGACTCGCGCCAAGATCCCGTGTGTAGGGAGCGTTGAAGAGCTCTCGTCTTTTTTGCAGGCCGAACCGGTAGATTGGATTTTCTCCGTTGCCAATCCGTTCATATTGCCACCAGACGTGTTTGGGCAAGTGCGTCAAGGTGCTTTCAATTACCACGACGGTCCGTTGCGACGATATGCGGGAACGCACGCGACGTCCTGGGCGCTGCTGGCGCAGGAGACCGAATATGCCATCACGTGGCATCGGATCGATGATGGTGTTGATACGGGTGACGTCGTGGTTCAGCTCCAAGTGCTGATTGCGCCGGCCGATACGGCTTTGACCCTGAACCTTAAATGTGATGAAGCCGCGATCGAGGGCTTCCGCGAGCTTTTAACTGGCTTGGCAAAGGGAGAGCTTGCGGCGTATGCGGCGCGCATAATCAAGGCCATGCTTTCGGCACCATCGGCGGATGGTCTCGTAGGAAACGACGATCCCGAAATCGAGCAGCATTTCCTCGACATCGCGCAGGCTCAGATTAAAGCGAAAGTAGAGCCAGACAGCACGGGCTACGATTTCGATCGGATAGCGGTGGTTCTTGTAGGTCGGTGCACTCACGCTCATGGGTGCGCTGCTACCTCAATTTCCCTTACCGCTCAATCAATGTGACAGTACCAGCGCGGCAGCTTATTGACCGTTGACTGTCATGAATAACGAGTCTATACGTCGCGACGGACGAAAAACGTCTTGCATATACAAACCCGTCAGGTGGCAATTATGGCACATTTTGAGAATCCGCGCATGGTCAAGGGATCCGACCGCCTTGTCTCGGCAAACTCCGGCATCACAGGGGCAACGCCCCCTATGTCCAAAATAGCGTCGGGTCGGTAACTGAAAATCCCGCACCGCACCATCACATGTGGTTCAACACCCAATTCCGTTAAAGGAGCAGCCCATGGCTACCGTGAAAGTTGATATCAATAATTTCCAGTCCGAAGTTCTGGAGTCCGCAGAACCCGTCGTCGTCGATTTCTGGGCTGAATGGTGCGGCCCGTGCAAGATGATTGCTCCGAGCCTCGAGGAAATCGCCGTCGAGATGGAAGGCAAGGTCAAGGTGGCCAAGCTGAATATCGATGAGAACCCGGAACTCGCTGCACAGTTCGGCGTGCTCTCCATTCCGACGCTTGCGATCTTCAAGGGCGGCGAAGTTGCCGATATCTCGGTTGGCGTAAAGTCGAAGACGGCCCTTTCGAACTGGATTTCGAACGCTGCCTGAGGCCCTGTCTTTATCGACGGCGTGGAGGCGGACATCGCGGGTGGTCAGCCGAATGGCGTGGCTGCCTTGCGGCGGACGGCTTTCGGGCGTGCGCAAGCAAGCATGCGGTTGAGGACGGCGCAGCCGATGGCCACTTCGGTCTGCTGACCAGGCAGCGACCTGGCCCGCATTTCATCGGGCCGTCACTGTTGATTGCGGCGATATGCCGGTTCCGTTCGCCGGGAGGTCTATCGTCGCTTGGCTCGACCGCGTTGGCGCGAGGCGGAATGACGATAGCCGCCGCCGCGCTATGATCGATGACTGCGTCGTATGTAGGTTTTCCATCATAGGCACCGTCGGCTGTGAACTGTACGATCGGACCGCCAATCTGGTCGAGGAGTGGCGCAACTTGAGAGACATCGAACGCCGACCGTCGAGCAACTTTGGAGGCAAAACCTCTTTGAAAGTGAAGTGGCGGTTGTCGCCGGCGCGACAGTTATCGGCGGTGACGGATATGACAATGTCCTCATCGCGATCGACCGGGACGGCGGCCATATCCTCTACCGTGAGCGTATGCCTGGCTCGATGTGGCAGCCGTGGCGGTCCTGGCTCGGGCAGAGCGGCGGCGCCAGTGCCTATTTCTTCGCCAATCCCGTTGTCGGGATCGGACCGGTCAGACTTACCCCGTTGATCTGCTACGAGCAGCTCATCGTCTGGCCGGTCCTGCAATCCATGCTCTCCGACCCCGAGATGATCGTTGCCGTTGGCAACGGCTGGTGGACGGCCGACACCAACATCGTCGCGATCCAGCGGGCCAGCGCCAGCGCCTGGGCGCGGCTGTTTTCCAAACCGCTTATCCTTTCCTTTAATACGTAAGTTCGGAGCCTCAAGATGCTCGACGCCGCCCTCATTTCGAAGTGTACTGATCCTTCCCTCACCTCGGGTATCGTCGAGCAGTTTGTGGAAGAGGCCGGTTCTCCGGATCCGCTAGCAATTTCTGTCAAGTCGGGCGGCCGGCTGATCCTGGTGCCGAAGCCGACGACCGCGGACGAGGCGATGGAGATCATCCGCCAGAATGTCGGCCAGGCGGTCGTTCGCGCCGGGCTGACACAGATCCCGGTCGGCACCGGCGTGAAGGACGCTTCGGAACTGAAGCCTGATCTCGTTGACGCCTGCGAGAACCTGCGCATGGGAACGAAGCTGTTCGCCAAGGTCATGCGTATCGTCGCGAAGTGGTACGGCAATCCGACAGCAAAGGATGTTCTGCCGCAAATATTCGAGGATGCTGTCTATTCGTGGAAGACCGGCGAATTTGAGGGCGTCCAGGTTTTTCTGGCGCCTGATCCGGACGGCGCGATGAAAATGGATAGAGTTGCGCCCGTTGAGAGAACACCCGTGGCCAATGAGGCTCGAGACGAGCCTGCCGTATCGCCAGATGCCGAGGAAAGCCGTGATGCCCAGTCAGCTGGTATCAGGATCGACCTCTCACGCATTGGTGGGCAAAAGTGAGAGCGGTTTCCCCCGCGGTGAACTGGCTTGTGAGCGCCGCACGGTATCGGCCCCGACCCACCAATATACAAAAACTAGTGCGAACCAGATACGCAATTTTAGTGTGATTCGGATGTGGGAAATTAGTGTGAATGACATACCGAAAACTAGTGCGATTCAAATACACAAAATTAGTGTGAGTAATACGCAGAAAAGTAGTGTAATCCTTATGCGGTAAATTAGTGCATCGCCATCCAGCAGCCATCGACAGGTTTTGTGCTACCGATGTGCATAAAGGTGGAGCGATCACAGGAGGACGGCATGGCGAAACCCAACGAACTGCTCGCAACATCGCTCTCGGAGCTGAGGGGTGTCACCCAGAATGGCACCAGGTCGGTCGTGAAGTCGGACGAGCTCAGCCGCGTCCATAGAGAGCGCTTGCAGGACAACGGCTTTCTCGAAGAGATCATGAAAGGCTGGCTGGCAGTCAATTCGAGGCCTTCCGCCAAGAATAGAATCGATGCCGCGTGGAGTACCGTGTACTGGGAATTTGTAGCCCGATATCTGGATGACCGCTTCCCCAATGAATGGCGCCTCTCCGCGGAAGCATCGGTTGCTCTCTGGTCAGAAAATCACTCCATTCCGCCGCAGGCCATCGTCAGAAGCCCAAAGGCGAACAACCAGCTCGTGAAACTGCCAAGCGACACATCGCTCTATTTGCTGCGTTCGAAAGACAATGAACCGGCGGAGACGAAAGAGCGGTTGCGATTGATGCCGATGGAAGAGGCGGTCTGCAACCTGTCGCCGGAGTCCTGGAAAACATCAGCAACCGACGTCATTGCCGTTATCGGCTCGATCCGTGGAACCAGCTCGCTGCTGCAATATCTTCTTGATGGCGGACGCAGCCATGTGGGTGGCCGTGTCGCGGGAGCTCTGCGCCATCTAGGCAGGGAGCGCGACGCCGACACGATCATGAAAGCCCTGGACGCGGCCGGTTACAATCCCCACGAAGAGAACCCCTTCGATCCTGCGACCGAGCTGGTCAAACTCGATGTGCGGCGTGCTCAGGCTCCCTCCGCCACGCGCATCAAGAACCTCTGGGCGAGGATGAGGAAAGATGCGCTCGACAACATTGGATTCGAGCAACTGCGCATCAATGACCGCGACGGATACATCGCCCAGATCGACGAGCGCTATGTGGCGGACGCGCTGAACTCGCTTTCGATCGAGGGATATGAAGTGTCCGAAGATCTCATTCAGAGGGTCCAGGACGGAGCGTGGAAGCCGGACGAGGACGCACAGGACTACGAGACCAAAAACGCATTGGCCGCCAAGGGATATCGACTGGCTTTCGAGGAAGTGCGCGACGATATCAAGAAAATCCTTGATGGCGCGCCGACCGGCAAACTGCTTGAAGAAAGGCATCAAGACTGGTTTCGCGCGATGTTCAGTCCTTCGGTCACCGCGGGTATCATCAAGGCGCATCAACTCGCCGGCTATCGTTCGCACAACGTCTACCTGCGCGGCTCTTCGCATGTCCCCCTGCCACCGCATGCCATTGCCGATGCAATGGACGCGTTGTTCGAATCCATCGAAGAGGAACCCGATCCGCGCGCGAAAGCCGTCGTCGCTCCGTTCCTGTTCACCTACATCCATCCGTTCCCCGACGGAAACGGCCGAACGGCACGCTTCATCATGAATGCTCTGCTGGCAGAGTGCGGAGTCCCCTGGACCGTCATACCGGTCGCGCGCGGGGACGAGTACATGGACGCCCTGGAACAGGCGAGCCAACTCGAAAACATCGTACCGCTGACGACGTTCGTATCCGAGCTCGTCAATGCGCCCCCTCCGGAGAGAGAGGCGAAGATTGCACGAAAAGCGTCGTAGGACGATTGCACGGTTTTGTCGCAAACTTTTTAAAAGGCCGCAGAAGCGGCCATCGCTGGACACAGTTATGCAGCGAGTGCGGCGAATTGCTGAAATGCCGATTGGCCACTGGTTGAAAATTGGCGCTTGCGGATCATGTGAGCCACCTCGATACCATCCAGTGTTGCTGACGCAGACTGAAAGGATTTGAAGCCCTTCATGGGGCGGGTCAGCTTCTTGATAAACCGGTGGTCCTGCTCAATCGTGTTGTTGAGGTATTTGACCTGCAGGATCTCGATCAGCCAGAACCATCCATACAACAACAGCAGCAGCCAGTTGATGTTTTGCAATCCTGCCAGGTTCGCGCCGCTCTTGTCGATCACGACCTTTTCGGGCCAGCCATTGGTCTTAATCGTGCGGGCGAAGAAAGCGCTGGCCGCGGCCTCATCGCGGTGCTCAGACAGCATGAAATCAAGGGTTTTGCCGAATTTGTCGACAGCCCGATAGAAATAGGTCCACTTGCCTTTGACCTGGATAGAGGTCTCGCCCATCCGCCAGGAGCTGCCGGTTGCGGATTTGCGCCGCTGGGCCTGGCAGGCAATCAGGGGCGAATATTTCACGACCCATCTGTTCAGCGTCGCGTGGTCAACGGGCGATGTCACGTTGTTTGATCAAGGTCGGAACAGGGCGCTTGTCTGAGACGTCAGGCGGTTGCGCCGGTCACGGCTTTCCACTGCGCCATTGCGCGGATCCGATGGATGTGGATGGCGAGGGCTGAGTTTTTCGGGTGCGGGGGGACGAAGAGATTTCGGAGTGCCGAAAAGATCGATATGAACCGTTGCAAGCCGCCGACCGATCGAAATCCCTGCATCATCCGCTCCCGTTTTCGAAGCGGCACGTGAGAATTCTCGGCCCGATTGTTCAGGCCCTTGTGCGATCGATGTTCGACGGCGGGCATCACCTCCCGTCTTGCAGCACCATATGAGCGCAATTTGTCGGTGACGATCCGCTTCGGCGTCAGGCCTTGCTTCTTCAGCAGCCTGACCAGCAATCGCCTGGCGGCTTGGGTATCGCGGCGGGCTTGAACGATCTCGTCGAGAACGTAACCGTCCTGGTCAACGGCACGCCAGAGCCAATGTTTGCGGCCGCCGATGGAAATCACCACCTCATCCAGAGGCCAGATATCCTTTCGCGAAGGCCTCTTTCTGCACAACTGCTTGGCATAAGCCGTTCCGAATTTGCGACCCCATCTCCGGATCGTCTCATGGGAGACGACGATACCGCGCTCCAACAGCATCTCCTCGACCATCCTTAGGCTCAAAGGGAACCGAAAATACAGCCAGACCGCACGGGCGATGATCTGCGGTGGAAAGCGGTGGTTCTTGTAGCTTACGGTCGGACTGTTCATCCCAACCCGTTATCCCACAATCGTTAAGCCGCAGACAACGTGACATCGCCATCGCCTTTCATCGGCGCCTTGCGGCGTATGCGGCGCGCATAATCAAGGCCATGCTTTCGGCACCATCGGCGGATGGTCTCGCAGGAAACGACGATCCCGCGATCGAGCAGCATTTCCTCGACATCGCGCAGGCTCAGATGAAAGCGAAAGTAGAGCCAGACAGCACGGGCTACGATTTCGATCGGATAGCGGTGGTTCTTGTCGGTCGGTGCACTCACGGTCATGGGTGCGCTGCTATCTCAATTTCCTTACAGCTCAATCAATGTGACAGTACCCGATGGAATGCAGGGCCGAAGGCCGCCGGCCCTCCGCCGCGCGCAACTTGTACTACCCGTACAATCTCGCGAGTGTGCCCTAGTTGCTACAGCTTTTTGTTGAGCTGGTGATATATCCTTCGGTTGTATTGTTATGCAATGGGGTACAGAAATGAAGTTGACTATCGCCACAACGCTACTCGCACTTGTCGCAACCACCGCCCTTGCCGCCGATGTCGTCCAGGACGCTGCGGTCGCTCCTACTTTTACTTGGTCCGGTCCCTACTTCGGGATCGATGGTGGCGCCGCATGGCTTAACGGTGACTTCAGCGCCGGTGGTGCCAGCGCTTCGGAAGATTTCAACGGCGGCATCTTCGGCGGATTCGCAGGGTACAATTTCCAGTTCGATAACATTGTCGTCGGTATCGAGGGCAACCTGGAATACAACTGGAATGAAGAGGACGCGCTCGGCGCAGACATCGGGACGGATTGGGCCGGCGCTGTTCGTGGTCGTGTCGGCTATGCCTTCGATAAAGCGCTGATTTATGGCGCAGCCGGCTGGACTGCGACGCGCGGTTTCGTCGATGTACCTGGCTTTGACAAGGAAACGGAGACCTTCAACGGCTACACCGTAGGAGCTGGCGTTGACTTTGCCATCACCAACAACATCTTCGCCCGTGGCGAATATCGCTACAATGACTTTGGCAAGAAGGACGTTCTCGGAGTTGATGTCGATCTCGATCAGAACGAACTCAAGTTCGGGATTGGCGTAAAGTTCTAAGAACTGTCGGCTAAACCTGCAGCCCCGCCATCTTGGCGGGGCTAATGATAAGAACCGCCTATATCTCCTCGACCGGTGATGTCAGATGGATAGGTGTCAAAATCGGCATACAGGATGTCGATCGCTGGAAAGGGTATTGTCACGTTAACTGGGCTGCGGTTGCCTGCCTGACGGGTTGGGCGTAGATTTCGGCGATGCAGACGAGACATCAGCTTCAAGCGTCACCGTTTTCCGCCACGGATCGTTTCTCACGCGGTCTGGCTTTATTTGCGGTTCAACCTTAGTCTGCGTGACGTTGAGGAAATGCTGCTCGAGCGTGGAATCGACGTGTCATACGAGACAGTCCGCCGCTGGATCGCCAAGTTCGGACTCCAAATCGCACGCAACTTGCGGCGGCGGCAGGCGCGCCCCGGCGATATTTGGTATCTGGACGAAGTCGTTGTGAAATGCGCTGGAGAGAAATTCTGGCTCTGGCGTGCGGTCGATCAACATGGCACCGCTCTCGAAGAGATATTGCAGAAGCGGCGTGATAAAAGGGCAGCGAAGCGCGTGCTGGTGGCGTTAATGAAGCGCTATGGCTTTGCTCCCAAACGGATCATCACCGATAAGCTCCGCTCCTACGGTGCAGCAAAGGCGGAAGTGGCACCCGGCCTTGACCATTGGTCGCACAAGGGCCTCGATAATCGGGCCGAGAACAGCCATCTGCCGTTTCGAAAACGGGAACGAACCATGCAAGGCCACTGATCACCAGGCACGTTGCAACGGTTCGTCTCCATGCACTCAGCGACCCGCAATTGCTTTTCAGTTCAGTTCAGTTCCGTCCCGTCGCCGCGCCGCGCAAACAATTCGCTACCATCGGCTCGAAGCTTTCGATGCATGGAAAATTGCGGCCTGTGTCGCCTGAATATCCACGAGCCGCTGACCTTTCCAGCCAGAGAAACTTAACGTGACAACACCCCAGCGGGAAACGTGTTTCGGTACTGTCTCGCTTGACCTGTCCTATGCGAATCAACGTTTTCTCGAGAATATCCATGCCCTCAAGCACGTCGTTTTCGAGAAGTGCATCTTCAAGGCAAAGTACCATGGAGCGCAATTTTGGTATCTTTGTCCCGGCGATGTAATCCAGGGCGTCAGGCTTGAGGATCGGCATGTAAAGAGTCGCACCCAATTCACAGGGCGATGTATTCTTGAGAGCCATCATATTACCTGCCGAATGAGCGTCAATGCGCGATAAGGGTGAATCCCCTCGCGGGCGACAGCGTAGGGAATGTTCTTCTCTCGTATGAGATGCATTAAAGCAGAAAGGTCCTTCTCGTTTTCAGAAGACACAAAAACCATCTCAGGGACCCGGCGCAGAATCGCCCGTGTCGCCTCTGCGATGCCCGGCTTGATGCGGTTCATGTTTGTGACGTCATTCCGGGCACGAACAAACTCCACGGCCTGTTTCGCGTTCGTGCTGTGGAAGCTTCGGTCGGCATCAGTCCACACAGATGCGGCGGGGTAGAACGGATCAACGGCTCCGATCTCGAGAGCCGCTTGACAGTATCTCCAGACAGTGTCGACGAACCTCTTCGAAATATCGTGCGGCTCCAGGTGAGCCCACTGCACGCAGGCATGAAAATCTTCTGGCCCAACTACATCAGCGTTCAGGATCGAACGGCTGATAAGTCCTGAAACTGTGCTTCCAAGTATTCCTGAAGGAATGAGCCAATCTTCTCCGGAAGCAGCAAGCCAGGATCGGCCTGCTGGATCGGCAAGCACGATAAGCCGTGGCTTGTCATTCGAATAGGCTTCAAAGCTCTGCTCAAGTTCACTACATATCGCACCCTTTCCTGTCCATCCGTCGACGAAGATCAGGCCCTCGATGGGGCGGCGTTCGAGTATGTACCGCATGGCATTTCGGTCGAGGCCCTTGTCCCGGATGATCGATACGCCGAAGTGGGCGACATCGCGACCAAGTGCCGTGAGTGCCCTTTTGAGAAGTACGCCAAGCGGAACTCCGGCACGCACGAGACTGGCAAGCGTAATAGGACCTTCTACCGCTGCGCTGATTGCTCGCGCCAACGACACGACCTCATTCCCCATCCTCCCCGCACCAGCCGCCATCGCCTCTTCGAAGAGACGCATGTAACCGTCGTCAGGCAAGCGTTCGACTGAAATCATCTCTGAATAGTGGCGGCGACCTGACTGTATGGACGCCTCCTTCACAGAGATGTCAGTCGGGTCCATCACCACTTTTTTGAGAAGAAAGAGAACATCCGTGGCGGCGTAGGTGCCTGGGAACGGCTTGTTGTAAGCGGATATCATGGCAGGGGAGATTCCTTGGTGCGTTTCTGTATCCACGTCAGTTTCCTATCCGACTACGACACGCGGTTTCCTGAGCGCCTCGAGAAGAATTGGACTTATGTAGCACTGTTGCATGGATCAGACTTTGGACGAGGCAACCCTATCCACTGCATTTTTCATGCAATGCGCTCGAACTTGGGCCGGCCAAGTTCTGTCATCCGGTTAAGGACACGGACGCCAATCTTTGCTTCAGTCTTCTGATTGTCAAAATCTCGCGCTTTGAGTTTGGACCCAATCACAGCCTTCCATCGACCCATCTGGGTCTCAGCGCGGTGTTGTCACGTTAAGTTTCTCTGGCTGGAAAGGTCAGCGGCTCGTGGATATTCAGGCGACACAGGCCGCAATTTTCCATGCATCGAAAGCTTCGAGCCGATGGTAGCGAATTGTTTGCGCGGCGCGGCGACGGGACGGAACTGAACTGAACTGAAAAGCAATTGCGGGTCGCTGAGTGCATGGAGACGAACCGTTGCAACGTGCCTGGTGATCAGTGGCCTTGCATGGTTCGTTCCCGTTTTCGAAACGGCAGATGGCTGTTCTCGGCCCGATTATCGAGGCCCTTGTGCGACCAATGGTCAAGGCCGGGTGCCACTTCCGCCTTTGCTGCACCGTAGGAGCGGAGCTTATCGGTGATGATCCGTTTGGGAGCAAAGCCATAGCGCTTCATTAACGCCACCAGCACGCGCTTCGCTGCCCTTTTATCACGCCGCTTCTGCAATATCTCTTCGAGAGCGGTGCCATGTTGATCGACCGCACGCCAGAGCCAGAATTTCTCTCCAGCGCATTTCACAACGACTTCGTCCAGATACCAAATATCGCCGGGGCGCGCCTGCCGCCGCCGCAAGTTGCGTGCGATCTGGAGTCCGAACTTGGCGATCCAGCGGCGGACTGTCTCGTATGACACGTCGATTCCACGCTCGAGCAGCATTTCCTCAACTTCACGCAGACTAAGGTTGAACCGCAAATAAAGCCAGACCGCGTGAGAAACGATCCGTGGCGGAAAACGGTGACGCTTGAAGCTGATGTCTCGTCTGCATCGCCGAAATCTACGCCCAACCCGTCAGGCAGGCAACCGCAGCCCAGTTAACGTGACAATACCCATTCGTTGCCCTTTCTGGAGAGTGATCAATTTTGAGCCCGGCAACATTTTCCTCCGGAGCCGCACAAAGGGCGCCGTAACAAACCTTCTTGCCTTTGTAGTTGGCCGCGGCCATCGCGGTCCAAGCTAGTATTGTGCGCAGCCATAAAACGCGATATGACCAACCAGAAGCCTGGACTATGGCAGTCTCGTGTATTTCGTACTGCTACTCTACTTAGCGCTGGACGCTATTTGCGTTTTCCTTGTAAACAATCACGTTTCGAATTAATGCTATGTTTGTTTCGTACTCTTTTATTTTGTAATATCCTTCATTCAAACAATTGAAATAGAGCGCCATAAGGTATCGGTAGCTTCTGAACATTAGAAAGTCGCGATATAGTTCGCTTGGATCTGCCGAGAGAATATACTTTATTTTGCGAGCGGTCATATGATGATTAGGCTCCACCACGATCCGATTTAGGTCCTTGATTGACTTAACAGCGGCAAAATTTATCTCGGACTCTATGTTAGGACGGTCGCCCGTGTATCGAGCAAAATACAGGAAAAATGTTTTGTTCTTTAATTGTTGCTCGTGCATGAGCTCGACTAACTTGTTTTTGTGAGTGCCAGTGATCTTCACGTCATCGACAAACAGAAGACAACGACCTTCGAAATGTTGCTGGTTGAAGTAAAATCTATCACCAGCGAGCAATAATTTGCGCTCTTCTCCTGACAGATTTCCGAAATCGTTCACATAACTGATCTTTCGCGGAACAGTCGCATATTCGACATGGTTGCCTTTCGCATCAACGATGTGGCTGTTGAGGCGATCTAGCAAATGCATCGTCATTACATTTGCTGCATTCGGAACGAAATTGAAAGGCGACGAAATCATCAGGCAGCGACGGTTCAGTATTGCGGATGCGTTTTTTTCGAAGAACGCGTCCGCAATCTGGTGGCCCATCTCGCGAGCTGCTTCATCGCAACCGAACTTCAGACGCGAGTATTGTTCCGGTCGAAAGGGTGCATCCTCGATCGACTGAAATTCATAAAGCGCAAACTCCTCAAACTGCGTCATAAACAACCTCTTAAATGTCCTCAGGGCGTCCCGGGCCCCTTGACCATGCGCGGATTTCAAAATGTGCCAAAACCGCCTTCCGACGGGTTTATATATGTATCAATCCGTTAGACCGTCATGACGATATAGAATCGTTATTCAGACCAGTCAACAGTCAATAAGCTGCCGCCGCGCCAACAAACTTGCCGGCTCCATCGGAAGGCCTTTCGTGCCTCATTGAATTTTCTCTTAGTGAGGGCGCAGCGAGACAATTTCCTCAGCGATCCGCGGTCCGGCGTGGGCTCGTCTTCGGCCGGGAGGAACGATCCCCCATGTCGGCGGCCGGCGTTGTCACGTTGTTTGAATGTGGCCAGGTGAGGCCGAGCCTGCGCTTTTCAGGCAGGCCGTGCCCTCACGGCTTCCCACGCGGCCATTGCCTGGCGTCGATGGGTTCGAATTTGTGCTGCGGAGCGGTTGGTCTGGGATGGGATGGGACGAAGAGGTTTCGGACGGCGGAGAAGATCGACACGAAATGTTGCAATGAGCCAACCGACCGGAAACCCTGTCGCGTTCGCTCCCGTTTTCTCAACGGCAGGTGAGAACTCTCCGCCCGGTTGTTCAAGCCTTTATGCGAGCGGTGTTCCACGTTCGGCATGACCTGGCGTTTGGCCGCCCCGTAGGAGCGCAATTTGTCGGTGATCATACGCTTTGGCGGCATCCCCTGCTTCTTCAGAAGTCGCGTCAGCAGGCGCTTGGCCGCCTGGGGGTCACCCTTTTGTCGATACCGGCCGCATGACGTTGCGATCCTTTCCGCCCTTGCCATGCTCGACACGGATGATGCCGCGCTCGCCATCAATGTCGCGGACCTTGAGATGGACAGCTTCCGAGGCGCGTAGCCCCGCCGCATAAGCTGTCGTCAGTGCGGTGCGGGTGGTTCTGTCGCAAAACTTTCACCGGGTTTGCAACCAGTATGGTAGGCGTAGATCCGGGTTGAAGATGAGCAGGCAGATTGAGTTTGCCGATGATGGTCGATTTCAAAGGCAGTCATTACCCGAAAGACGTGATTTTATACGCGGTATTTTTCTACGTGAGATATGCGGTCTCCTATCGTGATCTGGAAGAGATTATGGCCGAGCGCGGCGTTAGCGTTGACCGGCGATGTCACGTTGTCTGCGGCTTAACGATTGTGGGATAACGGGTTGGGATGAACAGTCCGACCGTAAGCTACAAGAACCACCGCTTTCCACCGCAGATCATCGCCCGTGCGGTCTGGCTGTATTTTCGGTTCCCTTTGAGCCTAAGGATGGTCGAGGAGATGCTGCTGGAGCGCGGTATCGTCGTCTCCCATGAGACGATCCGGAGATGGGGTCGCAAATTCGGAACGGCTTATGCCAAGCAGTTGTGCAGAAAGAGGCCTTCGCGAAAGGATATCTGGCATCTGGACGAGGTGGTGATTTCCATCGGCGGCCGCAAACATTGGCTCTGGCGTGCCGTTGACCAGGACGGTTACGTTCTCGACGAGATCGTTCAAGCCCGCCGCGATACCCAAGCCGCCAGGCGATTGCTGGTCAGGCTGCTGAAGAAGCAAAGCCTGACGCCGAAGCGGATCGTCACCGACAAATTGCGCTCATATGGTGCTGCAAGACGAGGTGATGCCCGCCGTCGAACATCGATCGCACAAGGGCCTGAACAATCGGGCCGAGAATTCTCACGTGCCGCTTCGAAAACGGGAGCGGATGATGCAGGGATTTCGATCGGTCGGCGGCTTGCAACGGTTCATATCGATCTTTTCGGCACTCCGAAATCTCTTCGTCCCCCCGCACCCGAAAAACTCAGCCCTCGCCATCCACATCCATCGGATCCGCGCAATGGCGCAGTGGAAAGCCGTGACCGGCGCAACCGCCTGATGTCTCAGACAAGCGCCCTGTTCCGACCTTGATCAAACAACGTGACATCGCCGTCCGGTGTCCTAGCGGAACTGGCCGCGAGGATATATCCGCCGCCTCGTGCCAGCTCGTTACGTTAAAGCTCGGACCCGCAGGAAGGAGCATCACAGTGGCCCACTCTCCGCTTCAATGAGTTACCGAAATATACCGCGAAGCCATTTGCCAAGCCGGACCCACCATTTGCGGTCGTGCGCGCGGGCGGCATAATGGATCGCGCGGCGGCGCTGTTCGGCACTACGGCCAGCCTTTATTTGCGCCTCGCTCCATTGTCCTGCCCATAGGGTCTTACCACCTGTGATGACGTAGTGCGAACGGCATGGCAGCTGCCAGTTCCCGATTGAGGGAACGACAGTAGGACCGTGGCCGGTATCATTCACTTGCCACTCCGTGGGACCGAGCGGCGTCGTGACCTTCGTTCCGCAGCCACATGCACAAAGGTGGGCGGCGATGTCAAACTCGGCGGCAACGTAAAGGACGCCGGGCTCGAGTGCCTTGGGAATGTACTGCACGCGATTGAGGCGAAAGGACTCGATCATTGCGGTTCACCATGAATCTTGATGTCGTTCACCTTGAAGAGCATGTGATCGAAGTGGTTCTCGTCCAGATAAAATCCCATGATTTGCTTATACCGAATTACAGCAAGGCAGGCATTAAGGGCATTCAGCTCGGCAATTTGCACCGTGACGCGATACTCATCGTCGGGGCGATCGGAAAGCTCGGCCAAGTTTCGATCTCGCATCTCTTGGGCCCGGTTCGGCTCATAGTACGTGGCGCGCAACGTGCCGTTGATCGCGTGCTGCTTTCGATTGAGGCCCATGCCGACGTCAACGAACGGGATTTGCAACTTCGTCAGCAGATCGAAAATCCCACGCCGCGAGCTGCCCTTGTCAACGCAAACAAATGCAAATGTGACGTCCTTCAAGTCCTCTATACAGGACTCGTCTATGAATTTTGGCAAGAGCGTGAGGCCATGCCGGAAGTTCTCGTAGCGGCCCTGGTACACCTCTGCCTTTGCACGATCGAGTTCGCCTTCATCTGAAAGCTTTCCCGGTGATCGAAAAGCGTTGTGAACGTGATAGGGATCGCGGTCGAACCCGATAATGCGTGCGACCGGCGTCTTGACCATGTAATCAAGGACGTACGAGCCGGTGCCGCCGAGGCCGATGATGGCGATGACCTCATCTTTGAAGACCTGCACAAGATCGCCGATCTCTGCGCGGCTGGTCAGCGTATCGGCGAACTTGAAGATGGATTCTTCGTCTTCCGATTTCACCTTCCGGAAGGTGAGAGGATTCGCGCCGTAGCGTTCCATTGCGGGACCACTGAGAATTGCCACGTAACGATCGATCTTCGCGACATGATCAACATAGCCACCCGTCGGCTTGTTAGACATCGACCGCTGAACAACGACATCAGGGCTTTTGAGCGGAAGGGTGTGCTGTCCCCCGCCAAGGTTAGGGATGGGTTGGCCATCGAGACCATGAGGGTGCGAGCCCGCGAAATAGATCTGATGGTCCTCCATGATAAAGCGCTTGCTGTCCGCCGAAGTCAGCTTGCACACGATCGCGCCCCAGCAGAGCGCACCTTTCTCGTCAAGATAGGGGATGTCCCGGATGACGAGGTGGCCGCTATCAAGCGCGATCGCATAGCCCTTGAGGAGGAGCTGCTCGATGTCCTTGTTATGACTGACCAGTTCTTGAAACATTGAACACCATGCCCTCTTTCACCTTTACGGAGCCGCCCGGAGAGAGGGTTCCCTCATTGTTGCCGTGACCGCGCTTGTAGGTTACCGAGTAGGTCGTTTCCGGATGCTGCGGATATTCGGGGTCCGCCAGCGTGACGATTTCCACGTAGGTGATGTCGTCCTTTTCAACCTCATGCGGGGTCCCATCAATGATGATAGTGACCTTCTTCTTCTCTTTGTCGTCGTGCGCCATTTGCTGCTCCTATTTCTTTGTGAAGAGCGGCAGGCCCGAAAGCCTGCCGCCGTGGATCATTTCCTGCCCGGACGCTGGGTGAGCGCCGAACCTGCCGCCGTCTTCGCCGCCTTGCTCGCCTTCGGGTCCCGCAGGACCTTTGATGCCGCTGAAGCCGCCCTCTTGCTGGTCACTTCCGATTTCGCCAAACCATTCACCTCCTTCCCGGGATTCTTGACTACAGTATCCTGTCTGTAGTACAGTTTCCTACGAACTCGTAGGACGTCTTGGCCTGAAAAAACCACCGAGTGGTGGATGCCAATTTCCTACGTATACGTAGGACTAACATAACTGGAAACGTCGTGTCAAATAATTCGGAGAATGAGCTGGAATTCGGGGATCGGTTGCTGGCCGCCCGCGAGGCAAGGGGACTGAACCAGACGGAACTCGCAAAGGCATCGGGACTTCAGCCCGCGGCTATCGGGCACTTTGAAAAGAATAGGCGCAAGCCATCCTTCGCGAATGTTCGCGCACTGGCAAAGGCCCTAGAGGTATCGGGTGACTACCTCCTGGGGCGTTCGCCCAGCATGAAGGGGGCGACGACCGCGTTTCGCGGTGAGGAAAATCTGTCGGCGGGCGATCGCGAACATATTCAGATGATGATCGACCTCATCAACAAAAAGAAGGGCGGCGATGGCTAAGTTTCAACTGATCAAGTCGCGCCAGCACGGCGAGCGCGTTGCGGAAGAAAAAGGCTTTACCACGTTTCCCGTCGATCCCTTCGCGATTGCCGAGTCCGAAGGTATCATGCTCGTGGCCAAGCCGCCGGAAATCAAAGGCGTCAGCGGCGGCATCATCTTCGATGAAGAAGTGCCCTCCATCTTTTACGCCACAGACATCGAGAACGAGGGCTTCCAGCGATTTACCGTCGCTCATGAGCTCGGCCACTATTTTCTCGAAGGGCATCCTGAAGAGATTCTGAAGTCTAGCAAGATGCATATCTCAAGAGCTGGCTTTCGCCAGGGCCATAGCTCGATCGAACTCGAGGCGGACCATTTTGCCTCTGGTCTCTTGATGCCAACCCTTCTGGTGAAGAAAGAGCTGACACAGGGCTTCATTGGACTTGCCGGTATTGAACAGCTAGCCAATCGATCGCAATGCTCCCTGACCGCCGCGGCGATCCGCGCCGCCGAGTGCAGCCCCTATCCGATGGCTATCGTCGTAAGTCAAGGAGCGGATATTTGTTATTGCTTCATGTCCGAAGGCTTCAAAGAGCTCGGCAAAACACTTACGTTCCTCCGCAAGGGCTCGCCCTTACCTCTCAGCGCAACGCGGGACTTCAACAGCGATCCGGACAACGTCCGTTACGGCAAGCGGCAAATCATCGAGACTACACTTGCCGACTGGTTTGATGGCTCCGGGCAGATTCACCTCGACGAGGAGATTGTCGGACTTGGTTCATTCGGTCACACGCTGACCGTGTTTTCAAGCGATGCCTTGGCCGAAGATCCTGATCCCGAGGACGCGGATGAAGAGGCTAATCTGATCGAGAGTTACACCGCGAAATTCGCTTATGGTCGCTAGCGTTAGTAGGTCACGGGCCACGACGTAATCGAACTGTGCAATGCCAACAAACATCGACTTGTCGTCCCTACCCGATCTGCGACGTTGCCGACATCTGCTGACCGACTGCTTTTGGGAGTTTGGGGGGAGCCCCGGCAACGACCGACATGAAGACCCGAAGCCGCCGTTGAGCGCTGACCGCATTTTCGCAAGGAGCCCTGTGCCGGACCGGCTTCTTCGCCTTGATGTGAATCGAACCGAGATCCAGTGGTGTCAGTTCTTAAAATACTGAAATATACAAACTTTTCGCTTCACGGTGCCCGCCGGTTTACCGATTTCCTTCTTCCAACAACCAGGGCCGCTTAGGTGGCGCTTGAGAGGAAGCGGCGGCAGCGGAGCCAACTCGAGGTTGGCCGCTCCATATATTTTTTTAGCAAGCGAGACGCAACCGATGATGAATACAACCACCGAATCAGCGATAGTAGTAGTTGTATATTATTTTGAGCCGTAGGTGCCGAATGCATTTGAGCCGTATTGTTATCAAGGGATACAGATCCCTTTCCTCCGTCGACGTCAGTATAAAGGACAAAGCGACCTGCATCATCGGTGAAAACAATACGGGTAAGTCTTGCTTCATCCAGGCGCTTCGCCTCTGTCTCGACGTCGACTTTTCATCTGCATTCCGCGCGTTGCAGAAAGACGATGTCCATAGCGGCATCGATCAAAGCCGGCCTTTTCAAGTTTTGGTGGGCGTGGAGTTCACGGGCTATGAGGCGAGCGATAACGAGGTCGCGATGCTTCATGGGACCCAGCTTGGAGACGGTCGAGCCCGAATATTCTATAGGTTTCGTCCCAAAAATCTCGTCCGCGGTGAGCTGGCATCCGGCGGTCGAACCGCTGACAGTCTCACGCTGGAAGATTTCGGATGGGAGCTTTATGGCGGCGGCGATCCCAACATCGACCTTGCCGACTTCGAATGGGACACTGATAATGACGAAATTGGAGCGCGCTCTGTCGGCTTGCAATATCTTCAGGCCTACAGGGTGGTGTTCCTCCATGCGCTCCGCGATGTCGAAGGTGATCTCGCCGATATGCGGCGGTCGCCGCTCATTCGCCTGATCGAGGCGACCAAAATCGGAGCAGGTGAGCAGGCGGCATTGATCGCCGCCGTAAAGGCCGCAAACGACGCGATCGAAAAGTCACCGGCGATCGAATCCGTTGCGGATGCCATTGATAGAGCGTTAAAGGACGTGACGGGCGACGCCTTTGCGCTCGATGTCGACATCGGGCTGAGTTCGCCCACCTTCCAGTCGATCCTGCGAAACATCCGGATTCTCTTGAGCGGTCCATCCCTGAAAGCATTTGAGCCGAGACGCAACGGTCTTGGCATGAACAATCTGCTCTACATTGCGATCTTGATCGAGCAGTTTCGCAAGCGCGCGGCAGAAGGCAAGGCGGCGGGCGAACTGATCCTGATCGAGGAGCCCGAGGCGCATCTGCATCCGCAGTTGCAGAGCGTCTTGCTGGATGCATTGCGGGAGTTGCCGTTCCAGTCGATTGTAACCACCCATAGTACGCAGGTGACGGCCAAGGCGCCGTTGTCATCGTATGTGACGATGACCAATACGGGCGGCAACGCGCCTTACGTCTCGACCATAGCTTCGAACACCGCCCTGACGCCGCACGACATTGCCGATCTTGAACGCTATCTAGACGCAACAAAATCGAACCTGCTTTTCGCCCGCAGAGTAATGCTGGTCGAGGGCGCGGCGGAGGCATTTCTGCTTCCCGGCCTGATCAGATCGGCCATGGGCATTGATGTCGAACGAGCCGGAATCTCGATCGTGCCCATACACGGCGTCCATTTCGGAGCCTATGCGCGGCTGTTTTCCGCGATCGGCCTGCCTAAACGTAGCGCGATCGTGGCTGACGCAGATCAGGAACCGTCGGACGCCAAGCCGACGGACGATGAAGATCAGGATGAAATCGATGTGCCGGAAAAGGAAGTCCTGACCGCCTTGGAAGGGGATTATGTAAAGGTCTTCCTTGGAGCAACGACATTCGAACGGGAGATCACCCTTCCTGAGAATCTCGCCATGCTGCAGAAGCGGCAGCGCGCATTGGCGCGCCCCGGATCTCGAAAAAGCTGGAGATGGCCGATCTCTTCAGTTCGGTTGACGAAGGCTTGAAGAAGAGCGTTCTCAACACGGCCAAGCGGTTCGGCAAGGCGCGCTTTGCGCAACTCGCTGCCGAGAACATTCCGGAAAAAGCCGCCATCCCCGATTATATTCGCAACGCCGTGGACTGGCTGCTCGAATGAAGCTGACACCGCAACAACAGCTCGCTCTCGATCATCCTGGCAATCTGCTTTTGAAGGCGTGCCCAGGAAGCGGCAAGACGCGGACGATTGTCGCGAGGCTCGTCAAGGAGGTGGAGGAGGTCCGGGGGACGCCCTTTGCTGTCGCATGCATCACCTACACCAATGCCGCGGTCAATGAAATTGACGCCCGAGTCGCTGCTCATCTCATGCCGGATGACCAGACAAACTACGTCGTCTCGACGATCCATTCGTTCTGTCTCCATCATATCTTGCGGCCATTCGCGAGTCGGGTCGCAGGTTTTTCCGGCACGATGAAGGTGCTAACCTCGGAGAGGGCGGAGTTCGTCGAAATCGCCGATCTCGCCGCGGAAATGGTCGGGCGATATGATCTTCGCTTTGAAGACTATTTGCGTTTTGGTGGAATCGGCCTCGACGCCAGCGGTGCGTATATCGGTTCTGCCCTTGAGGATGACATGATCGCTCTCGCCGCGCCGCACTTCATGCGGCTGGCAGCCGGCCGCGGTTTTATCGACTTCGCCAGCATCCTCTATCATTCCTATTGCCTGCTCCGGGACGATCGAGAGGTGTCCCGATCTGTCGCGACGAAGTTTCGTTCGTTTTTGATCGACGAGTTTCAAGATACGACTGAAATCCAGGTCGAGATCCTTCGACTTCTCCATGAGGAGAAGCGCTCGAAGTTCTTCCTCGTCGGCGATCCCGCTCAGTCGATCTTCGGATTTGCAGGTGCGCGACCTGAACTCATCGACCCCTTCGCTGACGAGATCGGCGCCAAGCGGGACCTGTCCCTTTCATGGAATTTTCGATCCAGTCCGGCAGTCGTCGAACATGCTGAGCGCCTTTTTCCTCGCAATCCGGCAATGACAAGCGAGGGCAGAGCGAAGGATTGCCCAGAGCCGGTCCACCTTGTTTCGACGGGGAACGTCTTCGATGCTATAATGGACGAGTTCCTGCCGGCAATCGAGCGCATGAAGTTACCATTGGGCCGGTCAACAATCCTGGCAAAGAGCTGGAATGCGCTCTATCCCATTTCTCGTGCTCTTCGGGACTATGGGATCCGTGTGGTTGGCCCGGGTGCAAGGCGCGTTGGTGCACGGATCGTTTAGCGGTCGTGGTGTAGGCGATCGGCAACCTCAATAACCGATCTGTGACCTTGATGCCTTTCAAACATAACGCCGCCCGCCACCATCGCATCGGCAGGATGAAATTCAAGGTGACGAACTGGCCGGAATATGAGGCGGGGTTACGGCGACGTGGCAGCTTGACCCTGTGGCTGACACCGGAGGCGCTTGCCATGTGGCTTGCTCCACGCCGAACGACGCGTGGTGGCCAGCCTCGTTATTCCGATCTAGCCATCGAGACCGCCTTGACGCTGGGCCTGGTGTTCGGCTTGCGGCTGCGTCAGGTCGAAGGATTATTAGGATCGGTGCTGCCCTTGATGGGCTTGGCGCTCGCTGTCCCCGATCATACCACCCTGAGCCGTCGGGCGCGAACAGGGCAATCGCCCAACAAGGCGCATGACCTCCAGGGTCGACCGGACGGGCCAGTGCATATTCTTGTCGACAGCACTGGACTGCAGGTCTACGGCGCGGGCCAATGGTTGGAGGAGAAGCATGGCGCCAGATCCCGCCGTGGTTGGCGAAAGCTGCATGTGGCACTGGATGCCGATAGCAGCGAGATCATTGCACATACGATGACCGACCAGGACGCGGGCGACGCATCGCAGGTGGAGCCGTTGCTCAACCAGATCGATGGTCGGATCGGGCAGTTCACAGCCGACGGCGCCTATGACGGGAAGCCCACCTACGACGCGGTCACCGACCACAGTGCGGCTGCCGTCATCGTCATTCCCCCGCGCGCCAACGCGACCGAACCAGCCGGCGATCAATCTCCCGGACAAAGGGATCAGCAGATCGCTGCAATCAGCAGAGACGGGCGAATGAAATGGCAGGCCTCCACCGGCTACGGCAAGCGCTCGCTGGTCGAGACTGCCATCGGCCGATACAAGTCCATCATCGGGCGGCGTCTGCGGGCTCGGTCGTTTCACGCTCAGCAGACGGAAGTGGCCATCGGCTGCGCCGCCCTCAATCGTATGCTTGCATGCGCACGCCCTAAATCCATCCGCCGCAATGGACCGACCACATAGATAGCCCCATCACAGATCCAGATCCGCTCAAGTCCCGATCCATGCACCAACGCCCAACAATTGCCGATTTGGTCGACTGGTCAGCCGTGGAACACCAGCAATGAGCATGGCGGGCGACCTGGATCCATGGCAGGTGAGCAGTGAACTGCGGGTCGATATTTTTCTGAGCCAGCCGAGGGAAGCAAGCGTCAGGCTGTGGAATGCGGCCCGTGACGTTCTGAACGAGGAGGAGCGCCAGCGTGCCCGACGCTTTGTCTTCGACCGCGACCGCGACATGTACGTCTTCAGCCATGGCCTGCTCAGGCTGTTGCTTGCCCGCTATATGGTCGCTGATCCGCGTGAACTGACTTTTGCTTCTGCACCCGGGGGACGGCCCGAACTCGTCTCGCCGTCCTCTGCTCCGATCCGCTTCAACCTGTCTCATACCGATGGATTGGTGGGCTGCATCCTCACGCAAAAAGCCGATTGCGGCCTGGATGTCGAGCAGATCGGCAGGGTCGACTACCAGCATCTGGTGCCGACTGCGCTTGCTCCAGAGGAGCGTTCGGCGCTGCTGAGGCTGGCGGAAGCGGATCGACCGGATCGCTTTTGTGAGATCTGGACACTGAAGGAAGCTTATCTCAAGGGGCGAGGGCTGGGCATATCCTATCCCATCCGTAATATCTCGTTTTCCGGTTTCGACGGTAATCGCCGATGTCGCGTCGTCGGTGACGAACGAGATGACGGCAGCACATGGCACTTCTGGAGCAGGACGTTTGCGGGTGCATATTCTGCCGCGGCGGCTGTGCGAACGCAGCGCGACGACGTAAAATTCTCCGCGACCTTTATCGAAGACCTGCCGTGAGTGCGGCCGGAAGGCTGGCCTTCGGGCGCGAAGCGACGACCACGGGCTCCGCGCCGGCGCTGGATTGAAGCCGTCGACTCCGCACGCCACTCGGTTACGATCAGCGTTAGGCCGGCATCAGATCGCGAACCACTGCCGTCGTGCATCATCGGGCCATGACACCAAAAAAGAAGGTGTTCTGAACATAGAGCATTATTCGGACTTCACGGACACGAGAGCAACCGGCGTTGTTGCGTGGATCACCCGTCGACTGATATTGAGCGGTTGTTTTCAGTCTCAAGTTTTCAGTCTCCTGATCGGGATTTCGAATTCTGCACACGTTCAATGCCGCTCGGCGGGACAAGATTGCCAAGCAGAAATATCAAGTGACGAATTGGCCGGCATATAATGAAAGCCTGCGTCAACGTGGTGATTTGACCATCTGGGTGAAGGATGAGGCGCTGTCTTTAGTCGGCCCTGAACAACGCTTAAGCGATTGAAGCTTTTAGGTATCGAGATGGCGGCGAAGTATCCGATTTTGCAATGCGCGTTGCGGCTGTGGTGATCGCAGGGCACCTTAAAGTTAACCGACGGCTGATGAAGATGTGCGTACATGGGCCATGTCAGAAGTTGCTCGTGATCCGCTTTATCGTCGCCACCGCTTTCCCGCTGAGATCATTGCGCAGCGGGCGATGTCACGTTGTTTGATCAAGGTCGGAACAGGGCGCTTGTCTGAGACGTCAGGCGGTTGCGCCGGTCACGGCTTTCCACTGCGCCATTGCGCGGATCCGATGGATGTGGATGGCGAGGGCTGAGTTTTTCGGGTGCGGGGGGACGAAGAGATTTCGGAGTGCCGAAAAGATCGATATGAACCGTTGCAAGCCGCCGACCGATCGAAATCCCTGCATCATCCGCTCCCGTTTTCGAAGCGGCACGTGAGAATTCTCGGCCCGATTGTTCAGGCCCTTGTGCGATCGATGTTCGACGGCGGGCATCACCTCCCGTCTTGCAGCACCATATGAGCGCAATTTGTCGGTGACGATCCGCTTCGGCGTCAGGCCTTGCTTCTTCAGCAGCCTGACCAGCAATCGCCTGGCGGCTTGGGTATCGCGGCGGGCTTGAACGATCTCGTCGAGAACGTAACCGTCCTGGTCAACGGCACGCCAGAGCCAATGTTTGCGGCCGCCGATGGAAATCACCACCTCATCCAGAGGCCAGATATCCTTTCGCGAAGGCCTCTTTCTGCACAACTGCTTGGCATAAGCCGTTCCGAATTTGCGACCCCATCTCCGGATCGTCTCATGGGAGACGACGATACCGCGCTCCAACAGCATCTCCTCGACCATCCTTAGGCTCAAAGGGAACCGAAAATACAGCCAGACCGCACGGGCGATGATCTGCGGTGGAAAGCGGTGGTTCTTGTAGCTTACGGTCGGACTGTTCATCCCAACCCGTTATCCCACAATCGTTAAGCCGCAGACAACGTGACATCGTCCTCGCGCGTTATTACCATGATCGCGCCTTACACCGCAGGTCAGGCCGCCGCTCGAATGGCGCCGGCCCGATCCTGTTGAACACATCTTCGACGCCGAGGTCTTCCGCTACTCCTCAGGACCCTCCGGTATCCGCGTGGTCGCCTTTACAACGGGAGGATGGGGCGACGTCTCCCGGAACTGTACGAATGTATTCGCCGCAAGCCGAGTCTCATTCTGATTGATCCTCATCCTGCGACGTTTTGGGCGGAGCCGGATAGCGCTTGCACTGCCCGATGTAGAAATTGGCGGTTTCCGCGTTGAGTCTGTTCTTGAGGAAGGCTTCTTGGAAACTGACCTCGCACTTTGAAATAATTTCGGGCAGGGCATTCAACCTGTCCAGGTAATCGCCCTCTTTTTCGTCGACGATTTTGACGTTGCATACCTTTTTCGGCTGGCCGGGGGCGAGCTTAAGGTTGTCGGGCCATTCGCCATCCAAGACCGAGTTTCCTTCACAGCTCGGCGTCCTCACCGTAATGTGCAATGCCGTGTCAGCGTTGAAAGTCAGGTGTATGTCGGGATTGTCGGATAGCTCGCAGACCCATAGTCTGTTCGTGCTCAGATGTCTGCACAACCCGGTCAGTGCGGCGTTTCCGTAAAGTGTGAGGGCTTGGCGCGTTGCAACGTTTGCCAGGGTTTCGCTGGCATAGCTGCAAGAGAAAGCGGAGAACAGCAAAACCAAATCGCTGATCTTTTTCATGCGCGACAAAGAAAACTTCATCGGAATGTCCTCTCGTTTTCGCACGACTGCGGAAGCAGTGTGGATGCGGCTGCCTTTCCGCCGCCTCTCATTAGCTTCAAGAGTGGTGCCAAGCAGGCCGATTGAGCTGACGAGCTGCTATTTCAGCGATGTGGGCGAAAAATACGGGGTTGAGGAGTAGAACGCCTGTCAGGGACTGTCACGTAACCGACAAAGGTGACGACGATGTCGTAAGTTGATTGTGACCAACAACCCGACCCCACCGGAAAACACTGGTGGCTGCCGGACATGATCCAACTCTGTCCAAATATCGCTGTCCCGGTTAGATCATGGACGATGATCAAGCGCCACACCGAGTGATCCCATCCATCAGGACGAGTATCCGCGGGTGTACTTCTCGCAGCAGAAGCCTACGTTCGCTGTATCGTCGGCAACCGAAAACGTAGGCGCTGGCGACTGAGGGTTCCCACGTGCCTCCGCCTGCAAACAGTGGTGTGCACCTATGGACAAGCGCCCCTTCGCGGCTGCGATTTCGTCGTCCCTTTTTCTGATTCGGCGATCATACGACCTGCTGAGGTCAACCGAAGGGTCTGAGGGCCTGTACCCTCAGGGGTCTACGAAAAGGGATCCCCCGTCGTCGTCGAGACAACGTGATGACTCTCCTGAAAAGTGATCGTTTCAGACTGTTTGCAGCAAGGAAAGGTCGTCCTGCCGGGTAAGCGCCGATCGCACGACGTGTCGAGTCGCGGGAGGGCCGGGTTGTCGGTATCGCTCATCTTTCCTCCTGGAGTTGCCAGCCCGCTTTCGGCTTGGGCCATCCCTTCTTTGCTGCCCGGAGATCCGCCTCCATTTCGGCCTTCCCCTTCGCTGCCGTAGGGCCAATTGCCCAGACTGTGATCCGCATGCGGCCCGCCCTGAAGACGAAGCGGCGTTCGGTGGCGTTCTTGCGGCGCTATATCCTGCGCGAAAGCACGCGCGTGCAGCCGACGGGGTAACGCTGTCTCGGAAAGACGATGGTTGCGACCGCCACCAGTCGTTAAATGCCACTTCGAAGGCGACGGTTTTGGGTTGCTCATGGTCAAGCATATCAATCTCGCTCGTATCTCGGCCGCCACGCGCGCGTGACGCCACGGCCCGTGGCGCCTTCGTCAATACTCGCAGCTAGCGAAGGTAGCGATTGCAGCATCGATGCCAGCGCAGATTGCACATCGCCTTTGTAATAAGCAAGAGCCTCTGCAATTTCCTCATCGCCACAGCTCCGCCAATGGCGCGTATCCGTGCGCGAAGTCTTCGGTTTTCAGATTGGCCGCGACGCCGACCTGCGGCTTTTCCGCCTATCGCTGGATCCGTGACGAGTTGGTCGGGCACGGGGTGCCGGCGGCGGAAATTGCCTTCATGCAGGATTACAAGAAGACCGAGGCCAAGCAGCGGCTGTTCGCCAACGTGCGCGCCGGGAAGGTCCGGGTCCTGCTTGGTTCGTCCGAGACCATGGCACCGGCGTCAATGCGCAGCTTCGCCTTAAGGTAATGCATCATCTCGACGTGCCGTGGCTGCCATCACACATCGAACAGCGCGAGGGCCGGATCATGCGTCAGGGCAACCAGCATGATGAGGTCGATATCTTTGCCTATGCCACGCAAGGATCCTTGGATGCGTCGATGTGGCAGAACAATGAGCGCAAGGCGCGCTTCATTGCAGCGGCGCTCTCCGGCGACACGTCTATCCGCCGGCTCGAAGATCTCGGTGAGGGTGCGGCCAACCAGTTCGCGATGGCGAAAGCCATTGCGAGCGGTGACGAGCGGCTGATGCAGAAGGCCGGGCTTGAAGCCGATATTGCCCTCGAAAGGCTGCGGGCCGCGCACGACGACGACCTCTTCGCGGTTCGCCGACAGATACCAGACGCTGAACGCGATATCGAAACGTCGACCCGGCGCATCAGCGACATTGGCGAGGACATTGCCCGTCTCGTGCCGACTGCAGGCGATGCATTTTCGATGGCCGTGCTCGATGCCGTCGAGAGGGATCACAAAACCGCCGGCCGTACCTGATGAAGGAAATCCTCAACCTCGTCCAACTGCAGCAGGAGGACGAGATCGAACCCACCGATGCGCGCGAGCGGGATCTTAACGAGGGTGAACGGTTCGGACGTGGCGACCGCTATCACTATACGAACCGTGCTCCAGCCCACCGGCACCGATTACGAAATCGATCTTGCCGTCACCGTCACTCCCCTCGGTGCCGTATTGCTCAACCTGCGTGTTTCACTAATTTCGGGACAGCGATTCCGGTAATTCGCGGACAGCGATTTCAGTAAATACGGGACAGCGATTCCGCTAATTCCGGGACAGTCTCGGACGTGGATTTAAGGTCGATTTTCGCAAGCGCCGTTCTGGCAGATTGCCTCCTCATCATCGGTTGAGAGGGGCCATGCCAAGACGGAAGCAAGCGAGACGAACGACAGTGAAAGACATTCGATCGATACTGCGACTGACGCACGAGCAGGGCCTTTCGGTTCGCGCCGTTTCGGAACGCCTGAAGATCAGCAAAACCTCTGTGGCGACGTATCTGTTGCGAGCGAGGGAGACCGGACTTTCGGTCTGGCCGTTGCCTGCGGGCCTGGACGATGATGCCGCGCTGGAGCGACATCTTTTCCGGCGCGTTGGCCGGCCGCCACAGGACTTGGTCGAGCCGGATTGGCGGTCCGTTTCCGCCGAGCTGAAGCGCAAGGGTGTAACGCTGACGCTGCTCTGGCAGGAATACAGGGCGAGCCATCCCGACGGCTACGGCTACACATGGTTTTGCGACCGTTTTGCCGTCTTCGAACGCCGCGCTCACGCGACGTTCCGCAACCGTCATGAGGCGGGCGCGGTGATGCAGACGGATTATGCCGGCCACACCATCCCCATCATCGACCCTTCGACCGGCGTCATCCATTCGGCACAAATCTTTGTGGCGATGCTTCCCGCCTCGTCGTTGACATTCGCCTGTGCCAGCTTCAGCCAGAAACTGCCGGACTGGATCGAGGGCCAGGAACGCGCGCTGAGCTTCTTCGGCGGCGTCACGAAGGCGATCGTGTGCGACAACCTGAAGGCAGGCGTCGCCAAGGCGCTGTGGTTCGAGCCGACGCTCAACGCCACCTTCGCTGCTATGGCCGAACATTACGATACGACCATCCTGCCGACCAGAAGCCGCAAGCCGCGTGACAAAGCCAAGGTCGAAGGTGCAGTGCTGATCGTCGAGCGCTGGATATTGGCTCGCCTCAGAAACCGACGCTTCTTCAGTCTGGCTGATCTGAATGCCGCGATCTCGGTTCTGCTTGACGACTTGAACAACCGCCCGATGCGCCACATCGGAAAGTCGCGCCGAGACCTGTTCGAGGAGGTAGAGAGAAAGGCGCTTGCGCCGCTGCCAGCAACGCCGTTCGACTATGCGGAATGGAAATCGGCGAAGGTCCATCCCGATTACCATGTCGAGGTCGACAAGACCTTCTACTCTGTGCCGCACCGCTTGATCGGCCGACAGGTTGATGTGCGTCTGACCCACCGGGTGGTCGAGGTATTTCTCGATCACAAGCGGATTGCCAGCCATATCAGGCGTTCTCAGCGATCCGGGCATGTGACGGTCAACGAGCATATGCCCAAATCCCACCAGCGTTATGCCAACACGACGCCGGCATCGCTTTTGAACCAGGCGGCAAGGATCGGGGTGAACACCGCCATTCTGGTCGAGCGGATGATGCGCGATCGTCCTCATCCCGAACAAGGATATCGCTCGGCCTTCGGCATTCTGTCCCTTGCCCGCCGTTACGAGACGGATCGCCTGGAAGCGGCGTGCGAGCGGGCGCTGGTCATCAACTCCATCACCTATTCCTCTGTCGCCGCCATTCTCAAATCCGGTCTCGATCGAACCAAACCCCAGACAGACCCGGCAAAACCCACCCCGCCGCACACCAACATCCGCGGCGGCTCCTATTACCAGTGAAGGAAAGGAAAGACCCATGCTGACACATCCAACCCTCGATCAGATGCAGGCCCTTGGCCTTGCCGGAATGGCAACGGCCTATCGCGAACTTGCCGCTCAGAACAACAGCAGCGATCTCAGCCGCGACGAGTGGCTCGGCCTGATGCTCGATCGGGAAACGGCTCTGCGATCCGACAAGCGCCTGACCAACCGGCTTGCAGCTTCAAAGCTCCGCTTTCCCGACGCCTGCATCGAGAACATCGACTTTGCCGCTCATCGTGGTCTCGACCGCCGCAACACTCTGTCGCTTGCGCAAGGGGCGTGGTTGAAGGCACATGAGAATATGATCATCACCGGCCAGACCGGCACGGGAAAAACCTGGCTCGCCTGCGCCTTCGGCCGTCAGGCTGCCCGGCTCGATCATTCCATCCTCTACCTGCGTATGCCGCGTCTGTTCGAAGATCTGGGCCTTGCCAGGCTTGACGGCCGCTTTCCACGCCTGGTCGACAAACTCGCCCGCGTCCAGTTGCTGATCCTCGACGACTGGGGAACGCACACGCTCACAGATCAACAACGCCTCGACCTGCTGGAAATCTTCGAGGAACGCTATCGCCGGAAATCAACGCTCATCACCGCGCAGCTTCCTGTCGCCCAGTGGCATGACATGATCGGAGAACCGACCATCGCAGACGCAATCCTCGATCGGATCATCCACAATGCGCACCGCATTGCCCTTGAAGGCGACAGCATGCGACGGCAAAAAACACCATCCCACTTGACCGGCGCTGAAAACGGCGAAATCAATCGCTCATGACTTCAACCAGGCAGGCGAAAATCGACCACACCATGCTGTCCCGGAATTAGTGAAACCACTGTCCGCGATTTAGTGAAACGACTGTCCCGTTCTTCCGAAATACGCACTCAACCAGATCGATAGTCGGATCGGGCAGTTCACAGCCGACGGCGCCTATGACGGGAAGCCCACCTACGACGCGGTCGCCGACCACAGTGCGGCTGCCGTCATCGTCATTCCCCGCGCGCCAACGCGATCGAACCAGCCGGCGATCAATCTCCCGGACAAAGGGATCAGCATATCCTGCAATCAGCAGAGACGGGCGAATGAAATGGCAGGTCTCCACCGGCTACAGCAAGCGCTCGCTGGTCGAGACTGCCATCGGCCGATACAAGTCCATCATCGGGCGGCGTCTGCGGGCTCGGTCGTTTCACACTCAGCAGACGGAAGTGGCCATCGGCTGCGCCGCCCTCAATCGTATGCTTGCATGCGCACGCCCTAAATCCATCCGCCGCAATGGGCCGACCACATAGATAGCCCCATCACAGATCAGATCCGCTCAAGTCCCGATCCATGCACCAACGCCAGAAGAAAGCAGTTTCTGAAGTTGGTGGCTATCAAATTCTTGAATAATCAAGCTGATGGAAGATTCACGGGCTAGCTCGGCCAATGTTGGCTTGGCGAACAGGATCGCCAGCGGCAGCTCCACTGCCAAGGCCTCTGTCAGCCGGACGAGCAGGCGCACCGCCAACAATGAGTGGCCGCCGAGCTCGAAGAAGTTGTCGTGGCGCCCGACCCGCTCAACGCCGAGAAGCTCGGCCCAGATCCCGGCCAGCAGCGTCTCGATCTCGCCCTGCGGCGCCTCATAGGCCCGACGCGCATAGGCATCGTCGTCGGGGACCGGCAGCGCCTTGCGGTCGAGCTTGCCGTTCACCGTCAGCGGCAGTGCTTCCAGCCGCACGAAGGCCGACGGCACCATGTAGTCCGGCAGCAGGCCACCCAGATGCGCCCGCAACGACGCAGCAAGCCCGGCGCCATCGGCTTCGGCCGAACCGTCCGTCGTCTTCACAACCACGTAGGCGACAAGCCGCTTGTCGCCCCCCGCATCCGCGTGCGCCACCACCGCGGCATCGCCGACAAGCTCATGCTCCAGCAGCCGGGCGGCGATCTCGCCCGGCTCGATGCGGAAGCCGCGGATCTTCACCTGGTCGTCGTTGCGGCCCAGAAACTCGAGATTGCCGTCCGGCAGGTAGCGCGCAAGGTCGCCGCTCCGGTACATCCGGGCGCCGGCCTTGCCGCTGAACGGATCCGCCAGGAACCGCTCCGCCGTCAGATCCGGACGGTTCAGGTAGCCGCGAGCCACCCCCGCCCCGCCGATATAAAGCTCGCCAACCGCACCAAACGGAACGGGTGCGCCATGACCGTCCAGAAGATAGATCCGCGTGTTCGCAATCGGACGGCCGATCGTTTCGACAACAGCCTGTCCCCTCGGCATGCAAATCCAAGTCGAGTACGTCGTTGTCTCCGAAGGGGCGTACAGAGTGCAAATCTTCTGGACGCGCGTGCTCTCGAATATCCTCTCGATTAGGTCTGCCTTCACCCGCTCGCCCGCCAAATTGATGACGCTTGCCGATGCCGGCACGGCTTTCTGGTTGACCAGAGCGGTAATCGCCGAGGGGACCGTGTTGATCAAGGAGGCATCCACGGACGTTCGGGCCAGCTTCAGTGCATCCTCGACGAGGTACAGCTTGCTTCCCTGCGAAAGCGGAAGGAAACACTCGTAAACGGACAGATCAAAACAGACCGAGGTCGAGAATAGCGTGCGCCTGATCTCTGATTCGGCAAACACGCCGCCACTCCAATGCAGCAGGTTCACTGTGTTCCGATGCTCGACCATGACGCCCTTCGGCGTGCCGGTGGATCCCGATGTGTAGATGACATAGGCGAGGTGGCGCGCTGTCAGGCCGAGGGCATGCGGGTCGGGATCGTCAGCGGACTGGTCGGCCCAGGCGGGCGTGGCCGCATTGAGATCGACCACGCTCAGATTGGCGATTGCCTCGGCGCCCAACGCCGCGCGGCCGGCTGCGTCGCAAAGCAGCAGCCGCGGGCCGGCATCGTCGAGCAACTGCCGCAGCCGTTCGCTGGGATAGGCCGGGTCGAGCGGCACATAGGCGCCGCCGGCCTTGAGGATCGCCAGCAGTCCCACCACCATCGCCGGGCTGCGCTCGACGCAGATCGCCACTGGCTGGTCCGGCCTCACCCCGAGCCCGATCAGATGATGGGCCAGCTGGTTGGCATCGGCATTGAGCGCGCCATAGGAGATCGACTGCTCTTCGAAGACCAGTGCGACCGCGTCGGGCGCCCGGCGCACCTGCGCCTCGAACAGCTCATGCACGCAAAGATCCAACGGATAGTCCGCTTCCGTCCGGTTCAACTCCTCCAGCAGGTAACTACGCTCCTCAGCCGGAAGAATGTCGAGCTCGCGCACCGGCCTATCGGGCGCTTGCTCCAGCGCGTCGACCAGTTGCTCGAGCGCCCGCTGCATGTAGCCGCAGATCCGATCGGCGGAGATCGGTTCGACCGCATCCGCCGTGAGCCCCAGCTCCTGACCAAAATCATCCACCGACAATGTCAGCGGGTAGTTGGTCCGTTCCTCGTCCCCCAGCCATTCCATGCCGGACAGCACGTCGCTTGTTCCCTCGCCGGCCATGGCCGGCGTGTTGTGGCGATAGTTCAGCAGCGCACTGAACAGTGGCGCTGGTGCGGCAATATCGCTGCAGCGTTGCGCCAATGCCAGCGAGGCATGCTCGTGTGAGAGCAATTCGGCCAGACGGGCGTGGGCGATACGCACACTTTCCTCGACCCCGGTCTCATCCAGATCCAGCCGCAACGGCAAGGTATTCATGAACAAGCCCATGGTACGGTCGGCGCCGGCACCCGCATGCATGCGGCCGAACAGCACCGTGCCGAACACCACCTGCTCGCGCCCGCTGCTCAGCGCCATCACCTGGGCCCAGGCCAGATGGCAAAGGCTAGCCAGACTCACCCCCAGCCGCCGCGCCTGGTGGCGCAGCCGATCGTTGAGCGCCTCCGGCAGCATCCGCCGTGCCTCGCGGGATCCGCGGCCGTCGCCGTAGACCTCGCTCAGACCGAACGGCAGCGTCGGCTCGTCGATGTCGGCCAGCATCTCCCGGAAGAACGCTTCATGCGCTTTGGCATCCATGCCAAGCCGCGCCTGCGCCACCAGGTTGCGGAACGGCTGCGGCGTTGCAAGCTCATGCGCGCGCCCCTGCAGCACGGCCCGGACCTCGGCATACATCACTTCGGCCGTCGTATGATCGCCGATCAGATGGTGCTGCAACACCAAAAGCAGCCAGCGCCCACTGCCCGGTTCGCGCGCGATCACGAACCGCATCAGCGGCGCCCGGCCAAGGTCGAGACGGTACTGGCGCGGATCGAACCGCCGCCTGAGCTCATCGGCGCCGGAACCATCACAGCCCTCCAGCTCGACCTCGAGCACATCCAAGGACGCCTTGCGCCAGACAACCTGCGCCGGGCTCGACAGACCCTCCCAGACAAAGGCCGTGCGCAGAATGTCGTGGCGGTCGACCACCTGTTGAACCGCAGCAAGGTAGCGATCGAGCACACCCCGCTCGGCAAAGGCCATCTGCGACACCAGGAGATAGGGGTCACCCTGGGTTGCCAGCAAATGATGGAACAGAATGCCGTCCTGCAGCGGCGACAGGCCATAGATATCCTGGATATTGCCGACGCCGCCGGGCACCGTCGACACGATCCGGTCGATCTCCGGTTGGGTAAGATCGATCAGCGGCAGCATCTGCGGCGTGATCGCCGTACTCTGTTCCGTGATCGGGTTGGCAGGCACCGCCACCTCCCGGTGGCTGCCAAGATTGGCCGCCAGATCGGCAAGCATCGGCTTTGCAAATACGGTGCGAACCTCGACCCCGAGCGACAGCCGCCGCAGACGCTCCATCATTTGAACCGCCAACAATGAGTGGCCGCCGAGCTCGAAGAAGTTGTCGTGGCGCCCGACCCGCTCAACGCCGAGAAGCTCGGCCCAGATCCCGGCCAGCAGCGTCTCGATCTCGCCCTGCGGCGCCTCATAGGCCCGACGCGCATAGGCATCGTCGTCGGGGACCGGCAGCGCCTTGCGGTCGAGCTTGCCGTTCACCGTCAGCGGCAGTGCTTCCAGCCGCACGAAGGCCGACGGCACCATGTAGTCCGGCAGCAGGCCACCCAGATGCGCCCGCAACGACGCAGCAAGCCCGGCGCCATCGGCTTCGGCCGAACCGTCCGTCGTCTTCACAACCACGTAGGCGACAAGCCGCTTGTCGCCCCCCGCATCCGCGTGCGCCACCACCGCGGCATCGCCGACAAGCTCATGCTCCAGCAGCCGGGCGGCGATCTCGCCCGGCTCGATGCGGAAGCCGCGGATCTTCACCTGGTCGTCGTTGCGGCCCAGAAACTCGAGATTGCCGTCCGGCAGGTAGCGCGCAAGGTCGCCGCTCCGGTACATCCGGGCATCCGCCTTGCCGCTGAACGGATCCGCCAGGAACCGCTCCGCCGTCAGATCCGGACGGTTCAGGTAGCCGCGCGCCACCCCCGCCCCGCCGATATAAAGCTCGCCAACCGCACCAAACGGAACCGGCTGACCATGGTCGTCAAGCACATAAAGCCGCGTGTTCGAGATCGGACGCCCGATCGGCACATTCGTCGATGCGGAAAGGTCTGCAGGGATGTCATGGAAAGCACAACCGACAACCGCTTCCGTCGGGCCATACTCGTTGACCATTCTAGCAGCCGGCTGGATCTGACGCCATAGCTCGACCGTCGAAGACGACAATGCCTCACCGCCAATGACGAGCACCTCCACCTGACTGGAACCTCCAGCCGACTGCAGCTGCTGTCCCAGAACATCCAGAAGGATCGGGGTGACATTGACCAGCCCGCACGGTGTGCCGACCCTCGACCTGATCCCCTCGACCTCGTCCCCCTCTTTCGTAAGCAATGCATGGCCGCCAGAGACCAAAGGCGCAAACAGGCTGTTGACCGTGGCATCGAAGGCGAGCGAAGAGGAGACGACGGAGGAGGATGTGGGAGCGTAGCTCTCACGAGCCCAGCTTAGATAATTGGTCATCCCGCGATGCTCGACCATGACGCCCTTAGGGGTGCCGGTGGATCCCGATGTGTAGATGACATAGGCGAGATGGCGCGCTGTCAGGCCGAGGGCATGCGGGTCGGGATCGTCAGCGGACTGGTCGGCCCAGGCGGGCGTGGCCGCATTGAGATCGACCACGCTCAGATCGGCGATTGCCTCGGCGCCGAGTGCGGCGCGTCCGGCGGCATCGCAAAGCAGCCGCCGCGGTGCGGCATCCTCGACAATCTGCCGCAGCCGCGCCGACGGATAGGCCGGGTCGAGCGGCACATAGGCGCCGCCGGCCTTGAGGATCGCCAGCAGTCCCACCACCATCGCCGGGCTGCGTTCCAGGCAGATCGCCACCGGCTGATCCGGCCTCACCCCGAGCCCGATCAGATGATGGGCCAGCCGGTTGGCATCGGCATTGAGCGCGCCATAGGAGATCGACTGCTCTTCGAAGACCAGTGCGACCGCGTCGGGCGCCCGGCGCACCTGCGCCTCGAACAGCGCATGCACGCAAAGATCCGACGGATAGTCCGCTTCCGTCCGGTTCAACTCCTCCAGCAGGTAGCTGCGCTCCTCAGCCGGAAGAATGTCGAGCTCGCGCACCGGCCTATCGGGCGCTTGCTCCAGCGCGTCGACCAGTTGCTCGAGCGCCCGCTGCATGTAGCCGCAGATCCGATCGGCGGAGATCGGTTCGACCGCATCCGCCGTGAGCCCCAGCTCCTGACCAAAATCATCCACCGACAATGTCAGCGGGTAGTTGGTCCGTTCCTCGTCCCCCAGCCATTCCATGCCGGACAGCACGTCGCTTGTTCCCTCGCCGGCCATGGCCGGCGTGTTGTGGCGATAGTTCAGCAGCGCACTGAACAGTGGCGCTGGTGCGGCAATATCGCTGCAGCGTTGCGCCAATGCCAGCGAGGCATGCTCGTGTGAGAGCAATTCGGCCAGACGGGCGTGGGCGATACGCACACTTTCCTCGACCCCGGTCTCATCCAGATCCAGCCGCAACGGCAAGGTATTCATGAACAAGCCCATGGTACGGTCGGCGCCGGCACCCGCATGCATGCGGCCGAACAGCACCGTGCCGAACACCACCTGCTCGCGCCCGCTGCTCAGCGCCATCACCTGGGCCCAGGCCAGATGGCAAAGGCTAGCCAGACTCACCCCCAGCCGCCGCGCCTGGTGGCGCAGCCGATCGTTGAGCGCCTCCGGCAGCATCCGCCGTGCCTCGCGGGATCCGCGGCCGTCGCCGTAGACCTCGCTCAGACCGAACGGCAGCGTCGGCTCGTCGATGTCGGCCAGCATCTCCCGGAAGAACGCTTCATGCGCTTTGGCATCCATGCCAAGCCGCGCCTGCGCCACCAGGTTGCGGAACGGCTGCGGCGTTGCAAGCTCATGCGCGCGCCCCTGCAGCACGGCCCGGACCTCGGCATACATCACTTCGGCCGTCGTATGATCGCCGATCAGATGGTGCTGCAACACCAAAAGCAGCCAGCGCCCACTGCCCGGTTCGCGCGCGATCACGAACCGCATCAGCGGCGCCCGGCCAAGGTCGAGACGGTACTGGCGCGGATCGAACCGCCGCCTGAGCTCATCGGCGCCGGAACCATCACAGCCCTCCAGCTCGACCTCGAGCACATCCAAGGACGCCTTGCGCCAGACAACCTGCGCCGGGCTCGACAGACCCTCCCAGACAAAGGCCGTGCGCAGAATGTCGTGGCGGTCGACCACCTGTTGAACCGCAGCAAGGTAGCGATCGAGCACACCCCGCTCGGCAAAGGCCATCTGCGACACCAGGAGATAGGGGTCACCCTGGGTTGCCAGCAAATGATGGAACAGAATGCCGTCCTGCAGCGGCGACAGGCCATAGATATCCTGGATATTGCCGACGCCGCCGGGCACCGTCGACACGATCCGGTCGATCTCCGGTTGGGTAAGATCGATCAGCGGCAGCATCTGCGGCGTGATCGCCGTACTCTGTTCCGTGATCGGGTTGGCAGGCACCGCCACCTCCCGGTGGCTGCCAAGATTGGCCGCCAGATCGGCAAGCATCGGCTTTGCAAATACGGTGCGAACCTCGACCCCGAGCGACAGCCGCCGCAGACGCTCCATCATTTGAACCGCCAACAATGAGTGGCCGCCGAGCTCGAAGAAGTTGTCGTGGCGCCCGACCCGCTCAACGCCGAGAAGCTCGGCCCAGATCCCGGCCAGCAGCGTCTCGATCTCGCCCTGCGGCGCCTCATAGGCCCGACGCGCATAGGCATCGTCGTCGGGGACCGGCAGCGCCTTGCGGTCGAGCTTGCCGTTCACCGTCAGCGGCAGTGCTTCCAGCCGCACGAAGGCCGACGGCACCATGTAGTCCGGCAGCAGGCCACCCAGATGCGCCCGCAACGACGCAGCAAGCCCGGCGCCATCGGCTTCGGCCGAACCGTCCGTCGTCTTCACAACCACGTAGGCGACAAGCCGCTTGTCGCCCCCCGCATCCGCGTGCGCCACCACCGCGGCATCGCCGACAAGCTCATGCTCCAGCAGCCGGGCGGCGATCTCGCCCGGCTCGATGCGGAAGCCGCGGATCTTCACCTGGTCGTCGTTGCGGCCCAGAAACTCGAGATTGCCGTCCGGCAGGTAGCGCGCAAGGTCGCCGCTCCGGTACATCCGGGCGCCGGCCTTGCCGCTGAACGGATCCGCCAGGAACCGCTCCGCCGTCAGATCCGGACGGTTCAGGTAGCCGCGAGCCACCCCCGCCCCGCCGATATAAAGCTCGCCAACCGCACCAAACGGAACGGGTGCGCCATGACCGTCCAGAAGATAGATCCGCGTGTTCGCAATCGGACGGCCGATCGGCACATACCGGTGAGGCGCCTCAATTCTCGTGTCGGTAGGAAAGGTGGTCGCCCAAATTGTAGTCTCCGTCGGACCATAAAGATTTCTGAGAGATTTTACCCTTCTGCCGAGGTTCGAGGCCAGTTCTGAAGGCAACGCTTCGCCGCCACACAACGCACGTAAATCGGGCGCACCCTCCCATCCGGCGTCGAAGAGCATACGCCACGCTGCCGGGGTCGCCTGCATCACAGTTATCTTCTGATGGGATAGATACCGCTGCAATCCAATAGCACTGGTCCCGTGAGCAACAACGACGTTAGCTCCCACGGCCAGTGGCAGACAGAGTTCGAGCCCCGCAATGTCGAAAGAGATCGTCGTGATCGCGAGGAGTGAATCGCGCTCTGTGAGGCCCGATACATCTAAAAGAGCGCGTAGAACATTGAGAACACTTGCATGCTCGACCATGACGCCCTTCGGCGTGCCGGTGGATCCCGATGTGTAGATGACATAGGCGAGGTGGCGCGCTGTCAGGCCGAGGGCATGCGGGTCGGGATCGTCAGCGGACTGGTCGGCCCAGGCGGGCGTGGCCGCATTGAGATCGACCACGCTCAGATTGGCGATTGCCTCGGCGCCCAACGCCGCGCGGCCGGCTGCGTCGCAAAGCAGCAGCCGCGGGCCGGCATCGTCGAGCAACTGCCGCAGCCGTTCGCTGGGATAGGCCGGGTCGAGCGGCACATAGGCGCCGCCGGCCTTGAGGATCGCCAGCAGTCCCACCACCATCGCCGGGCTGCGTTCCAGGCAGATCGCCACCGGCTGATCCGGCCTCACCCCGAGCCCGATCAGATGATGGGCCAGCCGGTTGGCATCGGCATTGAGCGCGCCATAGGAGATCGACTGCTCTTCGAAGACCAGTGCGACCGCGTCGGGCGCCCGGCGCACCTGCGCCTCGAACAGCGCATGCACGCAAAGATCCGACGGATAGTCCGCTTCCGTCCGGTTCAACTCCTCCAGCAGGTAGCTGCGCTCCTCAGCCGGAAGAATGTCGAGCTCGCGCACCGGCCTATCGGGCGCTTGCTCCAGCGCGTCGACCAGTTGCTCGAGCGCCCGCTGCATGTAGCCGCAGATCCGATCGGCGGAGATCGGTTCGACCGCATCCGCCGTGAGCCCCAGCTCCTGACCAAAATCATCCACCGACAATGTCAGCGGGTAGTTGGTCCGTTCCTCGTCCCCCAGCCATTCCATGCCGGACAGCACGTCGCTTGTTCCCTCGCCGGCCATGGCCGGCGTGTTGTGGCGATAGTTCAGCAGCGCACTGAACAGTGGCGCTGGTGCGGCAATATCGCTGCAGCGTTGCGCCAATGCCAGCGAGGCATGCTCGTGTGAGAGCAATTCGGCCAGACGGGCGTGGGCGATACGCACACTTTCCTCGACCCCGGTCTCATCCAGATCCAGCCGCAACGGCAAGGTATTCATGAACAAGCCCATGGTACGGTCGGCGCCGGCACCCGCATGCATGCGGCCGAACAGCACCGTGCCGAACACCACCTGCTCGCGCCCGCTGCTCAGCGCCATCACCTGGGCCCAGGCCAGATGGCAAAGGCTAGCCAGACTCACCCCCAGCCGCCGCGCCTGGTGGCGCAGCCGATCGTTGAGCGCCTCCGGCAGCATCCGCCGTGCCTCGCGGGATCCGCGGCCGTCGCCGTAGACCTCGCTCAGACCGAACGGCAGCGTCGGCTCGTCGATGTCGGCCAGCATCTCCCGGAAGAACGCTTCATGCGCTTTGGCATCCATGCCAAGCCGCGCCTGCGCCACCAGGTTGCGGAACGGCTGCGGCGTTGCAAGCTCATGCGCGCGCCCCTGCAGCACGGCCCGGACCTCGGCATACATCACTTCGGCCGTCGTATGATCGCCGATCAGATGGTGCTGCAACACCAAAAGCAGCCAGCGCCCACTGCCCGGTTCGCGCGCGATCACGAACCGCATCAGCGGCGCCCGGCCAAGGTCGAGACGGTACTGGCGCGGATCGAACCGCCGCCTGAGCTCATCGGCGCCGGAACCATCACAGCCCTCCAGCTCGACCTCGAGCACATCCAAGGACGCCTTGCGCCAGACAACCTGCGCCGGGCTCGACAGACCCTCCCAGACAAAGGCCGTGCGCAGAATGTCGTGGCGGTCGACCACCTGTTGAACCGCAGCAAGGTAGCGATCGAGCACACCCCGCTCGGCAAAGGCCATCTGCGACACCAGGAGATAGGGGTCACCCTGGGTTGCCAGCAAATGATGGAACAGAATGCCGTCCTGCAGCGGCGACAGGCCATAGATATCCTGGATATTGCCGACGCCGCCGGGCACCGTCGACACGATCCGGTCGATCTCCGGTTGGGTAAGATCGATCAGCGGCAGCATCTGCGGCGTGATCGCCGTACTCTGTTCCGTGATCGGGTTGGCAGGCACCGCCACCTCCCGGTGGCTGCCAAGATTGGCCGCCAGATCGGCAAGCATCGGCTTTGCAAATACGGTGCGAACCTCGACCCCGAGCGACAGCCGCCGCAGACGCTCCATCATTTGAACCGCCAACAATGAGTGGCCGCCGAGCTCGAAGAAGTTGTCGTGGCGCCCGACCCGCTCAACGCCGAGAAGCTCGGCCCAGATCCCGGCCAGCAGCGTCTCGATCTCGCCCTGCGGCGCCTCATAGGCCCGACGCGCATAGGCATCGTCGTCGGGGACCGGCAGCGCCTTGCGGTCGAGCTTGCCGTTCACCGTCAGCGGCAGTGCTTCCAGCCGCACGAAGGCCGACGGCACCATGTAGTCCGGCAGCAGGCCACCCAGATGCGCCCGCAACGACGCAGCAAGCCCGGCGCCATCGGCTTCGGCCGAACCGTCCGTCGTCTTCACAACCACGTAGGCGACAAGCCGCTTGTCGCCCCCCGCATCCGCGTGCGCCACCACCGCGGCATCGCCGACAAGCTCATGCTCCAGCAGCCGGGCGGCGATCTCGCCCGGCTCGATGCGGAAGCCGCGGATCTTCACCTGGTCGTCGTTGCGGCCCAGAAACTCGAGATTGCCGTCCGGCAGGTAGCGCGCAAGGTCGCCGCTCCGGTACATCCGGGCGCCGGCCTTGCCGCTGAACGGATCCGCCAGGAACCGCTCCGCCGTCAGATCCGGACGGTTCAGGTAGCCGCGAGCCACCCCCGCCCCGCCGATATAAAGCTCGCCAACCGCACCAAACGGAACGGGTGCGCCATGACCGTCCAGAAGATAGATCCGCGTGTTCGCAATCGGACGGCCGATCGTTTCGACAACAGCCTGTCCCCTCGGCATGCAAATCCAAGTCGAGTACGTCGTTGTCTCCGAAGGGGCGTACAGAGTGCAAATCTTCTGGACGCGCGTGCTCTCGAATATCCTCTCGATTAGGTCTGCCTTCACCCGCTCGCCCGCCAAATTGATGACGCTTGCCGATGCCGGCACGGCTTTCTGGTTGACCAGAGCGGTAATCGCCGAGGGGACCGTGTTGATCAAGGAGGCATCCACGGACGTTCGGGCCAGCTTCAGTGCATCCTCGACGAGGTACAGCTTGCTTCCCTGCGAAAGCGGAAGGAAACACTCGTAAACGGACAGATCAAAACAGACCGAGGTCGAGAATAGCGTGCGCCTGATCTCTGATTCGGCAAACACGCCGCCACTCCAATGCAGCAGGTTCACTGTGTTCCGATGCTCGACCATGACGCCCTTCGGCGTGCCGGTGGATCCCGATGTGTAGATGACATAGGCGAGGTGGCGCGCTGTCAGGCCGAGGGCATGCGGGTCGGGATCGTCAGCGGACTGGTCGGCCCAGGCGGGCGTGGCCGCATTGAGATCGACCACGCTCAGATTGGCGATTGCCTCGGCGCCCAACGCCGCGCGGCCGGCTGCGTCGCAAAGCAGCAGCCGCGGGCCGGCATCGTCGAGCAACTGCCGCAGCCGTTCGCTGGGATAGGCCGGGTCGAGCGGCACATAGGCGCCGCCGGCCTTGAGGATCGCCAGCAGTCCCACCACCATCGCCGGGCTGCGCTCGACGCAGATCGCCACTGGCTGGTCCGGCCTCACCCCGAGCCCGATCAGATGATGGGCCAGCTGGTTGGCATCGGCATTGAGCGCGCCATAGGAGATCGACTGCTCTTCGAAGACCAGTGCGACCGCGTCGGGCGCCCGGCGCACCTGCGCCTCGAACAGCTCATGCACGCAAAGATCCAACGGATAGTCCGCTTCCGTCCGGTTCAACTCCTCCAGCAGGTAACTACGCTCCTCAGCCGGAAGAATGTCGAGCTCGCGCACCGGCCTATCGGCATCGGCAACCATCGCCCGCAGCAGCGCCAGCAGATACCCACATTGCCGCTCGATCGTCGCCCGGTCGAACAACGCCGTCGCATAACCCAGAGTCCCATCGATGACCTCGCCTTGCTCTCCCAGGTTCAGTTCCAGTTCGAACTTGACCTGATCAAGCCCCTCGCCCGCAGCCTCTACCCGCAGCCCCGGCAGGTCCAATGACCCGACGGTGTTGTTCTGCCAGGCCAGTCCCACCTGGAACAACGGCGTGCGATCGAGAGCCCGGGGCGGCTGAACGATCTCCACCACCTGCTCGAACGGCAGGTCCTGATGATCCTGTGCAGTCAAGGCCGCGCGCCGCGCCCGTTCCAGGAGATCTGATACACTCGGCTCGCCGGACAGATCGATTCGAACCGCCAGCGTGTTGACGAAGAAACCGATCAGATCCTCGAGCTCGCGGTGACGACGATTGGCCGTTGGCACACCGATCACGATATCGTCCTGCCCGGACAGGCGCGACAGCACCGCAGCCCAGGCCGCCAGCACCGTCATGAACAACGTCGTGCCATGCTGCCGGCTCAGCCGCCTGAGCCCGCGCGTCAGAGCCCGATCGATGACAACCGGCACGCTGGCTCCGGCAAACGACTGCTGTGCCGGCCGCGGTCGGTCCGTCGGCAGCGCCAGACGGGCCGGGGCGCCAGACAGGGTGTCGCGCCAATACTGCGCCTGACGCTGCAGCCGCTCGCCGGACAACCATTGCCGTTGCCAGGCGGCATAATCCGGATACTGGATCGCCAGCGGCGGCAAAGGATCGTCCTCTCCAGCCTCAAACGCGCGGTAAAGGCTGCTGAGCTCGCGCACCAGCACTCCCATCGACCAGCCGTCCGAGACTATGTGATGCTGCGTCAGCAGAAAGACGTGCTCCTCATCCGCCAGCCGGATCAGCCGGCCGCGGATCAGCGGCTCGCGCGCCAGATCGAAAGGCGTGCGCGCCTCTTCTTGGCACAGATCCAAAAGCGCGGCTTGCGCATCCGGCCTCTCCCGCAGATCGTGCTCGACCAACGGCAATCCCCTGTCCCCGGACAAAATCTGGACCTGCGGTTCATCCTCTCCGGCAACGAACGTGCAGCGCAGCGCCTCGTGACGGGCAAACAGGCGGTCAAGGCTGCGCCGCCAGGCGACACCGTCGAGCCTGCCCTGCAGTCGCCACCCCAGGGGAATGTTATAGTTCGTGCTGTCTTCGTCCAACTGTGACAAGAACCAGAGACGCTGCTGCGAATAGGACAGCGGAAGCGCACCATCACGGCTGATTTTCGGGATCAGTGTGGCTTTTAGGTTGCTGCCTCGACTTCGCGCTCTGGCCAGGGAAAAGAGCTTAGCTAAGCCGTCTGAATCCAGTTCTTCTAATTGGTCGATGACAAAATGCGTCATTTCAGACTCCTAGAAGAAAGCAGTTTCTGAAGTTGGTGAGCCTTGGTGCACGGATCGTTTAGCGGTCGTGGTGTAGGCGATCAGGCAGCCTGAATAACCGATCTGTGACCTTGATGCCTTTGAAACATAACGCCGCCCGGCTGCCATCGCATCGGCAGGATGAAATTCGAGGTGAAGAACTGGCCGGAATATGAGGCGGAGTTACGGTGACGTGGCAGCTTGCCCCTGTGGCTGACACCCGAGGCGCTTGCCATGTGGCTTGCTCCATGTCAAGAGAAGTGAAGATTTGACCACGCATATTGCCTCACCGGGAGATGTTACCGAACGTAGCAAGCGTCAGGAAGCCCGCATCACTTGCCGCCTCGGCGGCAGGTGATGCGGGCAAGCTCTTGATCCAACCACCATCCAAGTTGACCAAGCCAGCCATTTCCATGCGCCAAGCCTTCGCCAGCCGTTGCACCATTCTGATATTCTTTGCTTTGAAGCGAGCCGGATCGATCTCAGTCAAGCGCTGCAGCACACCGGCTGCCGAGAGAGCTGGCTCGTCCTTCAGCCATTCCTTGATCTGCGCCTCGAAAGGTTCATACATGCTGGGTCTTTTGGGCACGCAAAGCCTCTGCATATTTCGCGATGGCGGAGCTCGACCGCCCCTACAAGCGATACATGACAACTCCTCCCGACAAGGGCCGCGCCCACAAAGATTGTGCGGTACGACCGATGATATCGAAGCGCACAACCCGGGCCTTCGATACCCGCGCCAGCATGCTGAATTCAGAAAAGTCTGGCGCGGCACATTTCGCCGCTCGCGCGCGAGAGCATATCTCGCCCCCCGCGAAACGAGCGCTGCTGCCGCTGCCGAGAAGATGCCGAACCGGGCGCCGATGGCAGATACAGACGTCGTACGCAGATCTTGATCGCCGGGCAGCTTTCGGGTCGGTTCACTTTCTCGGGCAGCGTCGGGGCAGGGCCGGTTTTAGTCGCCGATTGCGAAGCGGGCAATTGACCAGATGAAATCCGTCTGCATGGCTATGGCGGCCTGGTCGAGCTTACCCGGATTGGTCCAGAACCAATTCGGATCAGGCGCGCCATTGGGGCTGCAGGAACCGGATGGATTGGGACAGAGCGCCGGGATCGGCGGATCGACAAATCCTGCCGGCGTTGTCTTTATTCCCTTTGCGTTGACAGCGGCACGCGCATGGCAGGTGATGCAGGACGATGTGTCGGCAAATCCAGCTTCCGTTACCGAATTGCCGAGATGCGTCGGTACGCCGGTCGCCGAGACGAAGTCGGTCTGGCTGCCCTTCAGGCAGTAATGTTCCCACACGGGTGAAAGGCCCGCAGAGCTCAGCATGGCTTTCAGTGCGTCATTCTTTGCACAGTCGCTGTAGGGCCGGTCAAGGACCTCATTCGCGTTCACGTCGGCGACAACCGCACCATAGGCATCATGGCATCCGGTATAATCGCAACGGCCTGGATTGTTCTGGTGCTCGAAGGTTGCCCAGGTCCAGTTGGGCAGCACCTTACTGATGATATGCATGGCGGCCAGCGCGTATTTCTTTCCGTCAGCTGCCTCGCTGACATAATAATCGGCGCTATCGACCTCATCGGCGGGTACCCAATTTGCCTTGACTTCCACGGCGCCGACAGGAAATGAGATCGGCCGGCCGGCATTATAGAAGGATCGCAGACCGGCCTTGGTAAAGAGCTGGTTGCAGACGATGTAATCGAAAGTCGTCTGGTTGCGGCGAACTTCTTCGCTCCCGTCGGGCGACACCTGCCGGACGATGCCCGTCGGAGCCAGTTGATGGAGGGCTGGAATACTTAGTATTTTTGGCGTGGCCACGGCGGTGGCGATTTCCGCCGCTCCAACGACCGCGCCCGATGGGTCACAGGGTGAGTCACCCTTGGCGCCCGGAAACACCGGGTGCGGGGTAAATGTATCTTCGTTCGAAGCCCATGTTTCGAATAAAACCTTGCCGGGCGCGACCGGGGCAGCAACATGAGCTAGGAAACGCCAAGACGCCTCGTCGGGCCTGTTGATTGCCAAGTTGGCATCGACCGAATGGGCGAAGCAGTTGAGGGGCGTGGACGCCAACGCATAAACAGTGCTCGTCGCAAGTAATCGGGAGATCAAGTGCGTGCTCGACCACATTTTGCTAAGCTCCTCCAAAAAGAGATCGGCCCCCCTTGCAAGTGCACAGCTCGCGCGTATGCCAAAGGTCTTCCAGGTTTTCTCCCCATGTTGAGTGGTATGCCTTGCCGGACCTCCACTTGTTACCCTTGAGTCGCTGAGTGAAGAGCGCTTTCTTAGAGCAGCCATTGATACTTCCTTCACGTGTTTGAACCGACCGAAATGATGCCGCGACATTCCCCGCTTGGAACATCTCGGTCTCCAAAAGCAGCTTTCGCATCTGATATCTTTGCTCATCCGAGGAGGCGGGCCGAAGAGTTGACATTGTCGGCTGCGTAATGTGGCATACATCATGACGGTCTTTTTCCGCTTTGTTAGACATTATCCGTCATAGTGAGTTTTCCCGGGCGAGTCAAACCCATGTGGAACATTCTTCAGGTGACGATGCCGCACAAGTTCAATGCCGATCGGCGGGACAAGATTGCCAAGCAGAAATATCAAGTGACGAATTGGCCGGCATATAATGAAAGCCTGCGTCAACGTGGTGATTTGACCATCTGGGTGAAGGATGAGGCACTGTCTTTATGGACGGCGCGGAGGCGGACGTCGCGGGGTGGTCAGCCGAAATACTCGGATCTGGCGATTACGTTGTGCTTGACCCTGCGCGTCGTCTACGGGCTGGCGCTACGCCAGACCCAGGGCTTGATGCGCAGTGTCGCGGCGCTGATGGGGTTCGATATTGCCGTGCCTGACGTCTCCACCCTGTCTCGCCGGAGCAAAGGGCTGGCGTTGCCGTCGACAAAGTCCCGAGCCACAACATCAGGTCCGGTCCATCTGGTTGTCGACAGCACCGGCTTGAAGGTCTTCGGCGAGGGCGAGTGGCTGGAAAACAAGCACAAAACCAAGGCCAAACGCAAAAGATGGCGCAAACTGCACCTTGGTCTCAATCTTGTCAGTGGTGAGATTGTTTGTCCGATCTGACGTGGATGATGTCGGCGATCCGACAGCGTTACCAGGACTTCTGGACCAGATCGGTGGCCCCGTCGAGAAGTTCATTGCCGACGGTGCCTATGATGGAACGCCAACCCGAGATCTTCTGGCGACACGCTTTGGTGAGATCGTGGAGGTCATTATCCCACCTCCCAAGACTGCCGTTGCCAGCCCTCAATCGGTGCTGGTTCCATCTGTCCGCGATCGCCATATTGCAGAAATCCACCGGCTACAACAAGCGCAGTCGCGCTGAGACCCAGATGGGTCGATGGAAGGCTGTGATCGGGCCCAAACTCAAGGCCCGACATTTTGACAATCAGAAGACTGAAGCGAAGATTGGCGTCCGTGTTCTTAACCGGATGACAGAACTTGGCCGGCCCAAGTTCGAGCGCGTTGCATGAAAAATGCAGTGAATAGCGTTGCCTCGTCCAAAGTCTGATCCATGCAACAGTGCTGCCGCTACCCATCAAATTCGGTGGCAACGAACCGCTGTGGACCGTCCCTGCGCTGGACCGGTTCCAGGCTTTCGAAATGAATGACGCGTTTAAACGTTGCAGCGTCGTGCGGAAATTCTTCAAGCCCGCCGGCGTGATCATCTGCGGCCGCCAGCGCGCACGCGGGCCCGGCTCCGACAGGCGGGGGCCGAGCGCCCGGAAGCACAAAGCCAGTTCGTCGCCGCCCGAAAGCGTCACCGGAATCTCGTGTGCCGTGAACATGCTCTCGGAAAACAGGATTTCCTGACCGTTCAGGAAGACATGGCAGAGCGTCGCCAGTCCTTCGAAACGCAGGATCGCGTCGCCGGGCTCGGCATCGAAAAGCCGGCAGAGATACCAGGCATCCCGCGTGTTCAGCGGCTCGGGATTTTCACGGTCGAAGAGCCCGGCTTTTTCAAGCGCTGCGGCGACGGTGCCGGGAACGGGTGCGGGAATGAGCTGTGCCGAGAGCGGGATGTCGTGCGGCACGGCGCAGGCGCCCGGCGCCGTCAGGATCAGGTTCCAGCCTTCGGAAAGTAAACTTTCCTCGGCACCGATGCTCGCCAAACGCCCCCGCATGGTCAGATCTCCGGCCTCAGATTCGCCCCGCAAGCGATGCCATCATGGAATCCCATGCATCGGCGGCCGGATCAAGTGCTGCCTGCAACGGCTCGAACTTCCTGCGGGTGACGGCGCGGGCAAGCTGGAACTGCACCGATTTCGCCACCTCCGAAATGCGCCTGGCATGCTCGGCAGCAGCCGCGAATTCATCCGGGGAGAGCCAGGTGAGATGATCGGCCGCCAGCTCGAAATTGGCGCCCACCTGGCGAAGCGTGTTGAAGGCGTATTTGTGGAAGAAGCCGAACGGCCGTTCCGCCACCGCTTCGACCTGTTGCGGAAAGACGCTTGCAAAGGCGTGGATCGGGTTTTCGCGGGGACACCGGGCAAAATGAAAGCCGGCCAGCCGCCGCGCGGTCGAACGCAGATGCGCTACATCAGTCGGTTTTTCCGGGAATCGGGCAAATTCCGTGTAGGGCAGGAACGGCGGGTCGTTTTCCGTCAGTTGCAGCTGGAACAAACCGTCGAAATCTTCGCCTTCGAGACGGAAATAACCGGCATTGTGGAAATAATCGACGCGCTTGGCCGCAACGTCCAGCCGGTTGATTGCGACCGTCGTCTTGCCGTGCTCCTGCCGGTAGGCGGTGCCACGGGTATCCGGCATGTAGAAGGAATCCATTTCGATCAGGCAGAGACGGCCCCGCGCGATCTGAACCTCAACATGGCGTTCGACACGGTCGTAGATGGCAAGCTCGGTCGCACGAATGCCGTAGAGCGCTTCGAGATCCTCGAGCGGCACCTTGAAGAAGGTAAACTGGTCGCCCTCGAAATCCTGCGTCAGGGTAAAACCCAGCATCGCCTCTGGCGCAACGCCTGATGTCGCCAGAACCTCGATCCAGAGATCGACATAGCAATTGGTTTCCGGCCAGGCGCGCTCGCCGGAATGCAGCGCATGCGCCCGGTAGGTTTCCGGGTCGATTCCCGAAAATACCCCCGAAAATAGCGATGTCATCGATTTGCTCAGCCCCACAACGCTTTCCGTACGCTGGCCGGCCATTGCTTCACATCGAGCCCGTGATGATGGAAGAGGGCAAGGGCGATGCGCTCCAGTCCGAAGCCGACGCAGGCGGTGTGCGCGACACTGCCGTCTTCGAGATTGAGACCCCACTTCGTGCCGAAGGCATCCTGATGGTAGTTGAAGCTCATGCAGGCGGTCGGATTGGCAGCCGAGGTGATCGGGATCAGAAGCTCGAACTTCAGGTTCTGGTCGCGCTGATTATTGGCGAGCATCTTGCCGGCGCGGCCGAAGAACGGATCATTGGCAACGTCGATCGTCACCTCGAGGCCGACAGCCTTCATCATCTCGACGCCGCGATCCATCCAGCGCTGACGGAAATCGGTGACGTGCAGCTCGGTGCCCATGCAGACATATTCACGCATGCGGAACAACTGCTGGCGGGCCGGCGTCTCATCACAGAACACCCTCGGCTGCGAGCGGATGAAGGCGGTGAGCGCATCGTAGAGAAGCTCAAGCCACCAGGCGACCCGCGTGACCCAGGCGCCCAGCGTGCCGCGATCGATGATCACGCCGCAAGAGGCAAGCATCTGGGCTTGACGATGAAGCGGCAGATGCCAGGCAAACTTCGAAACCGCGATATGAGCTGCAAAGGCCGTGGTCACCATACCGCCATCCATCACGCGTGCTGGTGCGGGCGCTTGTACAATGGCATTCTCGCATGCCCGGCAGGCATAGCGTGGCCGGATCGTCCGCTTCACCCGGACAACCGCAGGCACGATGTCGAGCGCCTCGCTGACGTCCGTGCCAATACAATGGAGTTCGAACGAACAGCAGGGGCAAATCTTGCTCTCCGGCTCGATGAGCTCGTCATAACGCGGAAGGTGCTTGGGCAAATGGCCGATATTGCGAGCTGGCGATCGCCGTGCCTGGGTTTTGTCTTCACCGACCCGCGCGACATCGTCATTGGCAGCAACAGGAATGTCGCTCAGATCGCCAAGGTCAAGGATCGCCTGCGTCGGATCGATTGTCGTCATCTTCTCCGATTTCGCCCCGAAGAGCTGCCCCTCAAGGAAGGCTACGCGCGCCTTGAGGTCGGCATTCTCCTCGTTGAGCGAGAGAATGATCCGGGTCAGTTGCGCAGCGTCCTGGGGTAAGGGATCGTGTCGAAGCGGCATGACAGATCCTACCACGAAGGCCGGATTCCTCAAGCAAAACCAATAGGATCAACCCGCTTTCAAGGGGCGTTTCACCGGGTTCTGCTTCACCCTTGTCCAGTCAATACCGGCCAGCAAAAGTGTGAGAACTCTTCCCGTGTCATCTGCATGGCGCCATCGCGGATCGGTGGCCAAACGAACTTGCCCGCCTCCAGCCACTTCGTCGCCAGGATCATGCCTGATCCGTCCCAATAAATGCAGCGAAGTCGATCGAGACGCTTGGCGCGGAACACGAACACGTCGCCACAATAGGGATCAGCCGCAAGCGCTGACGCCACCAATGCCACCAGGCCATTCATGCCGCGCCGGAAGTCGACAGGTCGCGTCGCAACCATGATCTTCACTCCACCAGGGGAAAGACCGATCACCGGCGACCCCGCAACGCCGTTACTACCGCTTGCGCCAGCTCGGGCGCTACCGAGCCGCTCATGGTCAGCCGTGCGCCAGCAACCTCGATCTCAATCCGACCTGCGGCGAAGTGGGCGGCATCCGACGGCAAGGTCTCGGGCGACGTTCGCTCGCCAACCACGGTCACCGGCACGAATATCGCCTGTTGCGCGCAGGCCTTGGCCGAGCGACGAGAGGTCAGCCCGGCATCCCGACGCCAAACATTCAGCAAGCCGCGATTGACGCCCCAGCGCCGAGCAACAGCCGAGATGTTCACATCAGGTTCCGCGCTTTCCGCAAGGATGCGCGCCTTCTCCTCGTCAGTCCAATTCCGCCGCTGGCGCCGACCGGTGATCACCTCGATCCGACGATATTTTCCCTCATGCCTGGCTTCATGCATGCCTCCATCCATGACTTCAAGCATGGCATCAGCGCGATCTCCAACCATCCCATTCCGCTCCTATCGGTGAAGGAGCTTATCTCGCGGCCTCGATCACAAAAGGAAAGGTGGGCTGTTCGTAGCGCTCACGATCGAAACCGCCATCGGGCGATACAAGGGGCTGATCGGGCGACGTGTGCGGGCTCGTTCGTTCGCCACCCAGCAGACAGAGGTCGCCATCGGTTGCATCGTTTTCAACCGCATGCTGGCATGTGGACGCCCGGAGTCTGTCCGGCGTCAAGTCAGGCAGGCATAACCGACAACATCAAAGGCCGAAATGCGTTCGATTTCATATCCGCGCACCAACGCCATCTCCGCTTAATTTCTTCCTGCGTAAGGCGCAGTTCCAGATGGCCCGATTAACCGAAATTCTCGACATCCAATTAACAACATCGTCGTCACCTTTGTCCGCTTCGCGACACACATTCTTCTTCGCCCAATCCCATATTTTCCGCCCACCTCGTTGAAATAGCAGCGAATAATTTTTCGTCAGCAAAATCGGCCGGCTTGGCACGAATCTTGCGAGCTATTGCGAGGCAGCGGAACGGCCGCCGCATCCAACTTGCGGGATAACCGCATTGCTTCGAACACATGAAGGAACGCCAAGCATGCCCAACCTAAAGGTAGGTGACACCTCAATGGACTCCGCTGAACAATCCCTGATCGATCGCATCTGGACGGCGATAGAGGCGAAGGATTGGGAGACGGCACGTTCGTTATTAGAAGATGGCATCAGTGTTATGCCGGACAGCTTCTACCTACTCCAGTTATATGCAGACATGTTGATTGACGAATTGCAAGACATGGAGGCCGGCTGCCTGATTCTACGCAAATTTGTCCGCCTTGCAATTGAGAAGGTCTCAAAAGACTGGCTTCTTGGAGCGATGTATCAACTCTTTGACTCATCGCATGACTACTCACGATTTCCATTTGGTGAACGCTTATCGATGGGCAAGGCGCTCTCCGAGCACATCCTGACACTGTGCCAGTGGGAAAAGCCCACTCAAAGGCGGAATACTATCAGGCCATGGCCCACTTCTTCCATGAGATCGGCAACAACGACGTGGCAGTGGAGTTGTTCGAAATGGCTGTGACTTTGCTAAAGGGGCTGCAAGACGAAGTGAAGCAGCTAGCGCGATTGCTGAAGACACTGCCCGCCTGGGTTAATTCGGACGGGACTAATAATCACGGGTTTAAGAGCAACAGCAATTTCGGAGGATGTAATGAACGGCAGACTTAGAAAATCACGCATCTTAACATTTGACCAAATCACGAATATAGGAAGAATAGATGCGGTACCGCAACATACTTCTGTATCTAGCGCCGATCAATTCTCTAAGGACGGAGTATCAATTAACTCATACGGTCAGGGGAAACTCATAGGCGTGGTGTATACAGTGCCTGCACATGGGCAAATTGATGTCGACTTCAATATTAAACTTCAGTGTGTTACTCCATCAGACGTTATTACATTGAACAACATGATAAAAGGAATGCTTGACGCTTCGCATTCTCATAAATTTGAGGAAACAGAATCGACGAACGTTAGCGGAGGCTTAGGATTCTTCGCTTTTTGGTCGGGCGGCGTGTCAGCAAGTTATAGTGATGTCAAACACACGTTGGACGGTTGGGGCCTGAGTGCGGAGGACCAGCGGAAAATCGTTAACGGCATGATGGAGATCGCTCAGAAGGAGTCAACGTTCAACTACAAGGGCACTATATATAACCGCGACTTCGATTATGACGTGACCGGTAGTCTCTTTGCAATCGTTATGGATGCAACAATCCAACAGGGGCAATATCACAAGCAACTGCGATTTTTGGCTCCCAAAGTACACCTCAATACAAATGACGGCGACAGCCTGCCGGTAGTTGGCACGCTATACTCCTGATGTATCGCGCTCGCCGAACGTGGCTTGGCTCCTGTATTGCGGACAGACGATTCACAAAACATGGCAGCACCAAAGCCATTAAACGTCGTCAGAAAGGAGTTATACGGGCATGGATTACTACCCAGCGCAGATAATATCTAATGGCGTAAATAAAAGCGTAAAGATCTATCGTCTTCATGGGATCGATAAGGCGCAAGCAATACAGCGGCTGAAGGACGGCAAGGACGTATATACGACCAAATCAAAGGCTAATACTCTGGCGAAGGAGCTCAGCCAAGGCCAGGGCAGTTGGAAGGACGACGCCCATGTGACCGGTGGCTATCGGCACTACCATGACGTAAAGCACCACTACCGCAGCCACATTTTTTTTGGCGAACCAAAAGCCCAAACCCACGAGGATTCCTCCTGAAGGGTTAAAATGGGCCTGTCGCAAATTTTTCCGCTTAACCCTATGTTGACCATCCGCAGAGAATTTGCGGGCCTGTCGCAAACATTTTCGGAGCGCGCGATTATCCCTTGAGCATCTTCAGTTTCATGCTTTGTTAACTTTCTGCAGTCCGAAGAGGCGCGCAAGCAGATCGTTCTGATCGTTGATGGTCCAGCTGCCCGAGAGGCCGAAGCCTTTCCTCAGCCACAGCATCGCCTCGAAACCCGCGATGGTTCGCCGCGCCGTGTTGAAAGATTGGAAGCCACCGATTTTTGGCATGTTCTTCTTTACCCGGAAATGGTCACTTTCGATGCCTTGCTGGAGGTGCTTGGTGACATAGTGGACGGGGTCCGGATGTAGAAGCCCATCATCAACCGACGTTTTGATCGTTGACGGGAAGGTGTTGGCCCCGTCCGTCCCGATCTTATTCGGCGACAACAAGGGCTCGTCTTTGAGCATCTTGCGGAAGAACCGTTTGGCGGCGTCGAGATCGCGCTTCGCCGTCAACAGGAAGTCCATCGGATTGCCGTGTTTGTCGATGGCCCGATATAGGTATCGCCATTTGCCGCGGATCTTGACATAGGTCTCATCGACGCGAACAGAGCCGCAATGTGGCCGGCGGAACTGACGCAGCCGCTTCTCAATCATCGGCGCGTAGGCCAATACCCGCGCCCTTTTCGAGATCATAGCTACCCCAAGGATCTTCAATGAAGAAGAGCCGCGGACCGGTGTTCCGCAAGACCCGCGCGGCCGACGGGTCGTTGTTAGGCCCAAGCGTGACAAGATCCATTCCGCCTCCGAGCTTCAAAGCTCGGTCGCACAGCGCCATCGCTGCTACGGTCTTCCCCGTGCCAGACGGCCCGCGAATGACAATCGCATTTCTCTCTCTGAAGAGCGCCTGCATTCGATCGAAATTCGACGGCGGCACGAACGCTTCGAGATCTGGTGCGCTTGCAAGTCGGCCACCAAATGCTCGGATCGTCGAGACGAGGTCGTCCTTTGCCCAAACGCCGGGAGTGTCACCCGCCATCCTTAGCTTCGCCTCTTCTCGAAGTTTCTTTCGGCATCGATTTCGAAGACGGCTCGGGACATTCAAGAGATCGCACAGAATGTCATTGATCTCATGGCCGATGAGCTTTTCGGTCAACCCAGCCCACACGCCAATGCGTCCTTCAGAACCGGCTGGGAGCGCTTTCTTCACCTCGCGTGGCAGTTGATCAGTTGGCGGCTCGATGAAACTTTCCACGGCCAAATTTCTTGCCGTCCCCTTCAGCGCGGCATTAGTGATCAGCATGTAGCGCGTATCTGGATCGATGAGATGTTCGCTGGCGGGACGGCGGCGTTTGCCGTGTTTCAGTAGCCTCGCAAGGTCGGCGGCGGACCAGGGCTCTCCATTCTTGCATTTCACCTGGATAACAAGCTTGCCACCATTCGCAACGGTGCTTGCTTGAACGCGGCCAACACCGACCTCTGCGAGGTCAACTTCTAGATCTTCGTCGTCTGCTGGCTCAAGCACGATGCGAGAAGCGGACTTTTCGATCAGCAGCATTTGCAGAGCCGCGAACACGGAGACGTCAATCTGGTACTCGAATCCAGCAAGCGCGGCCTTGGCGCCGCTGTTGTCTGCCCGCGGAGAAAACGTCGATTTGGTCATTGGTCAAGCTTGGGGGTAATAATCAGATGCACAGTTCGGTCACGCCTCCGAAGGAACCAGCCGCCATATCTGCAGCGTCATGATTGATTTCAGGTTCAATCAGTCGAGTTTCAAGCACTTGATGGTCGACCGCTACAGACGAGGATAGACGCCGATACCCGTTGTAAATCAATTGGCATCACCTCTCCTGCGGCGATCGGTCAATCGATTGCGCAAAGCTCGATGATCAGAAAATCGTGCCATGCACCTTCCACATATCGTCGACGATCGAGATGCCGGCGACCATATCGCCTGAATCCGGAAATTGAACAAATTCGCCCTCGCCCGACTGACCGACATTCTCAAGGTAATACACAGAGGAATTTCCCGGCATCTGCTTGCCAAGCCGTTTGAGATAGGCGAAATGTTCCGACGAATGAATATCCTGTCGCGTGACAAACGCCAGAATTCGTCCTGCCAGCTGGGATATGTCAGGCGCTCGCCCAAGCAGCACGCGCCCCTTATCCGGGGCCACTGGAAAAGCGCTATCCCCCGCAACGATGGCCGCCGCGGTCACCTGCGAAAGGATAGCTGACGTCGACGCCGGAATTGCCTCGTCCTGGGACCTCGCCGGCATGGTCTCGTCAAATAAAACACCGATGATCTTGTTCAGCGTCGCGCTGCTACGAGGCACGAAGTGCGTCTGTGGCACTCGAGCGTTGGTGGATGGCATGCTTTCCAGTGCGATTCTCGATGGATCGGCCTTATCCATCCCGATGCGGCGCGCATAAGTCCTGCCTGGGGTCTGAACAACAGCGAAGTCACCGTTGCAAACCTCGGAGGTCAGCGAGACGATCAGCGTTTGTCCTGGAAAGGCCACTAGTACCACGCCACAGAGATTATGACGGTTTGTCTTATCGTAGAATTGGCAGGGCTTCTGGTGGGATGAGAAGTTGGATGCTGCGTGCGGCGCCTGGCACGCGAGATATAAAACCCGCCTTCTCGAGGGTCAGCACCATCTGGTGAACAGACGGAGCCGTAACGCCGAAGTGGCGACGCATGTCGGCTTCGGCCGGAGGCTGTTTGAAGATGCGGCTGTAGGCGTAGATGAAGGCCAGGTACTGGCCTTGGATCTGCGTAAGGCCCCGTCTTGCCGTTGCGGCTTGCGGGTCAAGTGAGGGACTCATTTTGGGATTCATCTGCGTCTCCACGCTGAAGGAGGTGTCGATGAATATAAAGTTTCACATAGAGCTTAGCCAATCGGAACGTGACCAACTGGCCGCTTTGTTGAGCGGGGGGTGCCACAGGTCGCGCAAGATCAAGCGCGCCCAGATCCTGGTCGCAGCGAACGAAGGCTTCAGCGACGAGGTGATCGCGGCAACCTTGAACGTCAGCGGATCGACGATTTACCGGACCAAACGCCGGTTTGTGGAAGCCAATCTGGAAGGGGCGCTCAGCGAAGAACCGCGCCCGGGTGTTGAGCGCAAGCTATCGAGCAAGGAGGAGGCGCTGTTGGTAGCGACCGCCTGCTCAAAGCCGCCGCCCGGGCGAGCCCGCTGGACCCTGGAGCTTCTGGCAGATGAGATGGTCCGGCTCACCGATCATGACCAGTTGTCCTCGGAGACCGTGCGTCGCCGGCTGGCTGAGAACCATCTCAAGCCTTGGCGCAAAGACATGTGGTGCATCCCAAAGATCGATGGGGAATACGTCGCGCGCATGGAGGATGTTCTCGACCTCTACGCAGAAACGCCTGATCCACAAAGGCCCGTGGTCTGCTTCGACGAGAGCCCGACCCAACTCATCGGCGAAGTGCGCGAGCCCATTGCGGCCAAGCCTGGCCAGCTTGAACGCTACGATTGCGAGTATCGCCGAAACGGCACGGTCAATCTGTTTGTCTTCATGGACGCCCACCGGCCCTGGCGCAGGGTGAAGGTCACCGATCGGCGAACCAACCAAGACTTCGCCGAGTGCATGCGCGAACTGGTCGACGTCGATTATCCCGACGCGCCGATCATCCGCGTGGTGATGGACAACCTCTCCACTCATTCCGCCGGGGCGCTTTACGACGCATTTCCCGCCCCGCAAGCTCGAAGGGTGCTGAAGCGACTGGAGTTCCACCACACGCCCAAGCACGCCAGTTGGCTCAACATGGTCGAGATCGAGATCGGTGTCCTGCGTAGCCAATGCCTCGACCGTCGTATCGACAACAAAGACACCATAATCGCCGAAGTCGCAGCCTGGGAGCAGCAACGCAACGCCCACGGCGCAAAGATCCAATGGATGTTCACAACCGAAAATGCCCGCAAAAAGCTCCGTAAAGCTTACCCCGTCAAAGAGTCATAATCTCTGTGGCGTGGTACTAGCCCCAGCGTCGGCGCGCGAAGCGTGAAAAGCGAAATTGCACCGAGGGAGGCAAAATCAAATTTTTCCTTCGCATCGTCAATGGTGGAGCGCGCGGCCCCGCTCTCGTGAGCCGCAAGCCGCCCGATAACTGATACTGGCTTGACCAGAAACGGAACGACGTTCGGCCCGGCTGGGGCTTTCGTAGCCTCTGCCACGGCTTGATCCGGCGGTAGACGGCCCATGAAACGGGCATAAGCAAGCCAGCAAGCATCAATCGCCGCAAAGACGTCCTCGTAGCCTTGGCGGACGACATCTGCATCCACGGGTGTGAGCTGATCTGCCTTGCCATGGTGTGCCTTATTGATCGCATCTCGAAATGGCGCGCCTGCCTTCAACTGAGGAAACTCAAGCAGCTTTCGGAACGGCTCCTCGTTGAATGGACGTTCGCCTCGGTTTCGCGCATTTGCGATCTTGTTGAGGAGATCGTTCAGTGTCGGGTCCCTCAGAACCGCTGGATCGGACGCGAGCAAATCCCACAGTTTAATCTCGATGCGGACACGGACTGGGTGAACGAATGCACGGGCAAGCGAGACATCATTGATGTCGGTCTTCTGCCAGTGCTCGCACCGCAGCCGGGCTTCATCCGCGACTGGCGCGAGGCTCACGGTGCATTTCGACGTCGAAACGGCAGAAAACTCCCACACGTCTGTGCGCCGACCAGGGGCGGAGGTCGAATGCGCTGAGACGAAAGCCTCAATCGCAGGGATGAAACCAAAATCATTGCTCAAGATCAGCGGGTTCATTTCCGCCGCGATAAGGTGTGGGACGGTTGCCGCCAAATTGGCAACGTTCCCCGGATCGAGCAGATCCTGCGGATCGTCCATCAAGATGGTGGAAATCCCCCCGGATCGTGCCCAAACCTGCTGCCACAGTGCCAGTACGAATGCCGATAGGTAAGCTCTCAAAGCCGAGGCATTCATCACGTGGTGTGCTTCCACCAAATGCTTGCCCTGCGCCGCTAGAAACGTAAATCCGTCGCTCTTAGCCGGATCCAACCCAGCATATGCGGGCGCCTGGAGAAACTGTGCCTTGTACATTCGCTGCGACCAGGCCGTAGCCTGTGAATCAAGGCTGAGAATAAGGCCGGAGACCTGATCGTGCACAAGGGAAGGAAAGCGCTTGAACGGCTCAACAGCCTTGGCCGCTCGATCAAGCCTTTCGATGCGATCACACGCTGCCTTCCACGACCGGCATGTCAACTTGAACTGGCTAAGTTGATGGCGAACACGAACAAAAACGGTCGCCGCTTCCAGGTAAGTATTGAGGACGCTGAGCTGTCCCGTGACAGAGCGAGCGTTGGCGAGGATCCCGCTCTCTGGCGCCTCAGAACGTATTACACCGGTTACCGCCGATTTTGCGAAATCGGCGTTCTGAGCGCGATATCTGGCGAGGCTGATCGCGCGCCGGACGTTCTTGATTGCGTTTCGCAGGCCCTCGTTATCAGGAATTTCTGGCGGTATCGTCGCGCCCGGTAGTGGTGCGCGCTCGGGCGCGTCCTTCCAGGCGAGACTGCACAGCTCGGCGACGCTTGGCGCCATTTTGCGAAGGACGACCGGGAAATCTGGCTGCTCGAATACCTCTTTGGATAGGGCCATTCTGTAGACGGTCGCCAGATCATCCGGGACTTTGTCGGACACAAAAGGCTGCAACCCAATAGGCAACATGCCACGGAGCGCACGCATCGCGTCCCGCTCCCACTCGGATGCCGTTTTAATAAGGGCGGCGTCCGCTTTCCTGGCCTGTTCCAAAGCGTCCGCGACCGACTGATCGAGCAGCGCGTCCCGGGGGATCGCTCCAGGTTGGGTGAGATCCCGTTCGCACACCGGGCAGGCCGAAAAGGCGTGCCCAGGATGCACGCTCTCGTGCCATTTGGCGACGAGGCCATAAAGGCGTAACCTATCCGAACGGTCGGCGTCGGATAGACGTTCCACAAGCTTCTTAGCTTCGGCCTCGACATCTTCCAGTACAGCTACACCCGCATCGAGATCTGCATCTTGAAGTTCACTGAGTTTCGCCACGAGCTGGATTGATGGCAAACCTCGCAAGGCGGCTCCGCCGAAGCAGCTCCGAGCGATAGTCAAGGCGTCTCCAAACCGCTTGACCTCCTGATCCGATGTCAGAGCCGGCAAAACGCCCAAGATCAACTTCGCCTCTTTCGCCGTCGTCTCCTCGACCGCCTTCATTCTATTTTCGGCATCTTCGAGCCCAGTTGCCCACGCATCGGGATCGCTTTGATCAGGCAGGACGACGCAATCAAGGTTCGGCAGGTCGGGGCTATCCTTTAGAAGGTCAGCCAGGGTCTGCTTCTGGTCTCCTGCCGCCTTCTCGTTGGCCTCTTTTTCCTGCTTCGCGGCTTTAGGATATTTCTCGGTCAATCGGTCGTGCAGGCGCCCACTACGCGCGCCAAAATGCGCCAAAGGCCGCAAGCCGGTCAGCGTAGAGACGGCCTGCGACAAAGTTGTCTTGTCATCAAATCGTGTGGCAGCCGCAATCCCAGGCATGAGGGTCCCGACTTGAAGAGCCAGGTCTGAGAGACTCAAGTTTTCCAAACCGATCGCGACCGTCTTAAACGCTTTTTTTCCGTCGCGCTGGAGTTGTCGTTCGACGACGACTTCCCTCCCATCGATCAGCGATCGAAATGATAGGCGAACCCAAGTGTCAACCTTCGGCACACCGTCAACCGCGACCAATTCCTGCTCCGTCGGAATCGGCACGATCGTCGGTATATCGAAGCCATTTGTCGGCACCTCCTCGCCGTCGCTTGCGATCTGCACCGCAATGCATTCATGCAACGGCGCCGGCAGTCCCTGCGAGCGATGCCCATATCCCGTAAGGCACCAGCAGACAGCACTCACCAGTGAGGTCTTACCCGCCCCGTTGAAGCCGCGAAACAAGGTAGCCGGTGCTGAAAGCTCGAGCTCAAAAGTCTTTGGGTCGACGCCCCCGTCCGCGCAATGACGATGCAGCCCTCGAAAGCGATGTGCCTCGATCTTTACAAGTTGCCATTTCTGAGTATTTGCCGCCACGCTGGATGAAGCAACCGCGGATTTCGGCACGTTGTCGAGCGCCGCCAGAACTCGGTCCACTTCACCGTCCTGGATGGACGTGTCCTTGTCCGGATTCCAATATGCCTTACGGTCTTGATTGTAGAAGGCCAGAATCGCGCGGCTATCGATCAATGGAAGCGAGAATTCGTCTGCACCGGATACATGCAGAACCTCTCCTGCGATCAGGTGTGACAGCACTTCATCGAGCGTCATATCTGCTATGCTACGCGCCATCTTCACCCACCGAAGTCGTCTGTCAGATCATTACACATCCCAATGTCATGGATACACGTTTCTGTTGTAGTTTTCACCTTGGGATTTTGCGCGTTCCCCACCCCCCAATGAAGTGGAATTCTGACCCGATTCTATGCATAGATAGCAGGGCGTATTAGAGCACGCCCCACGCCCGAAACCTGCCCCTCCCCGTCATCTCCCTGAGCCCGAGCTCGCCGACGATCCGTATCGCCGCTTGCGGCGTCACGCCGACCGCCTTGGCCACCATACCGGTGGAAACAAGCGGCCGCGACATCACCAGCTCAATCAGCTCCGGCAGCTTTGACGTTTGGCGCCGGCCGGTCAGCCGGCGCTCCATCGACTGCCGGGCAAGGGTCAGCCGGCCGTGCTCCTTGAGGCCAAGCTCGGCCCCGGCGATGAGGCTGGCGATAAGCGCTAGCAACCGGGTTTCGCGATCGCGATTTCGGCGGCGATCGACCGGTATGGTTTTCAGGCCGAGATTGAAGGCGGCCATATGCGCTCCGGTGGTCACGCCGGCCTGACGCATCAATGATGCTGCCAGCAGCCGGCCGAGCCAGGGCGCATGCTGCAGAACCTCCAAAGAATTCCAGGCGTCGAGGGCGAGGATCGCCTGCAGCACCGGTGGGAAGCCGTCGAGTTCGCGCAGGACCGCCCGCCATTCTCCGAGCCGTTCGTCCTCGTCCCAATCGAGATCATAGACGAACGGATCCTTTTCGCGGGAACCGACGCGGTTCGGCGACTTTGCGTTTTCGATCGCGGCCTCTGATCGGGCCAGCACCGCATCGATGGCGGCAAACTCGGCGTCGAGTGGGTTGATGGCATCAGCGGCATCCTCCCCCTCCCCTTCCCCGACCGCAGCGAGATCCGGCTCCGGCCCTTCGGCTTCAACGGCGCTTTCCGAGGCTGACGCGCCGGCGGCCGCTGCAGGCCACGCCTGCCCGCGAAGGCTGCGGAGACCGTCGGCGCTGAGCGCCCAGCCCGGCGGCTGCGATGCGATCCGTCGGCGGGTTTTCAGGACGTCGCGGGCGATGGTGAGTTCATGGGTGGGCGCGCGGATATCGGCGCCGGCGTCATGCAGCACCAGATCTTCGAGATGCACGAGTTCGCCGTCGATCCATAGCGAGGCGCAGGCGTCGGCAAAATGCGATCGTTCGATCCAGCCGGCGCCGACGGGCGAACGAGCGATCCGCTCGTCAAGACGGGTCAATGCCGATGCCGGCTCCAGCAAGGCAGTCATGCTGATTTTCGCGAGTGTGGCTTTTAGTTTGCAATTTCAATCGGCCAAATGTCATGCGCTTGTTAAGCTTAGGCGGCAAAAATAGGGCAGGTTTTCGCTAACGATTTCGATGGGGCTGAGCATGCCAAAGCCATTTCAAGATCGTGGACCAGGCCATGACTCTTCTGATGTCCAATGGCTTACTGCACGCCGGACCGCTCGCGAGCTGGACCGTATTTTGGAAGCGGGCGGATCGCGAAAGGACGCTATAGCTCGAGCGGCAGCCGAACTCCGGCTGACATCGCGACAAGTCTATAACCTCCTGGCCCGTTATCGCGCAGAGCGGAAAGTAACTGCACTGCTGCCTCGCACTGGCTCCGATCGGCGCAAACGACTGCCGGAAGCGGTCGAAGAAGTCATCAGCGCGACGCTGCGCGAGCAGTGGCTTACGCTCGAGGCGCCGCCTCTCGCACCTGTCGTCGCCGAGATCCGCGCTCGATGTGAGGAAGCCGGCCATCCATTGCCGTCCTATGTATCAGTCGCACGGCGTATCCCGTCGTTGTTCTCGGTTGAAGAGATTGCGAAGAAGCGCTCGGCCAACCCGAAGCACGTGCTGCGGCTCAAGCCGCGACCGGGCTATATCCATGCACCAAACCCGCTCGACGTCTGCCAGATCGACCATACGCCGACCGACATAAATTTCGTGGAGGTTGTCGACGGGGCCGGAGTTTTCGTCGGCCGCCCGTACCTCACAATCGTCACCGATGTAGCGACACGTGCCATTCTTGGTTTCTGTCTCACCCTGGAAAAGCCGTCAGTCCTGTCCGTCGCGCTTTGTCTCGCGCAGGCGATATGCCGGAAAGATACGTGGCTCGCCACGCGCAATCTCAACTATGCCTGGCCAATGTTCGGTCGGCCGAAGCTGCTCGTTACCGACTCGGCCAAGGAGTTCAAGGGACACGCCTTCCAACGCGGCTGCGACGATTACGGCATCCGTATCCGCTATCGCGATCGTGGCCGGGTCCATCAAGGGGGCGTTGTCGAGCGACTGCTGGGCAAACTCAACGGAGTTCTTGGCACATATCCCGGCTCCTCAGGCCGCTCGGTGGCCGATCGCGACGAATACCCGTCAGAACGACGCGCTTGCCTGAGTTTCGCCGATCTGGAGCGCTGCGTAGCGCTGGCAATCATCGATCACAACCTCCAGGAAAATCCCAAGACGCTGAAGGTGCCGATTATCGAATGGCAGCGCGACAATATGGCCCTGCCTGATTGCAACGATGAGCCGCAGCAGGTGCTGTTGTCGTTTTTGCCCGGGACCGAACGGCAATTGTCGGCCCAAGGGATCAGCATGTTCGCCTTGCACTATTATTCGCCATGGCTCGGTTCCCTCGTTCCAGAGCGAGATCGGCTTGGAAAGTTGGAGGTGCGATACGATCCCCGTGACATCAGCCATGTCTACGTCCGTGACCCGGAAACCCGATTGTTTCGCCCGGTCGAGCGACGTGACGGCCACTTCGTGCCGCTGACCCTGTGGGAACATGATGCGGAGCGCGGGCGCCGACGCGCGATCAACCTGCGCTCGAGCGTCGACAAGGTGGCGTTTCGTCGTGAGATCGCAGCCATCGCCGCTGCTGCAAAGCCTTCTAAACGCGAGCTGCGCGATGCGGTGCGCAGAGCACATGCTGCCGCAGCACAGAAACCTTACGCTGCCACCGAGGCGCAAGCACCGGATCACAAAGCACATCCAATGCGACAGAAGAACCGGCTACCCGTGGAAGACTGGTGACCGGCATGTCGGATCATCTATTTGACCATGTCCGACCTCTTCTCGATCGTAGCAATGAGGAACGGGTCGCCTATGTTCGTGCGCCGCGGTGGATTGGGCACCAGGTTGCAAAGGACAGCCATCAGCGCCTGGCCGAGCTGCTGTCACGACCTGCGTCATTGCGAACCCAGGGACTGATGCTGGTCGGCCCCTATGCAAATGGCAAGACGATGATCGCAGAGCGGTTTGCCGTCGAACACCTTCGGACATCGCCTGAGCAAAGGATATGGATAGTCCAGACACGCGAAGGGGCCGGACTCGGCCACTTCTATGCCAGCATTCTCCAAGGCCTCCGCGCGCCTGGCGGCGAGATGTGGGACGTCGGCCGGAAGGCCGAGCAGTTGGATCATTTGCTGGCGAACCTCAAACCGAGGGTGCTGATTTTCGACGAATTTCACAATGCGCTGCGGGGCCGCCCCCGCGATGTAGAGGCGGTCTTTGCTTTCTTGCGGCGGATCGGCCGGCAATACGACATCTCACCAGTTTTGATCGGTGAGGTGGCCATCTACGATTTCGTCAACGCCACCAGCGAGATGGCGAGCCGGTTCGACCTGATGGCGGTCCCTCGGTGGCAATACGACGAAAGCTATCTCATGCTTCTCGACAGTCTCGAAGCGGCCTTGCCCATAGCCAAAGCCTCCGACCTGTCGAACGAACCGTTGGCGCGCCGGATATTCAGTCTGTCAGAAGGGTTGATCGGCGAGGTCGTCACCATCGTCACAAAGGCAGCCGTCCTGGCAATCAGATCCGGCGTGGAACGCATCACCAAGGCTGGTATAGAAGAACTGCGTCACATGCCGATCTCGCATCGGCGCAATGCCGCGCTACGCGAAAGCCTTGTATGACGGCGATCGACGGCCAGGCGCCGGTCATCAGCATTCGCGAGCGATATCGAGATATCGTTTCGGAGCGATGGCCGATAATCACCACACCACAGCCGGACGAGTTGCTGTCGAGCTGGCTTCACAGGCTTGCCTATTCCAATGGCGTGCCCGCGCGCGCTTTCGCCCGGGTGCTGGGGCTCAATTCGGGAATGTGGTCAGCCGCATTGGATCTCAGGCTCCCGATCGATGTGGCGAACCAGCTTCAAACATACGCCGGTGTTTCGCTCCATCAGCTGACTACAATGACACTGTCACACACTCTGCCGAATCAACTCTTGCTACCGCTTCGCAACAGCCGGCGGCGGGATCGTTCGACCTGGCTTCAGTTCTGCTCGCAATGCCTCGCCGACGACGCACATCCGTATTTTCGGCGGCGATGGCGGTTGGCAACCCGTGTTGCATGCGACACGCATGGCAGCAGATTGCGTGACCGATGCCCTTCCTGCCGCAGCCACGTTGCCGCCTTTGACCAGAGCGAGCTCGTGCCGCAACATTATTGTGCCCTGTGTGGTTACGACTTGCGCCGCGCATCGGCCATCGACCTATGCCCGGTGGCGAGAAGACTAGACCGGTGCATTGATGAACTCTGCAGCTATGGATCGACCAGCAGTTCGTCCGCAGGCGGCGTGCTCATTCGGCGTCTTCTGAACATACCTCGGCCTGCCGGAATTTATCCACGGACGATCCTGACTGGCCTATCCGCATCAGCGCGCACACGCTGCTTCGAACGCCTTGTCGGTCACCCAGGCGACGAGGGTATCGAAGAGCAGGATGCCCTGGCCGGTGCTGAGGCCCGATTCGTGCTTCCGCCGGATGGTGGCCCTGGTGTGCTGATCGGACAGTTTGCGGAAGCGCTCGCCTGTAAGTTAGGTCGGCCTCCCGCGGCGGACATTGACCGACCAATGATCGATCTTTCGGGTGTGCTCAGCGCCTATGAACAGATGCGTAATATCTCAACTATGGCCGACCAGCGCGCAAGACGCTCAGTTCCAGCCGGTCGCTGCCAGTGCTAAAAGCTCACTCGTCTTCCGACGCCTCATTCTCAAGATCAGTTGCCGCGGCTTGCTGCAATACCTGCCGGCTGAGCAGCCCCGCATCCTCCAGCGCCTCGATGTTCGGGAGGTCGCGCAATGTCTCCATGCCGAAGGCCGATAGAAAATGTCGGGTCGTGACGTAGGTATAGGGTGCGCCGGGCGTCGGACTGCGTGGTCCAGAGGCGAGGAAGCCAGCACTACGGAGCGCGGCGATCGTATCGCGACTGACTTCCTTGCCGAAGATCTTTGAAAGCTCGCCACGGGTGACTGGCTGATAATATCCCACCGCCATCAGCACCATCGCCTCGAACTCCGACAGCGCCGCCGCCCCGCTCCTTGTCGGCGCCGACGAAGATCGTATCGCGTCCGCGTAACGCGAACGCGTTCGATGCTGCCAGCCGCCGGCGACCGATACGAGCTCATAGGGCCGGGAACTGAGTTCCTCGCTCAGATCGTCGATCAGCAGGTCAATACTGCAATCCTTGCCGATCACCCGCGCCAGCGTCTCGCGGCTGACCGGCTCGGCGGAAGCAAAGATCACCGCCTCGACGCGCAGCATCCATTCCCGCCAGCGCAGTTCGGCCGGCAGGTCTTCGAGTTCGCGGTCGAACAAGACCTCCTGCTGTCGATCTTTCGCCTGACGCCGGCCGCTGGTTTTCGCTGCGCTCGTTGCACCCATCATCACAACCCAAAAATCCGGAACGATGACCGGCCGGACTGTTCGCGCACCGCGTCGAAACTCTCGAGCCGCTCGAACAGCCGCGTGGCCGCCCAGCGCGACAGGTTGCTGCCGGGCGCCGAGGCTGGCACTGCATCCTCGTTCAACAGCCTGCGGATCACCGATCCGGCACCCTTGGTGCGCAGCTTCGGCGCGACAGCCAGCAGCCGGCTGGCCCGCCGATCGATATCGGCAGCAGAGCGAAGCGCCGCCTCGACACCCTCGACCAACGCCAGGCAGACCGCGCGCGGATAAGCCGGATCGCCTGGTCGCACACGCCCGCGTCCGCCGTTCGTACGGAAGGCGGCGCCGTAGCGCTCGGACAGCAGCAGCGGCACGGGTCTTGGCCATTTCAGCTTTTGGGAGAGCACGACATCGGCCAGGCCCAGGGCAAGCACCTCGGCATCCGGGCGAACGGCAAAGATCGCCGTTATCAGGTCCGCCACTGCGAAAGGTGCTGCTCGCCCGGACTGGATCGCAGAATCGACCGTATCCAGGATCGAGGCAAGACCATCGTCCCAACGCAGGTCCATTAAATCGGCGAGCTCCTTGACGAAGGGCGACCCCGGCGTGCCGGATCGGCGGGTCAGCGATCGTGTGGCCAGAAACAGCTTTCCGGCCGGCCCCGGATCGTCCCCGGGTGCCGTCAGCAAAAGCGCGTCACGGAGCGCGCCTTCTTCTTCGTTGCGGCCAAGCATTCTGGCAGCGATCGCGGCGGACTTCAGGGCGAGGCGATCACGCCAGCAGCCGAGCCACTGAGGGTCGGCGCGGATCAGATCGTCAAGGGATTTCAGAGCGATACCGGCGGCAAAGGCCGCGTCGGCCTCGTTCGTTTCGTGGCCGCGCGGCAGTGCCCAGGTTGGCCGGGCCTGCGACCAGATCGGGGCAGGTGGTGGGGCTGATGCGGGCGAATCCATGCACGAGAGCATAAATCAAGTGCGCAGTTTTGGCCAGCAACATTGTATCAAACCGCACGTGCCGTCGATCATATAAAACGAACGATAAACTTCCATTATCGTTCATTTCTGTCATTATAAGGAAATGAGCCAAATCATCGAGCAAAACAGCGAAAATCATGGCGAGGCGAGCTCTGCTCCGTCTCTCGGCACGCCGGTTCCGGACGATATTTCCGCGTCGCAGCCGTCGGCCGGCATCCCGATGCACAACGCCACCCTCCCCTCCCCTCTTCCGGAAGCAAGCACTGCCTTGCCCGCCCACCTGGAGCAGCTTGCCGATCGAGCGCGCGGTTATGTCGAGGCCTCCAGTTCCGCCAACACCCGCAAGGCCTATGCCTCGGACTGGAAGCATTTTTCCGGATGGTGCCGCCGGCAAGGGCTGGAGATCCTGCCACCCAACCCGCACACCGTCGGCCTCTACATCACCGCCTGCGCCGGTGGCAGTGACGCGGTCACCGCCTCGGGTGCGGCAATCGCCGGCCGCAAGCCGAATTCGGTGACGACGATCGAACGGCGGCTGTCTGCCATCACCTGGAACTATGCCCAACGTGGCACGCCGCTCGACCGCAGGGACCGCCATATCGCGACGGTTCTTGCCGGCATTCGCAACACCCATGCTGCCCCTCCCCGGCAGAAGGAAGCGGTGCTGCCCGAACACCTGATCGCCATGCTGGAGACGCTTCCCCGCGGTACCTTGCGAGGCCTTCGCGACCGCGCCATGCTGCTGATCGGCTTTGCCGGTGGGCTGCGGCGCTCCGAGATTGTCGGGCTCGACGTCGGCCGTGACCAGACGAAGGACAGCCGCGGCTGGGTCGAGATCCTCGACAAGGGCATGGTGGTCACGGTCCGGGGAAAACGAGGTTGGCGCGAAGTGGAAATCGGCCGTGGTTCGTCGGACGCGACCTGCCCTGTCGTTGCGCTGCGGACCTGGCTGAACCTTGCAAGGATCGCGCACGGCCCGCTCTTCCGGCGGGTCACCGGTCAAGGCAAGGATGTCGGATCGGACCGGTTGCTCGATCAGGAAGTGGCACGGCTCGTCAAGAAGGTGGCATTGGCTGCGGGCGTGCGCCCCGACCTCACCGAGGCAGAGCGCGCGGAAAAGTTTTCTGGCCACTCACTGCGCGCCGGCTTGGCCTCTTCGGCCGAGGTCGATGAGCGCTACGTGCAGAACCAGCTCGGGCACGCGTCCGCCGAGATGACCCGAAAATATCAGCGGCGGCGGGACCGGTTTCGGGTGAACCTCACCAAGGCGTCCGGGCTTTGACTCCCTCCCCTGCCCCGATGATGAAATCGTTAGGTCAAAATCGTGGGCTGGATTTTTAGCTTAGCGCTTCAATTGAAATCGGGAAGTAAAAGCCACAGCTGGCGTCGAAAGCCGGTCGCATCAGGGCTGTCATGCTGATTTTCGCGAGATCATAAGTCATTGAAATTATGGTAAATGATTTGCTAAAAGAACTCTATTACAATATTGCGGTTCCTCACATGGTATGATTGCTGGTTGGCGTTCTAACCATCGATAAGTACTGGTTATCGATGGTAGATTGATTTGGCGCCGCAAATCAGCAAGGATCGCAGCAAAGCAGGGCCGACACGGCCGCCGAAACCTGCCATTTGGAGGGTCCGTGGCCAAACCCAAGACATCACTGACCGCCGTCGAGCGGCGCGCCGAAGAGCTCGACACCATCGCCGCCGTACTGCCGATCGAGCGCCGCGACGAACTCGCCGAACTGCTGACCGACCAGGATGTCGAGACGCTGCGCCATCTCGTCAACCAGGGCATGGGCGACAACACACTGCGGGCGCTGACCTCCGATCTGACCTATCTCGAAGCCTGGGGATTGGCGGCGACCGGACGATCCCTCCCCTGGCCGGCGCCGGAAGCCCTGCTACTCAAATTCGTCGCCCATCATCTCTGGGACCCGCAACACCGCGAGACCGATCAGGATCATGGCATGCCGGCCGAGGTCGACGAAAACCTCCGGAGCCAGGGTTTTCTCAAATCTCTCGGTCCGCACGCGCCCGCCACGGTGCGCCGCCGACTGGCGAACTGGTCGACGTTGACGAAGTGGCGCGGTTTTGACGGCGCCTTCGCCTCCCCTGCCCTCAAGTCAGCCATTCGGCTGGCGATCCGAGCCGCGCCAAGACAACGTCTTCGCAAGAGCGCCAAGGCCGTCACCGGGGACGTGCTGGCAAAACTGCTGGCGACCTGCGCGAGCGACAGTCTGCGCGATCTGCGTGACCGGGCGATCCTGATGGTCGCGTTTGCCTCCGGTGGCCGGAGGCGCAGCGAGATCGCCGGGCTGCGCCGCGAGCAGTTAACCGTCGAGCCGCCAATAACACTTGAGAATGGCCCTCCCCTCCCCTCTCTCGCCATCCATCTTGGTCGGACGAAAACCACGACCGGCGAACAGGACGACATCGTCTATCTGACCGGCCGACCCGTCGAGGCGCTGAATACCTGGATGACAGCGGCGAAGATCGACAAAGGGAGCGTGTTTCGGGGGATCGGGCGCTGGGGGACGGTGTCTCGGCGGGCGCTCGATCCGCAGTCCGTCAATGCCATCCTCAAGCAGCGGGCGCAGATGGCCGGGTTGGATAGTGGGGAGTTTTCGGCGCACGGGCTACGATCTGGATATCTGACCGAGGCGGCAAACCGTGGCATCCCCCTTCCCGAGGCGATGGAGCAGTCGAGACATCGCTCGGTTCAGCAAGCCTTGAGTTATTACAACAATGCCACCCGTCGCAGCGGACGCGCTACGCGTATGCTCTGAAGGCTGCTTCCGGCTCCAGTGGTCAGAAGTGGGTTACAGCCAGGTAATTTTACTAACGCTTTCCCCGAGATGGGGCGAGCGATGAACCGAGATTAAGTTGAAGTACGTCTACGTTGCAGCGTGACCTTCACCCCTTCAGCACTCCTCGCAAAGATGGGAATTTTCGACAGCATCAGAGCAATTGCCAAGTTTGATATATCCGCGCGTCAGCCCTTCACTCCAGGGGCGCCGAATGCTTCCTTCCTGTCATAAGCTGGCGGGCGGGGGACCGTAGATTAGAAGCAAATACGTGCGGCCCCTGTACCTTCGCCCGCTTGGTGTCGGTCACGTTAATCGTCCCTTAGCGGGCGCAGATGGAGCATCACGAGGGAACCTAGTACTCGCGAAACGGGGATGCTGCTGATTTCTCTAAGCTTCTGGTCTGCATCCTCTCAGCCGCATCGAAATTAAATGCGTCGATGGCGTCCTTGGGGCCGGCCGGCCGGCTCTAAGAACAGATCCGTCAAGACAATTGGGGCGATCTCGTGGGGCCTTGATCGATAAGGATGGCAAAAATCGTAATGAGGGATGTGGCGGTCGTCCTGCTTGCGCAACAGAAAGCCCAGCAAGGGATGAGCATCTGTGTTTGGTGTCAAGGTGGATTTGGTGTCCAGATGCGGTTTTTGGTGATGAGGGTATTTGCGAGCACGATGAGCTTTCGCATGACGGCGACGAGGACGACCTTATTGGGTTTTCCGGCCTTCTTCAGTCTTTCGGCGAAGTGTGCGAGGTCCGGGTTGTGACGGGAGGCGGACAGGGCGGCCATGTAGATGGCGTTCCTGGGTGCGGGGCGTCCGCCCCTGATGGCGCGATGTCCGGCCCGCTCGCCGCTTTCGCAGGCGAGCGGCGCAAGGCCAGCCAGCATGGCGGCCTGCTTGCCGGAGCAGGCGCCAAGTTCGCAAAGGCCAGCGATCAGGCTTGCGGCGGTGACGGCTCCGATGCCGGGAATGGAGATGAGGATGTCGAGGCGGCGGCGCATCTCGGGCTCGGCGCCGATGCTCCGCTGGATTTCGGCATCCAGTCTTGCGATATGGGTGTCGAGCGCGGCAAGCCGGCGCGTCAGTTCCTTGCGCAGGAAGGCGGTCACGGCCGTCTTCATCCGGTTGGACAGGGCGGTGCGTTCACCGTTGGCCGCAGATCGGGCATTGACCAGTTCCTGCAGGGCTTCCAGGGCTTGGTCCTGCGGTGGGGTCTGTGCGGGCTTGAGGGCTTCTCCCATGATGGCCAAAAGCCGCGCATCGAGCCGATCGGTCTTGGCGAGAAAGCCGCAAGCTTTGGCAAACAGCCGGGCGCGCAGCGGATCGACGACCGACACGTAAAAGCCATCGGCATGCAGCGAGCGCTGGACGGCGCGATGCCACTTGCCGGTCGCCTCCATGACAATATGCAGCGCCGAGCGCGGCATCTGACCAAGCGCATCGAGCTCCCGCTTGAGGCGGCGCAGGCCGGCCGTGTCGTTGGCCACCCGAAAACTGCGGCCGAGAGGATGCAGATGAATGTCCAGCCACTCTTTACAGACATCGATACCGACATAAACTGTCGCTATCGCGGTGCGTTCGGACGATACCTTGCCTTGCATACGGGACCTGCTCCCCACTATCTGTTCAGGACAAACGCGAAGGACGGGCGGACCAGGCTCATCCCCGGTTCAAGCCAAGGGGGTTACGGTCCCGCCCGTCCGACCTCTGGGGATGGCCATCCCCCAGAGGTCGCACCCATCATCAATGGATGCAGTTTGAACATGCAAGGGGCGCGGGCATCCGATAGTGACTGACAGCCTGCTGTCCGTCGGACCCAAGCGGTTCGGGAGGAGGTGAACCGCTTGAACACTCTGAGGGTAATACTGCAATGCAGAACATTGAGGTCCCGCGCTTGCACCGCGCACATGGCCTGCAAAAAAGGATAGTCCGGGCGAACCCGGCCTATCCGACCATCCAACTGCAGTCAGACTCAGGCCTGCAGGTTGTCCGCAGACATCTTGCCGGACTTGCGATCCTTTACCAGCTCATAGGTAATTTTCTGGCCGTCGTTGAGGCCGCGCATGCCGGCCCGCTCCACTGCGGAAATATGGACGAACACATCGGCGCTGCCGTCGTCCGGCTGGATGAACCCGAAGCCCTTCGTTGCGTTGAACCACTTCACCGTACCGGTCGCCATGACATCTTCCTTTGATCAATCGCATTGCCGAAGCGTGCTCGTTTGACAGTATTCTTTGCGGCAGCACTGATAGACGCTTCTTGCCGCGCGGGAAAGCCCATACTCACCGTCGAGGTTTCCCGGTATTCCCTCGCTCTCTATCGCCTCGACGATGGTGCTACTTGTTGCCTCGTTGTTTCACCCGGATGCTGATCGGACCGCCCTCGGCCTGGCGAATCTCGAACAGGTTCGTCTTGCGGATAAGATCGCTGAGTTTTCGGAAGCCGAATGTACGCGGGTCGAAATCCGGCGCCAGGTTCAACAACTGCTTGCCGACGGTGCCAAGGTTGACCCAGCCGTCATCGCTATCCTCCTGGGACAGTACCTTCTTGATCAGCGGCACGGCCGATGTTGCCGGCTGCAGCGGCTTGTCGGTGGAAGCAGTATTCTGCTCGTCCTTGATCGCGCCAGGAAGCAGATTTTCGGTATAGACGAACCGCCGGCAGGCCTGGCGAAAACTTTCCGGTGTCTTCTGCTCGCCGAAGCCGAATACATCGACACCCTGCTCGCGGATCCGGGCGGCAAGCCGCGTGAAATCGCTGTCCGAGGACACTAGGCAGAAGCCGTCGAACCTCCCGCTGTGCAGCAAATCCATTGCATCGATGACCAAAGTGATATCGGAAGCATTCTTTCCCGTTGTATACGCAAATTGCTGCTGCGGGATAATCGCGTGCTTTGCGAGCACGTCCGCCCAACCCTTGGAGCGGGTGCCGGAAAAATCACCGTAGATGCGACGCACGCTCGCCTCCCCGATTTTGGCTACCTCTTCGAACAGCCCGTCGGCGATTTTAGCGGATGTATTGTCCGCATCAATCAGAACAGCGAGGCGCGGAGATCGAGTTTCAGACGGCATTGCTCTTCCTCATTTTTAAAACGGTCTCGAAGGCCAGCAGAGCACGGCTCGGACCAGGCAAGCAACTTCATTTAATTTGCCCATTCGGACCGAGCGAAAACTTGCCTTGTCGGATGATGTCAGCATCCGCCAGCCGAGTTGATCTACCCTTCCCCGCTCCAGCATCCGCCGATCGCAAAACCCTGACAGCTGTCAGGGTTTTGACCAGCCGACCAACAGCCTAGGTAATCAACTATCCCGTCCTGCGATCGCTATCGCCATTCAGCCGAAGCAGCGCCATAAGCGCCGGGCCAAGTGAAAACTCGCCACGTGCCGCCTTGCGTGTCAGGTCTCGCAGATATCCTCCCGGCGAATTGATGTGCCCAATTCGCTCAAGGATACAGGCGATCGCCGTGGCTGCATTCTCCGGCCCCATGACCTCGCAGGCCTCCTGATAGGCTGACGGGCTGACGCCCAGCATCGACCGGACGACCACCGCTGCACCCATCATCTCGCGCCAACTTCCGATCGTGCCGCCCGGCCCATATATCGCGATCTCGGGGCAGGCCCGCATCACCATACCAAGCGGAAAATTCCGGACTGGCTCCCGCTTCGGCCGATCATCGTCCACCGCCTTTGCTCCCTGCTCGTCTTCGAGGCAAGGTTCAAGTTCATTGATGGATTCGGTATTTGAATTCTGTATGTGACGCTCATTGTGGTCACCATTGGTGCTATTATTTTCGTCTTTTCGCTGCATTTCCAGGATGTTGGTGACAACCTGCAGCAAGAGCTCCATCTCGTCCAAGATTGAAGTCGCATCACTGAGCGTCGGAGAGCGCGGAATCCTGCCCACGAGACCGATGTAAATTGCTTCGATGTTTTCCCAGTTGCCTGACGCACCTTCCTCGATCGCCGCAGAAATGAGCTTTCGAACGTCACGCCGGCATATCGTCAAATTTTCCTTCGCCCGGCGGAGGGCGAAACGATCTGCAACGACCTGTTGCGCCATCATGGCAAGCTCATCTGTTCGCATGAGCAACGGTGACAGATCAAAGCCGAAAGCGCTATCGATCGCACCCGCCTTGTCCTTCCGGGGGTAGCGCTTTCCATTAGGGCTGTCCTTCCGCACGATCAGTCCTGCCTCAACGAGAAGGGCCAGATGTCTGCGAAGCGTAGCGCCGGCGATACCGTGGGCTCGCAGCGTTAATTGCGCGTTGGACGGAAAAACGATGAGCTGCGCATCCTGGCGCAATTCGTTGTCTGGATGAAAGCTCAGGAGCGCGTCAAGGACGGCCAGGCTGCGATCCTGCAGCCCAAGCAGCTCCCTTGCTTCGGATGCGTCCCGAAAGACTTTCCATTTGTCCGCTGTCTTGCCCGGCTTGATTTTACTCGTCTCGATTTGCCGCTTCACCAGGGCAAGCGTCATCGGTCGCCGCCCAAAGGGCGTCGTCACACTTCCAATCTGCATTTTCTTCACCTTCAAAAAGGCAAAAGAAACCCGCTCACCAAATTACGGTGCCAAAGACTCTTGACTGGAATTCGGGGAAATGCGATTCTCTAGTTGTCACACATTGAGAGAGGCTTCCACGACGGCAACGTTTGGGGGGCCTTTTTCTTTTGCAGTTCGTCCTTTTTTTATCTCCAAACCCTGACAGCTGTCAGGGTTTCTCGTCTTCTCGCAGGCGGACAAAGCGCTCCGTTAGCGCTGGGAGCTCCGCCTCAATAAACTTCAAAAAGTCGCCCCCGAGTGAACCCTCAGCCGAAATTCGAACCTCTTTCGAGGATATCAACAGGGCGCCAAGCTTCGTTCCGCTCATGTCTGTAATCGGGCTTGGCTCTCTCCGACCAGTCGATACTGGCTTGATGGCATTCAATGCACGCTGAAACCTTTGATCAGAGGTCTCAGCCGTCTCACCCTTCCTAACCAGGACCGCCCGCAGTGCATCGAGCGCTCCCGTGTCGCCCGCAACCGTCTTGGCAAGGTCGAGCCAACGTGGCCGCCCGATCTTCGGCGCTCGCCCAATGGCCTCGATGATATCCGCGGGAACGATCCTGTAGACATTCCGCATCCGAGCCAGTTCTGCGTCCTCGATCGAAAGCGCGGCGTAGATGTGCCGAGGCTTGATCCCCGCATCATCCATTCGGGAGGCAAACAGCGCGCGCTCGATCCAGGTGAGGTCTTGGCGACCCGCGTTTTCGATGCCTTGTGCAAGAACTAGGTCGAGGTCGGAAATCTCGACTTCGAGGGCGCGAACAGGCCTATCAAGCTGCCTAGCAGCGAGCCAGCGTCGATGACCGTAGACGATCTGATAGCGACCAGGGGACGAGGGGTGTTTGCGGACCTGGACGGGAACCTGTTGCCCCTCAGTCTCGATCGACCGTTTGAACGCCTCGAAGCTCGTTGCGTCATCGTCCGGCAGTCTGTCCGGATAAGGGGAAGGGTCGATGAGCGACGGATCCAACTCGCGAACCGAACCACCGCCCGACTCCACGATAGCCTTCAAGCGATCTCGCTCTGTTCGAATGTCGTCGATTGCTCGGTGAGCAGCACCGATCACACCTGCTCCGACACGATTTCCGGGAACCGGGGCAGGGGCCTGCGACGGCTGCTGTTGATCCGCAGCCTGATCGCTTTCCAGCTCTGCGGAAAGCAACCCGAAGCTGGCGACAATCGACTTGCGAGGGGATTTGCTCATGTCCGCCCCCAGCTCTCATTGACGAGGCGAACAATCGCCTCGTTCACAGCATCTACCGCCTCGCGGGCACGCTTGTGAGTATCGCGTCCGATCTGTCCCAATTCGAGCTCGTATACCGAGCGTTTCGCCAAGCCGGCTGCTTCAACCGCGGTGCTTTCAATGGCGGTGGGCAATAATACATCGGAGCCGAACAGGTGCCGAAGCATCGCAACGACTTGCGACTGTGGCGCGTCATTCGGGTCGTGTCGTGTAACCAGATACCGAATGAAGTCCTGGTCCAACTGAGCGCCGCTCTCGTTCAGAACACTAATCAGATCACCCATCATGAGAAGGAACTGGCTCATTGACGCGACGTCCAGCATGGCCGGGTGGACCGTGATGATCATGCTAGTCGCTGCGTATATCGCGCTCAAAGTCAGAAAGCCGAGGGACGGCGGAGTGTCGAGAATCACGATGTCGTAGTCCGCCTCGACTTCCAAAAGGGCGAGTTTCAGTCGCTCAAAGAAGATTGCGCCGGAGCTGGACTTGTTCGCCAAGATCCGTGGCGTTTCGTGCTCATACTCCATGACTTCAAGATTGCCAGGAATGAGGTCGATGCCATCGAAATATGTCCTGCGAATTATATGGCGGATGGGACGACGCTCGGCGTCATCGTAACGCAAAGCGGCATAGATCGTTTCATTCGACCCGACATCAACTTCTGGCTGAGCACCGAACAAAGCGGACAAGGATGCTTGCGGGTCCAGGTCGAGTGCGAGGACACGATACCCATGAAGGGCGAGATAGTGGGCAAGGTGGACACAGGTTGTCGTCTTCGCGCTGCCGCCCTTGAAGTTGGCTATCGCAAGAACCTGGAGGTGCTCGCCGGCACGACGACGAGGAAGGAATCGCAAGGCGTCTGCAGGTTTCTGCAGCGCGAACAATTCACGCAGTTCATTGATCTGGTCCAGCGTGTAGACGCGATGGTTATTTTCCAGCCTACTGGGAATCGGCCCACGTCCTTCGGTGGACATGAGCTTCAGGGTGGAATCGGGTATAGACGTCAGCTTCGACACTTCGTTGGTCAGAAAGGGACGCAGGGTCTTTTCCGATTTTGGCGGATACATACGAGTTCTGAGCTGCTGCAATTGCCCGGACAGAAGCCCGGCATGGCGCATGATTTTGCTGCCGGCATCTTCCTTCGAGCCAACACTTGCTTCTACTCGGTTTGCTATCGCCATCTGTCCCTCTTGGCGGCTTTTCGCCGGTTTACCGGCCATTGCCCGCTAAAAATAGAACACGATTCTCCGAACTGGTCCAGAGGTTTAGGGTTAATAAAAGGTTAACGACCGGGGACAATCTCCATAAGGCTGTTCGCATTTTTGCTTTTCCGCTCCGAGAGTTAGCCTCAAATGCCCGGCTCCCTGATCCCGGAATGTTCTCCTGTGAATCCTACAAATCCGAACAGTGTAGCAGCAAGTAGATTAGGCGGCTCTGTAGCGCCACACCCCTCATGAGCCGCGACTCACCTCGCTACGTGCATGTTGAATCCTACAACTGCCCTCCGATTCCAAACTGTGCTGATTTCCCGCCGACCAACAACGACGGAGAAAGATCATGCGGACTCTCGCGCTCTCAACACCACGGACGATCCAAGAGGCGCATCTCCTACACATCCACTATCAGCTTCGTGCTCGGGTCTTTTCCGATCGCCTGGGTTGGGAAGTCGATGTAACGGCGGGGTGCGAGTCCGATCGTTTCGACGCGCTTCGGCCGACCTATATTCTCGCCATCGCAGAGACCGGCGAATTGGCGGGGTGCGCAAGGCTTCTTCCTGCGCTCGGACCGACAATGGTGGCCGACGTTTTCCAGTCGCTGCTCCCCGACGGCCAACTCAAGGGGCATGCCGCGATGATCGAGAGTTCTCGCTTCTGTGTCGACACGGCTCTCGCGGAGGGGAGGGGCGCCGGCTCGGTCCATGAAGCGACGCTGACAATGTTCGCTGGCATCATCGAATGGTGCATGGCAAATGGCTACACTGAGATTGTTACGGTGACCGATCTTCGGTTTGAGCGCATCCTCGCCCGCGTGGGGTGCCAGCTGCATCGTTTAGGCGAACCCAAGAAGATCGGCGTGACGACAGCCGTAGCGGGCACGCTGGCCGCCAATGCGGCCACGTTCCTCAGGCTTCGCCCCTCCAACTACCGTTCTGAACTCGCCCCCTGTCAGCCAGGCAGCGTAAGGAGAAATCCGTGAACCAGCTTCGCTCTCACCTTCGGCTCGTCCGCAAACTTCAGGAAGCGCTCGGCGACCAGCTTTGTGTTGCCCTGGACGACGCGAACGTCGTCGAGATCATGCTTAATCCGGACGGAAAGTTGTTCATCGAACGGCTCGGTCACGGCGTTACGCCCGCCGGCGAGATGTCGTCGGCTGCAGCGGAGATGGTGATCGGTACAGTGGCGCACGCGCTTCAGTCAGAGGTCGACACGGAACAGCCAATCATCTCCGGCGAACTGCCAATCGGTGGCCACCGCTTCGAGGGACTGTTGCCGCCCGTTGTCATCAAGCCTGCCTTCACGATTCGTCGCCGGGCATCGCGCCTCATTCCGCTCGAAGACTATATTCGCGCCGGCGTGATGACAGAATACCAAGCCGCCACGATCCGCAGTGCCATTTCCACGAGGCTGAACATCATCATTTCCGGCGGAACGGGCTCGGGCAAGACGACGCTAGCGAACGCGGTCATCCACGAGATCGTCAAATCTGCGCCCCAGGATCGTCTCGTCATTCTTGAGGATACCGCGGAAATCCAATGCGCGGCCGAAAACGCCGTTCTCCTCCATACCAGCGATTCGATCGACATGGCGCGGCTCTTGAAGAGCACAATGCGCTTGCGCCCCGACCGGATCGTCGTTGGCGAAGTTCGCGACGGCGCGGCCCTGACGTTGCTCAAGGCCTGGAACACCGGTCACCCAGGCGGCGTGGCGACCATTCACTCGAACACCGCCATGTCAGCGCTACGTCGGCTTGAACAGCTGACCGCCGAAGCAAGCCAGCAGCCGATGCACGAGGTGATCGGAGAGGCCGTCGACTTGGTCATCTCGATCGAGCGGACGCCGCGTGGGCGGCTTGTTCGCGACATCATTCAAGTCGAGCGGTTCATCAACGGACAGTACGAGATCGAATCCGATCAGCTCACCGAAGAACAGGAGGCGCGCCATGTCGCGTAAGTATACCCTCATCGCCGCCGCCCTCGTGGCGGCGCCAATCGTTCTTGCCTCTGTCGCACCGGCGCTCGCCAGTTCCGGCGGCAGCCTCCCATGGGAAGGGCCACTGCAGCAGATTCAGGAGTCGATCACCGGCCCGGTCGCGGGTGCGATCGCGCTTGCAGCCGTGGCCATTGCCGGCGGCATGCTCATCTTCGGCGGCGAGCTCAACGATTTCGCCCGGCGCCTTGTGTACGTCGTTCTCGTCGCCGGCATTCTGCTCGGCGCCACCAACATTGTCGGCCTGTTCGGTGCGACCGGCGCTTCGATCGGACTAACCGACGAGCAGGTCACGTCAATTGGTCCGAACGGGGGAGGGGAGGGAGATGATGGCTGAGTCCGTGTCCGGCTTGCGACGCAATCGCATCCATCGTGCCCTCTCGCGCCCGAACCTTCTGATGGGCGCGGACCGCGAATTGGTGATGATCACCGGCCTTGCGGCCGTCATTCTCATCTTCGTCGTTCTCACGGTCTATTCGGCGCTCTTCGGCGTCGCCGTCTGGATCGTCATCGTCGGGGCGCTCAGGATGATGGCGAAGTCGGATCCGCTCATGCGCCAAGTCTATATCAGGCACATTTCCTACAAGCCCTACTACAAGGCAACCACGTCGCCGTGGCGCCGGTATTGAGGAGGCGGCCATGGTAGCTCTCAAACGCTTCCGGGTAACCGGCCCGTCCTTCGCCGATCTCGTTCCCTATGCCGGCCTCGTCGACAATGGTGTTCTCCTCTTGAAGGACGGAAGCCTGATGGCCGGCTGGTACTTCGCTGGCCCGGATTCCGAAAGTGCGACCGACCTTGAGCGCAACGAGTTGTCGCGGCAGGTCAATGCCGTTTTGTCACGGCTCGGAAGCAGCTGGATGATCCAGGTCGAGGCCATTCGTATTCCGACAGTCGACTATCCATCAGAAGATCGATGCCATTTCCCCGACCCCGTGACCCGCGCAATCGATGCCGAGCGTCGGGCGCATTTCGCGCGCGAGCAGGGGCATTTCGAGAGCAAGCATGCGCTGATCCTGACCTACCGGCCACTTGAGTCCAAGAAGACTGCACTCAGCAAATACATCTATGCGGATAAGGAGAGCCGGAAGAAGTCCTACGCGGACACGGTGCTCTTCGTGTTCAAGAACGCGGTGCGTGAGCTTGAGCAGTATTTTGCCAACACACTTTCGATCCGGCGAATGGAAACCCGCGAAACACTTGAGAGGGAAGGGGAGCGAATTGCCCGGTATGACGAGCTGCTGCAGTTCGCCCGATTCTGCACCACTGGGGAAAGCCATCCAATCCGGCTTCCCGACGTTCCCATGTATCTCGACTGGATCGCCACCGCGGAGCTTGAGCACGGACTGACGCCAAAGGTCGAAAACCGTTTCCTCGGCGTCGTTGCGATCGACGGTCTGCCGGCGGAAAGCTGGCCGGGGATCCTGAACAGCCTTGATCTGATGCCTCTGACCTATCGATGGTCATCGCGCTTCATCTTCCTTGATGCCGAGGAAGCCCGACAGAAGCTCGAACGGACGCGGAAGAAATGGCAGCAGAAGGTCCGGCCGTTCTTCGACCAGATATTCCAGACGCAAAGTCGATCCGTCGACCAGGACGCCATGACCATGGTGGCCGAGACCGAGGATGCGATCGCGCAGGCCTCGTCGCAACTGGTTGCCTATGGCTATTACACACCGGTCGTCGTGCTGTTCGACCGCGATCGCGAAGGACTCCTGGAGAAGGCCGAAGCGATCCGGCGGCTAATCCAGGCGGAAGGCTTTGGGGCGCGGATCGAAACACTCAACGCCACCGATGCTTTTCTCGGTAGCTTGCCCGGCAACTGGTATTGCAACATCCGTGAGCCGCTGATCAACACCAGCAATCTCGCCGACTTGATTCCGCTGAATTCGGTCTGGTCCGGAAACCCTTTTGCGCCATGCCCTTTTTATCCGCCCAAATCCCCGCCCTTGATGCAGGTTGCGAGCGGATCTACGGCATTCCGTCTGAATCTGCATGTCGATGATGTCGGCCACACGCTGATCTTCGGCCCAACCGGCTCAGGCAAGTCGACGCTTCTGGCTCTGATCGCCGCGCAGTTTCGCCGGTACGAAAATGCGCAGATCTTCGCCTTCGACAAAGGCAGTTCACTTCTACCCCTGACGCTCGCCGCCGGCGGCGATCACTATGAGATCGGCGGCGACAATGCGGAAGAGGGGAGGGCGTTGGCCTTTTGCCCATTGTCCGAACTTAAGAGCGACGCCGACCGGGCTTGGGCGACGGAGTGGATCGAGATGCTGGTCGCTGTGCAGGGCGTCACCATCACACCCGATCATCGTAACGCCATCTCTCGGCAGGTCGGCCTGATGGCGAGCGCCTCTGGTCGCTCACTCTCGGATTTCGTCAGCGGCGTGCAGCTTCGCGAGATCAAGGACGCGTTGCATCACTATACCGTCGATGGCCCGATGGGCCAGCTCCTCGATGCGGAGGAGGACGGCCTCACACTCGGCGCCTTCCAGACTTTCGAGATCGAGCAGCTGATGAATATGGGCGAGCGCAATCTCGTGCCAGTGCTGACCTACCTGTTCCGCCGGATCGAAAAGCGTTTGGATGGGTCGCCGAGCCTGATCGTGCTCGACGAGGCGTGGCTGATGCTCGGCCACCCTGTATTCCGCGACAAGATCCGCGAGTGGCTCAAGGTGCTCCGGAAGGCGAATTGCGCCGTCGTTCTTGCGACCCAATCGATCTCCGATGCCGAGCGGTCCGGGATTATCGACGTGCTGAAGGAATCCTGCCCGACCAAGATTTGCCTTCCGAACGGCGCCGCCCGCGAGTCTGGGACGCGTGAATTCTACGAGCGCATCGGCTTCAACGAGCGGCAGATCGAGATCGTCGCTACCGCCATGCCGAAGCGCGAATACTACGTCGCCACGCCAGAAGGCCGGCGGCTGTTCAACATGTCGTTGGGGCCAGTCGCGCTGAGCTTTGTCGGCGCGTCGGGCAAGGAGGACCTCAAACGCATCCGCGCACTGAAATTCGAACATGGCCGCGACTGGCCGATCCACTGGCTTGAAACGAGAGGAGTTCACGATGCCGCATCGCTGCTCAAATAGATGGTTCGCCGGCTTGACGGCCGCCGTTCTTGCGATTGGAGGCTCGGGCTCAGTGCAAGCCGGTACAGCCACCGGTGCTGCGACGGAATGGACGCAACTCGCCAACAATGCGCAGCTCGTGGACCTCATGAAAAGCTCCGGCATCCAGGTCGACAATCAGCTGACGCAGATCAGCCAGCTTGCAGAGCAGATCCAGAACCAGCTGAAGATCTACGAGAACATGCTGCAGAACACCGCCCAGCTTCCTGATCATGTCTGGGGGCAGGTCGAAAGCGATCTCAACCAGCTGCGCAGTATCGTCGACCAGGGACAGGGCATCGCTTTTTCGATGGGGAACGCGGACGACGTTCTTCAGCAGCGCTTTCAGAGTTATGCCGATCTCAAGACAAACCTACCGAGCAATGCAACGTTCTCCTCGACCTATCAGTCCTGGTCGAACACCAACCGTGACACGATTGCCAGCTCGCTGAAGGCGGCGAGCCTCACGGCCGATCAGTTCGATAGCGAGGAAGATACGATGTCCTCGCTGCGGTCGATGTCCGAGACGGCTGGCGGGCAGATGAAGGCTTTGCAGGTCGGGCACGAGATCGCCGCTCAGCAAGTCGCGCAAATGCAAAAGCTTCGCGGTCTCGTCTCCCAACAGATGACAATGATGGGAACCTGGCTGCAGACGGAGCAGACCGACAGGGATCTGGCACAGGCGCGGCGAGAGAAATTCTTCAGTGCGACGGTTCCCTCCACTTCAGGCGGCGAGAAAATGAAGGTGGAATGGTGAGAACGAAAGCACTCCTCATCGCAATTGCAACGATCCTGGCAGTCGGAAGCGCCGGTGTTTGGTTCCTGATCTCCGAAAAGCAGGCAGCTCAGGAGCGCAGGGCGAAGTTCTTCGGATCGAAGGAATACCCGACATCGGGCGGCGAGAAGATGAAGGTCGAATGGTGATCGGATGACAGGCACGACGACACTTCATCAGCTCCGATTGGCTATGCTGATTGTCGCGTTTGCGGTGGTGACGACCCAGCCGGCGCTGGCGCAAGAGGGGTCCGTCTTGACGTCCCTCCAGAGCCAGATCACGACCACTGCGAAGGGGTGGGAAACCACCGTCATGAACGCGGCGAAATCCCTTTTCTGGATCCTCGCAACGATCGAGATCGGTATCGCGGCCGTCTGGCTCGCGATCCAGTCAGCCTCGCTGGACAGCTGGTTCGCCGAACTGGTGCGGCGGATCATGTTCGTGGGCTTTTTCGCGTTCGTGCTGGCGCAGGGACCAACCTTCGCCAAGGCGGTCGTAGACAGTCTGTTCCAGATCGGCGCCGGCGGAGGGACGGCGTCACCAGCTGACGTGTTCAATGCCGGGCTCGCAGTTGCAACAAAGATGTCGGAGAAAGTACAGTTCGGCCTCTTCGAAGACAATGCGCTGGCAATCTCGGCCGCGTTCGCCATGGTCGTGACAGTCATCGCGTTTTCTCTCGTAGCTGCCATTTTCGTTTCAGTCATGGTCGAAATGTATATCGGGCTGCTTGCCGGAATGATCATGCTCGGCCTTGGCGGTTCGTCGTTCACTAAGGATTTCGCAGTCCGTTACTTAGTCTATGCCTTCTCGGTCGGCATGAAGCTCATGGCGCTCGTCATGATATCTCGCATTGGTTCGGAAGTGCTGATCGGCCTCGCCAACCAGCCAGATATCGGCGACCAGTTTCAGACCGCTCTTGCCATCGCTGGAATTGCCGTCGTTGTCTTCATCATCGCGATGTACGTCCCAAACATCATGCAGGGTGTCGTTCAAGGCGCATCGGTTTCCGGAGGGATGGAATCGATCCGCCACGGCGGACAGGCGACGTCCTTCGCCGCCGGTGCTGGCTTCCTCGCCGCCGGTGCTGCCGGAGCGGGTTTTGCGGCCGCGCAAGCCGCACGAGCTGGCGGTTCATCCGTCGCAGGTGCCGCTCTTCGCGGCGTAGGCGCGAGCTTCAGTTCCGGCGCCCAGGCAGCCGGATCAGCCGCGAAGGAAAAGGCTATCGGCTCTCCGGGCGCTTATGCCGGGTCCATTCTCGGACTGGCCAATGCCAAGCTCGATGAACAGCGCGGCGGTCATAGCGGACTGAAGCCTCCTCCCGAACGCAACGACAAACCGTAATCGAGACAAGGGAAGAATCAAAATGGCAGCGAACCGCGCCCCGGAAAACCCGTATCTTGCCGCCCGCCAGGAATGGAGCGAACGCTATGGCTCCTATGTGAAGGCCGCAGCCGCATGGCGCATTGTTGGTGTCCTCGGCCTGGTCATGGCCGTCATCGGCTTCAGCTACGCGATGTATCTGAGCACGCAGGTGAGGCTCGTGCCTTACATCGTCGAGGTCGACAAGCTCGGAACCGCAGTCACGGCAGGCTTTCCGGAGCAGATCGAGTATGCCGATGTCCGCGTGGTGCGCGCCACACTTGGCAACTTCGTCACGAGCTTTCGCTCGATCACGCCGGATGCAGTGGTGCAGAAGCAATACATCGACCGCACCTACGCCCTTCTGCGCACGTCCGATCCGTCGACGGAGAAGGTCAACGCCTCGTTTCGAGGCAATTCTCCATTCGAGAAGGCGAAGTCCTCGACGGTTGCCATCGAGGTCAACAACATCGTGGCGCTTTCGAACCAGACCTATCAGATCGACTGGACGGAATACGAGCGGGATCGCAAGGGCAAGGAAACCGGCACACGCCGGTTCCGTGGCATCGCAACGGTGACGCTCACCGCGCCACAGGATGAGGCGACGATCCGCCTCAATCCGATCGGCCTCTATGTCCGGGATTTCGACTGGACGGCACAGCTTTAAGGGCAGGGATTCTTTCAATGAAAAAAACGGAATTGATCGCAGCCGCCGGCTGCATGGCCGGACTCTTGGTTGCGGCGGGCGCGCAGGCGCAAAACATGACGAGTAACGAGGTGAAAGGAACAAATCTTTCCAGGAAGTGGCGCGGCACGTCGGGACTGGTCGCGACGGGACCGGACGGAAAGGTGATCTTCCTGTTCGGCGAAACGCAACCTTCCGTCGTCTGCTCGCCTTTGCAGGTCTGCGACATCGAACTTCAGGGTGGCGAGATCGTTCGCGATGTCCTCGTCGGCGACACCGTGCGCTGGAAGGTAGAGCCAGCCACCTCGGGTGCGACAGGCGGACAGGCCATCCATCTCATCGTCAAACCATCTGAGCCAGGGCTTCTCACCTCGATGGTCGTCACCACGTCACGTCGAACCTATCACATCCAGCTCAAATCCCATCCCAGCCAGTACATGGCGCGCATTGGCTTCGAATATCCGGAAGACGTGCCCAGCAAGCTCGCCGACATAAACGCCCGTCTCGAAACGGGCGGCATTCCGGGCACAGCGCCGGACAAACTGAACTTCTCCTACTCGGTGAGCGGGAGCGCGCCCTGGAAACCGAAGCGGGTCTATTCTGACGGGGTGAAGACCTACATCCAGTTCCCGAAGTCGATCTCCGGTCAGGATGCACCTGTGCTCTTCGTCGTCTCCGGCGGTCAAAATCGCATCGTCAATTACCGGATGAAGAACGACATGATGACCGTCGACTATGCGATCGACAAGGCGATCCTCATTTCCGGCGTCGGTTGGCGGCAGCAGAAGATCACCATCCGGCGGGGAGGCTGAACCATGCGAAAGCTGTTCGCATTCTTCATCGCGGCCGCGCTGCTCTCCGGCTGCCAAACGGCCGACGACGCACTGACCACCAGCTCGACCCCGGTGGCCGTCACCGGACCGGCTGCTAGCGCCATCGCGGGCGACATGGCAAGCCGTCTGGCTGAACAGATCAGCCCCGCCGGTGCTACGACGACGATCAAAATGGAAACGGACACGTCGGAATTCGCATCCGCCCTCGAGGCGGCGCTGAAGGGGTGGGGCTACACAGTGGTCACGGACGGCAAAGTCGCCAAAGACATCAAGCCGGTCGAGCTTGCTTATGCAATCGAGGGCTTCGACGGACAAGTTTTAGCCCGCGTCTCGACACCTGCCATTGCTCTCGCCCGCGCTTATACGCCGACGGCGGCCGGTGCCACGCCGGCCAGTCCGCTTTCGATCATGCAGCGCAACTGACGGAGATAAACATGGTCCAGTCGCTCCAGCTTGGCACGCCGAGCCAAGCCGACGATCAGCAGGGCATGCGGCGGCTCAACCGCCTGCCGATCATCGTCGCCATCATTGTCATCGTGCTGTTCGTTAGCATCGTCGTGATCGGTCTGTCGCTGCGCGGGCTTTCCTTCAATCGTGGCGACATCGAGGGTGCTTCCAATAGCCCTGCGACCAGTTTCGGCGACCAGCTTAAGCGGGGTGTCACGGACGGCATTATCGGTGACCCAGAAAAGCAGGAGGTGTTTCAGCCGACACCCGTCGTCATCGAGAAAGAGGAAAAGCAGGAACCGGTCGTCGAGCGCCAACCGACAGATCGACAAGATCGCCGACAAAGGCTCGAATCCGAAGAGGAGTGGAAGGCTCGGCTGAAGCGAGAGCAGGATGAGCAATATATGCGCGAGGCACAACGCCAGCGGATGGCGCGTCTCCAGGCCCGTTCCACGGCGCTCGATTCGCCACTGAAGGTCGACATCTCCGATGTCGAGAAGGCTGCAAGCTCCACCAATGACACGGGCCGCCAGCCGACAAACGTCGCAGCAAACAGCGCGTCAGACCTTTACGCCGCGGCCATGAAATCCAGCCTGATGGGACAGAACGTCGATCAGAACGGGCAGACGTCGAAAGAGGATTTTTTCAACCAAGACATCAAGGATCTCGGCTACCTGCCAAACCAAGTCGTGCCACAGATGTCACCCAATGAATTGAAGCGCGGTTCGGTCGTCCCGGCGACATTGATCACCGGCCTCAATTCCGACCTGCCAGGGCGAATTACAGCTCAGGTCAGCCAGAATGTCTACGACAGCGCCACCGGCTATCGCCTTCTCATCCCACAAGGCGCAAAGCTGTTCGGCCGTTACGATTCCAAGGTGTCCTTCGGTCAGGAGCGCGTTCTCCTCGTCTGGACGGACCTCATTTTCCCGAACGGCTCCACCCTGCAGATCGGCGGCATGGCCGGCACGGACGCCGAAGGATATGGCGGCTTCCAGGATGAGGCCGACCGCCATCTCTGGAGGACGTTCGGTTCCGCAGCCCTGGTGGCAATCATCGGGACGGGTATCGATATGTCGATGCCTGAGAGTTCGACGCTCGCAACGCAGGACACGGCCTCGGATGCAGCACGACGTAATTTTGCCGAATCATTCGGCCGGGTAGCGGAAGAGACGATCTCGAAGAATCTGAACGTTCAGCCGACAATTCGCATCCGACCGGGCTACAAGTTCAACGTCCTGGTCGATCAGGATATTGTTTTTCCGTTTGTCTATAGCGGCCGCTAACCAGCTAATGGACCCTCAGATTTTCGCTTGTCGCTGAACATCGCAAGGTCATTCCGCGCGGCGGCGCGGGTGTGACTAAAAATCTCTACAAAAATCATCGTCTTTAGATCAGAAAGAGTTGAATACTCGGCAGAGGTGAATAGACCTAAGGGATGCAACGAACGTGGATCTGCTTCGCGTAGAAGCAACCGCCGTATGGTCCAATGTCCCATGTGGCTCCGGCTAGCCGAACGGTACCAACCAGTACCTCGCGGCGTCAGAACGGCGCCACGAGTGGGAGGCTTGCACCGTCGCAAAAGGAGGAAAAGTTAGTGGACGGTGACCTTCGCTCTCTCATCGATATGACAGAAGCCGCGCATGATGAACGTATGATCAAAAGTGCTTTGAAGACATTTGCGCACGCATGTGGCTTCGACCGTTTTGCTTATCTGCAGACCGAGGGGTTGGAAATCCGCACATTCAACTCCTATCCGGAGGAATGGCAGGGCGTTTATCTCGAAGGCCAGTACTCCCGCATCGACCCGGTCGTTACTGAAGCCAAGCGTCGCATGGAAATGTTTTCCTGGACGGCCGACGATTGGCCCGCTCGTGGAACCTCCGAACTCAGGCGTTTTCGGGACCAGGCGATCGATTACGGCATTCGGAGTGGGGTGACGATTCCCCTCGAAGGAAGTTTCGGGTCAACGATGATGCTGACGTTTGCATCCTCAGCGCAGACGGCTGACGTTTCAAAACTGCAGGATGCGCAAAAAGCGATCCGGGCGGTTCTGGTGATCCATTACCGCCTGAAGATCATCGCGGCGACGACGATTGTCGCTCCGAAACGGTTGCTTTCACCAAGAGAAGCAATGTGCGTGATGTGGGCGGCAAAGGGCAAAAGCGCTCCGGAAACGGCAATGTTGACAGGGATCAATCCGAGGACAGTGCAGCACTACCTTGATAAAGCGCGCGAAAAACTTGAGGCGGCGACCGTCCCACAGCTCGTCGCAATTGCTAAAGATCACGGTTTGGTTTGAACGTCATTCATGTTTATCGAGTGGAACCTCGGGGATGTAGCCTAACGCATCGATGATTTCCGAAAGTTCTTCTTGCTGGACTTCTGATTTCTTTTGGCGCGCGACATACTCATCCTGCAGGCTTTTGAGTACGGCGGCGGAGAACGACGGATCGGCGCTCGCGCGAGTCCATTCCTTATAGACAGCCTCATCGGCGGCAATAAGACGGCGGTGCTCACGGATCGCAGCAACTGCCAGCACCTCTAGTTCTGACTTTTGCGTCAAACTGTTGCGAGACGAGCCCACATCGTTCATCCGCTTCTCCCAAACTTCATTCTGTTGCCCGAACCTAAGGTTGCGGCCTTAATATCTGTTGAGCGGCACCACAATATCCGCTGAGCATCATCTGGGTCCTGTGCGATTTCATCTCGCGCCTCTCCATACCGACGTCGAAGAGTGCAGGGACTTGAACGACACTGTCTTGCTTATTTGCTCAAAAGGATTCGACCCTCGCTTGTGCTGTAGAGAATACTCCGTGGTAGGATACTCATCAAGCCGCTGTTCTCCGGATCATGGAGATTCGAGAGGTATTTGCGCGAAATTTGCGAGCTGCGCGGCAGGCTAAAGGCTTGTCCCAGGAGGAGCTCGCGCATCGCGCGGATATCGATCGCACCTACATCAGTTCCCTGGAGCGTAGCGTCTACAATGCAAGCATCGATGTTGTTGACCGTTTGGCGACCGTCTTGGGCATCGAAGCCTGTGAGTTGCTGAAGCGGCCCCCGAGGGAGTCACAGATGCCAACCACCGAGCTTGACGCTTAAGAGAGTTGTCCCGCGGAGGGACGGGCTCATGCCCAGCTGGCAATGCTTTCACGTCAATCGGCTAGGTCCGTCGGCAAGGCTACATCTTTACTCTTGACGACCACTGGATTTGTCAGCTCTCATCTCATCGAGGCAATTGTTCGTGGTGAAGAATTCACAGAGCGAGGGCTTTCTCGACCTCAGGGTTTGTGATACAAATCCTAGGATAATAGGTCCAATTCTCCGAGCTTTTATATCAATGCCCGGTTCCGTCACGCAACGCCAAATAGCCCGGACCGTGCTAACTGAGCGCGGAATAGCACGTTTGGTCGAACTGCGGAACGCAGGTGTGACGGCTGCCACCATGAGCCGAATGGAACGAGATGGTGAAGTGCTGCGGCTTGCCCGCGGTCTTTATCAACTTCCTGACGCGCAGCTCGACGTCAACCACAGCCTGGCGGAGGTTGCCAAACGCGCGCCCAAAGCCGTTATCTGCCTCGTTTCGGCATTGGCGTTCCACGGCCTGACAGATCAGCTCCCCGGACAAATCTGGCTTGCCATAGGCCGTAAGGACTGGGCTCCGAAACTGGACGGCCCCGCTATGCGCATCGTGCGTTTCACAGACAGCCTTCTCAACGAAAGCGTCGAAGCCCATGTCATTGAAGGCGTTCCTGTGAGGGTCTTTGGAATTGCCAAGACGATTGCCGATTGCTTTCGCTATCGCAACAAGATTGGCCTTTCGGTAGCGATAGAAGGGCTGCAGGAGGCGCTGCGGCAACGAAGGGCTACTCCTGGCGAAATCGCCAACCAGGCCGAACGCGGTGGCGTCGGATCGGTGATCCGGCCGTATCTCGAGGCGCTGACCGCCAATGGCTAAAGACATCAGAAACGTCGGCGCCTTGGTGCGCGCCCGCCTGTTGCAACTCGCCAAGGCAAGCGGGCAAAGCTTCGATCTGGTCCTGACGCGTTTTGCTCTTGAACGGTTATTGTTCCGGCTTAGCCAGTCGCCCCATGCCGGTCGCTTCGTTCTAAAAGGGGCGATGTTGATGATGAGTTGGTTCGACAATCCGCACCGAGGCACGCGCGACCTCGATCTTTTGGGTTTCGGTGATCCGAGTCCGGACCCGATGCTTGAGACATTTCGGGAAATTCTGGCGCAAGAGGCCGACGATGGCGTTACGTTCGACGCTGATACGCTGCATGTGGATCGTATTCGCGAGGCATTGGATTATGGTGGGCTCAGGCTGCGGGTGATCGCTTCGATCAGCGGAGCCCGGATTAACCTGACAATCGACATCGGTTTTGGCGATGCGCTTGAGCCTGGGGTGGAGGTTTTGGATTATCCTTCCATGCTCGATTTTCCGATGCCGCGGCTTCGGGCCTATGCGCGAGAAACGGTCATTGCCGAGAAGTTCCAGGCAATGGTGATGCTGGGGCGAGTAAACAGCCGCATGAAGGATTTCTACGACATTGGATCCTCAGCAGGTCTTTCGACTTCAGCGATGATCGGCTGGCGCGCGCAATAGCCGCTACCTTTGATCGCCGCGAGACATCGATCCCCATTGACCTCCCCGACGCCCTAACGGACGCCTTTGCCAAGGACCAGCAAAAGCAGCGGCAATGGCGAGCTTTCGTTGAAGGTGTTGCACACAATCCTGGCGATTTGACAGACGTCATCGCGGAGATTGCTACATTCCTGATGCCGCACGCGGTTGCGGCTGCGAGGCTGGTCGAATGAGCGGTTTGGTCGCAACCACGCGAGTTCATGGCTCAGCGAACAGAAATCAGATCCTGTCGGGTTTTTTATCGGGCAACTCCATAGCTGGAACCCGGCAGTATGCGGTTTCTTACTGGCTCGCCGCCATTACAACCACGGACCAAGCATCTGGAAGCACAGTAATTTCATGCTTTGGAGTCGCCTAAATTTTGGCTTGGCCGGAACATGCCTCGCCAATGCGAGGTGAACTCAACGCTATTGCTGACCATCAATGCGGGAAAGATCGATCCGTATCCCCGCATGCCTAACATCCTGCATCGTCTCTGGCTGTACGTCTTTCGGCGTCGCTTCCTCGCCATCCACTTCCTCGGCGGGACGCGTCTTATCACTTTGCTGCGGCGCTTCGATGGGTATGCCAGGATCCTCCGCCTGAAACACACTCACGCCCTCGAACTCGCCGGTTTTCCATGCGTAGACTGCATCAGCAAAAATCTGCGGGAAGACATCTTTGCTCGTGGGGTTGCCATACCATTTCGCAACGATCCTCAGAACCTTGGCGAACATCGTCGTGCCTTTGCGGAGGTTCTGGCAAGGATCGACGAAATCAGGCTTCAAATCAGCGGGCTCCTTGACTCCAACCCCAGCAGGAAACTGAGTCAGGCCGACTCGGACGACCGCCTGACCAGCGTATTGGCGCATGATAGCCATCGCCTCCTCAGTCGATGTGGCTTTCGGAACGAGTATTAACCGGCCGCCCGATTTGACAGTGACGGCGAGGGGATCATCCGAGCCCGCTGCCATCACGAATTGCTCGATGATCGCGGGCTTGAGAGAAGGGTCTGCACATTCTTTTATCAGGGCTGCGTCGATCATGGTGTCTCCTGGGCACTCAAGTGTTGAATGCAATAACAAGCGGCTTGGCGAAGAGCTTTGCCCAAGCCGTGGCAGTAGTTCGCTGAATGGCGACGATCGACGTCCCATCGGTCCACCAACCGTTGCCGACTGCAATGATGAAATCGGGATCGCGCAGCATGGACTGCAGCACCGGCCAAATGATCAGTTGCTCGTAGCAGATCAATGGTGCCGCGCGGCCGGCACCGATCGGGACGACCGGGTTCGCAAAAAAATCCGACCTGGCACCGCCACTCTCCCCGAACAAGAAACGCCACGGCTGCCACATCGACCCGGGAACCGGCATGCGTTCGCGATAGAGGATGCGGCTGCCCTTCCTGTCGATCGCGACGAGGACATTGTCGTAGCCCCTGGGGTCGACCATCGCGGCGCCGGTGATGACTGTGGCATCATCATCGCTGAAAGCGCCTGTCCAAAACCGCTCCACGGTCGATGTCCAGTAGCCAAGTGCACTTTCCGGCAGCACCACATACCGGGCACCGTCGCTGGTGGCGTTCCGCACCGTTGCGATTATGTCACGCTGGCGTTGAAGACCGGCCTCTCGGCCGAGCGAAGCGCCCAACTCCAGATCGACGCCGCGCCAGCCTTCCGGTAGTTTCGGATCGGTCCAGATCGCGGCGGACCACAGCCAAAGGCCTGCAAAGGCGATGGCGACAGCTGGCCAAATGCGGGTTACGAGGCCCGCAAGGCCAGCTGTCATAAGTCCAAGTCCCCACCATCCCCATCCCGGAAACAAAACGCCCGCGGCTGTGACGGGATGCGCCCAGCCCGTGATGCCGAACGGTGGGATGGCCATGATGACGGCCGCAAGGAGATAGCGAGAAGGACGAACGCGCGTGTTCTTTGTCCAGAGAACCGTATGCACGGCAACGAAGCTCAAAGACGCACACAACCAGAGCAAAAGACCCGGCCAAACGTCCGCCGCATAGAAGGTGGCAACGCCTTGCGGCAAACCACGTGATGCGGCCAGGAAATATGCAGCGGAGACAAGTGCTGCCCCCAATCTCGTTTGCGCGAGGGACCATAGAATTGGAAATCCCAGCGCGACGGGTAGAAGCAACACATGGCCGCTCCAGCCCACCACGCCGATCGCGATCGAAGCGAAAATCGGCAGCGCCGGCCGAAGGCAATCACGGGACATAGGTGAACACCTCCTGCGCCAGCCCGAGAATGCCGGAGATCGGCACTGGGCCAAAATATCGGGAGTCGTAGGAGCCTGGGAACGCGGAATGCAGGAAGATAGAATCCGGCGGTACGATGCCACTCGTAAACGGCGTCAACGGCCGGCCTTTTCCATCTCGTAGTGCGAGACTGGAAGAGGAAACCATCCACCCATCCACGCTCACGCTGACGCCGATTTCGACATTTTGTCCTGCAACGGCAATCACCGTCTTGATCAGCGGCGCGACGCCGCCCGGGCAGAAACCAGAACGAAAATAGCCACGCGCTCGTGCCTCCCGCATTTCCGCGGTAGCCGGTGGGCAGATGAACACCAGATCATTGACAGCAACGGGGCGATGGAGCGGAACGATACGCCATACGCCGAGTGGCTCGCTCGGCGTCAGATTGATGCGGTAGCCGCCGGCGAGGCCGGTGCCGATCGCCAGTATGACCACCAATGCGGCCATAAAAATGATTCCAGCCGCTCGTCGTTGTTGTGCGGTCATCGCCCGCCGCGTTCCAGCTCCCGCGGTCATTTCAGCGAGAGCCCCTGGTTCTTCGTCTGACGCAGCGTCTCGGCCTGCTTCAGCGCTTCGGTAGTACGCTCATGAGAGCCAAGTTGCTGGACCGTGCGCATGGAATTCCACGCGGACTGGACCTCGGCCTTCTGGCCAGCCGTCATGCCCGATGTGACGGTCTCGAAGGTCTTGCCACTCGTGTCTTTCGCGGCCAAAGGCAAGAATGTCCGTTCCCCGAAACGCTCGGACACAGCCTTGGCAAATCCTTCGAGTTCGGCTTTCACCATCTTGTCGGCCAGCGCATACTCGAGGCCGGCTGGAAGATCGTTGCGATCGATCGCATCGCGCACGCGTTCGAGCGTTTGCTTGGCGGCTGAAGATAGCGCCGGGATATCGACCGAAACCTTCAGACGGACTGCGCGCTCCTCTGTCTGGTGTTTCAATTCGGCCTCGGCCCGTTCACGGAGGTACCGTTCAAGATTTCGGGCGAGCGCCGGCACATTGGCGAGCGCTTTTTCCCGGTCCTGCTTGTCGCCACGGCTCGCGAGAAGACCGGTCTTGCCCTTCAGCGCGCCAAAGCTCTCTGGCTCCTCGGCAATCCTTGCCAGGGTGGACTGCGCGACCGACTGGTCCTTCAACATGGTATCGACATTGATCGCCTTGAAGGCAGCTTCCGGCTTCGCGTAGACGAGCTGGAAGCGGGTCGAGACGTCCTCCCATTGTTTCTTGAGGCCGGGATCGGCGGCGAGCTTGTCCTCGACAGCCCGCTCAAGCGATTTCGGGAAGGTGGTGATACCTGATACCATGGGCTTGGCCTCCTTGATTGTGTCCGGGATGGAGTGTTTGTTGCTGCCGCGGACCAGTCCAAGTGCCGCACCGATGGCGGCAAGACGTGCGCCGAGATCGGCGAGCTTTTGTTTCTGCCGGACGGTCCATTCGAGCCGATCGCGAGCGATCGTGCGGGCGACATTCATGAGGTGCAGGCCACGCGCCTCGGCAAAGCGCAAGGCTTGGCCGTAGAACGACGCCTTCTCGTAATCGAGGGTCGTCTCCTTGGCGTTTCGGCGCGACAGGATCGGGACGAGGCCGCCGGATTTCGCAAAGGAGCGACTGCCGAAATAGACGGCGAGATCCTCACGATGGCGCGTCATGGCGACATAGGTGAGATGCCGGTCCAAAGAGAGGGAAGCAAGCACCTTCACCCGGTCGACGGTCGCGCCCTGGCTCTTGTGGATCGTCGTTGCATAGCCGTGATCGAGATTGTTGTAGAAGCGCTGCTCGATCATGACCTGGCGGCGGTGCTCGCCGTCACCAACCTCCACAACAATCCGGCCAGGAGCGGCTTCAAGCACCTTTGCGAGCATGCCGTTCTTGACGCCAAGGCTGCCCTCGTTCTTGAGGAACACGATCTGGTCGCCGGCCGCGAACATGCGGGTTCCGTCCTCGGTCTTGAACGCAAATCCGTCTGCGACGACGCCGCGTTCGATCAGCTTGGCGCGCGCCATATCGTTGAGCATCCGGACGTCGCGGCGAAGGTGTGCGAGGATCAGGCTGGTCTTCGAAGGCTCGTAGTCGCGGTCCCAAGCTGCGATCAGACTTTCGACCGCTTCGTCCTTTAGTCTCAAACCAATCATTCGCCCATGAGCGGTGTAGGTATCGACAGCCTTGCGGACATTGCCACGAGCTAGATCGAGCGAGGCATCGCGCATCCATTGCTGGCGCTGGCGATAGATCGTCTCGAGTTCTGCATAGCCGATGCGATCGGCAATGGCGCGGAAGGCGGCGCCCGCTTCGATCGGTTGGAGCTGTTCCGGATCGCCGACAAGGACGAGCTTGGCACCGGCCTTGGTTACGGTTTCGACCAACACCGCCATCTGCCGCGACGATACCATGCCCGCCTCGTCCAGCACGAAGACCGTCTTGTGGTCGAGCTGGTTACGGCCCTGATTCCAGCGCAGTTCCCACGACGACAGCGTGCGCGATTGGATGCCCGCTTCCTTCTCCAATCCCTCGGCCGCTTTGCCCGCCAAGGCGCCGCCGACGACACGATAGCCGGCCGCTTCCCACGCCTCGCGCGCCGCCTTCATCATCGTCGTCTTGCCGGCGCCGGCGCGGCCGATGACAGCGGCAATCCGCGAGGCCCCGGCGACATGCTCGATCGCCGTTCGCTGCTCATACGACAGATGGGAATGGCGCGCAAAGGTCGCCTCCAGCACCGCCTCACGGACGCCATGGGAGGCGCGACCAGAGAGCCAAATCGCGCGATTGGCCATCTCAGCTTCAAGCCGGATCATCTCGCGCGTCGTGTACTTCGCGGGTGTCCGAATTCCTGTCGCAAAGTTGATCCGCTCGCGTTCGAGCCGGAGCGCTTCCGGACTTCGCAAAATGCGGACCATCAGACTTTGGAACAGAAGGACATCGTCGATATAGCGATACAACACCTTCGCAACATCGCGTTCGTCGAAGACGCTCTTCTCCCGCGTGATCAGGTCGAGCACGATCTCCGGACGGCGCTGGATGCGGCGGGCGTTCTCGCTGCGGCGCTCCTCCTGAAGCTCGATGCGTTCGAGTTTGGGAGTCGAGGTCTCCGACTTGTGGTCGGATTGCTCGGCCTTGCGCTCGATGGCTTTGGCGCCGACGCCGAGGTGAATGGTTGGCTCGAGGTCGATACCCTGCTTTTCGAAGGAACGGCCATCGATGCGGATATCGAGGCCGGCAAGCGCCAGATGCTTATTCTGGCAGGCAAACCAGCCGTCGCGAAACGCATTGAAATCCTCAGTGCTACCGGCCCACAGCTGATAGACGATTTTGCCGGCGTCATTTCGGATTGGCTTGCCATCCGGGCCGAGGACCGCAACCTTCTTCGAACCAAAGCCATCTTCGGTCAGCGGGCGCAACGTGGTCATGAGGTGGACGTGAGGATTGCCGGGGGCGTCGTGATAGACCCAGTCCGCGACCATACCCTTTGACGTGATGTGCCGCTCCACGAAATCCCGGACCAGCGCAATGTTCTGCGTGGCCGTCAGCTCTATTGGCAGCGCGATGGTGACATCCCTGGCAAGCTGGGCATCGGAGCGCTTTTCGAAACCCTCCACCTTGTTCCAGAAGGCCTCGGATGCGCCGGCGACCGAACGATCGGCAATCATCGAACGCAGCCATTCGGGCGAGTCTGCCGGAATGACGAACTCCTCGTGCAGGAGGCCTTGCTTGCGGGTGTAGTCGATCGTCCGGGCTTCCCGCTCGAACTCCATCTTGGCGCAGTGCCGGTAGGCCGCCGACAGCACGGCGCTGCGGCCGGATCCACGGCCGACGACACTGACGGAGAAATGGGGAACGGCCACGGCGGAATTCCCTCCCGGTTGCGAACGAAATCAAAGGGTTCGTCGGGAGCGGCGGCCCCACCAGGCTCTCTCAGCAACACGTCGCGCCGGCGACGTATAATTGCGCCCTTGGAAGCCGCTCCTTCGGAACGGCCGGGATCATTCCCGAAAGCATCGCCCTTGGCGATTGTAGGATTCACAGTAGTGCGTTCCGCACTCTGTTCGGAAAAACTGGGTTCGAAAGACAAGCTTTCGCACCCAGGGAGACAGACGGACATGAAGAAGCCATCCGCGAAACTTCGCGACGAAATCGCCAAGCTGCAGGAACAGCTCAAGATCGCCGAGACCCGGGAAGCGGAACGCATCGGCCGGATCGCGCTCAAGGCGGGCCTTGGCGAGATCGAGATCGACGAGGCGGAGCTTCAGGCAGCGTTTGAGCAACTGACCAAGCGATTTCGCGGAGGGCAGGGCGCTACGGCCGGAAAAGAAAGGGGAGGGGCAGCCGTCGTCTCGCAGCAAACCGCGCCGGTCACGTCTGGCGCGGGCGCGGGCAGCGCTGGCGAGGCTTGAACGCATGGCGAGGACGATGACATCCGACGCCCGCAAGAAGGACACGCGGGAAAAGATCGAGCTCGGCGGACTGATCGTCAAGGCCGGTCTGCGCTACGAGAAGCGAGCGCTGTTGCTGGGCGCGCTGGTCGATGCAGTGCGCCGCGTCAAGAGTGACGATACTGAGCGGTCCAGGCTCACGGCAATCGGCGTGGAGGCCTTCGGCAATGACGATCAATAGGATTGCGCTCGCCGTCATGCCTGCGGCGTTGATGATCCTGGTCGTCATCGGAATGACCGGGATCGAGCAGTGGCTTTCCGGTTTCGACAAGACCGAGGCCGCGCGACTGGCATGGGGGCGGACGGGCATCGCATTGCCCTATGTGGCGAGTGCGGCGATCGGAGTTCTGTTGCTGTTTTCGAGCGCCGGCTCGATCAATATCAAGCAGGCAGGTTGGGGCGTCGTCGCGGGATCGAGTGGGACAATCCTGGTCGCAGCAGTCCGCGAAACAGTGCGGCTTTCCGGTTTCATGAAGACGGTACCCGCCGACAAGACGGTCTTGGCCTATCTCGATCCGGCAACGTCGATCGGAGCGAGTACGGCGCTCTTGGGTGCCTGCTTCGCACTCCGCGTGGCGCTTATCGGCAATGCGGCATTCGCAAGGGCCGAGCCAAAACGCATTCAGGGCAAGCGGGCGCTCCATGGCGAAGCGGATTGGATGAAACTGACGGAAGCAGCAAAGCTGTTTCCCGATGCTGGTGGAATCGTCATCGGCGAGCGCTATCGGGTCGACAAGGACAGTGTCGGGAGCCAAGCGTTTCGAGCCGACAGCGCTGAGACGTGGGGTGCCGGCGGCAAGTCGCCGTTGCTGTGCTTCGATGGCTCGTTCGGCTCGTCGCACGGGATCGTCTTTGCCGGTTCCGGTGGCTTCAAGACGACGTCGGTGACGATCCCGACGGCGCTCAAATGGGGCGGCACGCTGATCGTGCTCGATCCATCGAACGAGATCGCACCGATGGTCTCCGCGCATCGCAGCGGAGCGGGAAGGGATGTATTCGTCCTCGATCCAAGGAAGCCTGGCATCGGTTTTAACGTGCTGGACTGGGTCGGTCGTTTCGGCGGGACGAAGGAAGAGGATATTGCCTCGGTCGCCTCATGGATCATGAGCGACAGCGGAGGCGCGCGTGGTGTCCGTGACGACTTCTTTCGCGCTTCGGCGCTGCAACTGCTGACAGCGCTGATCGCCGATGTCTGCCTGTCCGGTCACACGGATGAGCACGACCAGACGCTTCGGCAGGTACGCATGAATCTATCGGAACCTGAGCCGACATTGCGCAAGCGGCTGCAAGACATCTACGACAATTCGGGCTCGGATTTTGTGAAGGAAAACGTCGCAGCCTTCGTCAACATGACGCCGGAAACCTTCTCCGGCGTCTACGCCAACGCGGTCAAGGAAACACACTGGCTTTCCTATCCGAACTACGCGGCCCTGGTATCGGGAAAGAAGTTCGCGACCAACGACATCGCGGCCGGCAATACGGACGTCTTCATCAACATAGACCTCAAGACATTGGAGACCCATTCCGGTCTTGCGCGCGTCATCATCGGCTCGTTTCTCAATGCGATCTACAACCGCGAAGGACAGATCAAGGGGCGCGCGCTGTTTCTCCTCGATGAGGTCGCACGCCTCGGCTACATGCGGATCATAGAGACCGCGCGCGATGCCGGTCGCAAATACGGCATCACGCTGACGATGATCTATCAGTCGATCGGCCAGATGCGCGAAACCTATGGCGGCCGCGACGCGGCAAGCAAGTGGTTCGAGAGTGCCAGCTGGATTTCGTTTGCCGCGATCAATGATCCCGAAACCGCCGATTACATCTCCCGACGCTGCGGCATGACCACGGTCGAGATCGACCAGGTGAGCCGGAGTTTCCAGGCAAAGGGATCATCGCGGACACACTCGAAGCAGCTCGCTGCCAGACCACTCATTCAGCCCCATGAAGTTCTGCGCATACGTGCCGACGAACAGATCGTCTTCACCGCAGGAAACGCGCCGCTCCGATGCGGACGAGCCATCTGGTTCCGGCGCGACGACATGAAGGCATGCGTCGGCACGAACAGGTTTCACATGATCGGGGATACGCCAAAGTCTGCATGATCCAAGCCGGCGCGCGGTGCAACCGAGCAAGGCTGATCCAGAAAAATGAAGAGTATCGGAGAAATCAGCATAGCGACGCCCGACGGGCGAGATTTCGGGAATTCTCGTCGTGCGATGGGTGGGAAACAGGGCAGCCGCAGGAGCCTCAACATAGTGGCCCGAAGGGGAGGCGGGATCGACTGCCCCCGCCCGTCGCTCACCATTTTGCAGGCCACACCGCAGCCCGGAGCCAAGCTCCTCCGTAAACGCAGATGAAACCGGGTCCGACATAGGCTGAGGCGAAACGAGGGGATCGGAAAGTGGCGAAATCAAATGTGATTCCGTTTAGAAAGCCGCCGAAGGCCGGAGGCGGTCGCGACCGGCAGCGCGCGGGTGGAGGACTGCTGAGATCTGGGCGGAACAGATGGCGTAAACGCTCGACGGCAGTTCTATGCACCGTAATCATTGCTGTGGGGGGTTGGCTTGCCTATGGCGGCGCCGACGTTCTCCCCGATCTCGCCACTTTGGCCAAGAAACCGACGACGGATTCATTGTCGACCGCATTTTCGATCTGCGACGGAAGCCATCGAGCAAACTGCGTCGTCGACGGCGACACATTCTGGTTCAAGGCGAGAAAATCCGCATCGCCGACATCGATACGCCTGAACTCAGCCCGCCCCGGTGCGAGGCGGAACGGATAAAGGGTGAGGCGGCAAAATCCCGCCTGCTGACGCTGCTCAACGCTGGAAAATTCTCGCTAGCGGCCGGGTTCCGTGACGAAGACAAATATGGACGCAAACTGCGAACCGTATTTCGTGCAGGCAATTCGCTGGGCGATGCCTTGATCAAGGAAGGGCTTGCTCGATCATGGAATGGTGCCCGACACGGCTGGTGCCAGGGCGGGTGACAGCCATCATCACCTTCTCTGCACGGGAGAGGGATAGGGGTTTGGGGAAAGGGAGGAGGGAACCGTCCCCTTTCCCCATGGAGGAAGTTTGAAGGAGGGGCGTTGCCCTTCCTTCATGGGGTGAGGTTGAGAGGGGCGGCAGAGCCCCCCTTTCATAGCCGCTCCGCTCGGTCGATCCGGCTGGAGCGGCTCACGCGAAAGGCAAAGACCAGAGGCGACAAGCCGCCTCTGGTCTCGACCTCAGTCGCTCGGATCGAAAGGCTCTTTGTCCTCAAGGCCGACATGCCATCGTTTGTCGGACCACCGCGACGGGAGGTAGATCTCATCACCACCGAAGTGCGCAATGATGATCTCGCTGGCCTCGTGGAACAAACCGAAATCGACCTTGTTGTCGACTGCCCAAAGCAGCGCTGAAGACAGAAACTCCCGCGAGATATCGGCGGGAAGATGCACTTCCGCATCGAAATTTCCGCGCAAGCGTTCAAGCCAATCCGGCTGTTGATCCGGCCGCTTCTGATCTTCTTCAACCACACCAGTGATTTGATGCTTTGTCATCAGAGTCTCCTTTTCGTTTTCTGACGAACGGTGTCCGCACCGTAGTCCGTGAGGGGTCAGGGACCGCGGAACGCGGCCGCCCTGCGGCGAGCGGAGGAACCGATTTTCTCTGTGCCGCTTGCGGCGTTGGGAAAATTGGAGGGGGCCGCGATGTCCTTGACGCCGGAGTGCGACCTGAAAGTCGCATGAATCTCTGTTTCGAGAGGAGAACACGTAATGTGAACTTTACGAAACCGACCGTTCCATCGGTCGTTCCCTACCCGAACATGCGAAGTTGGCAACGACTTCGTGTGGAGCTTCGGGGACAACGTAACCACCGGGTTGACCGGTCCACCGAACCGTGAGGCGAAGTGGAAACTGCCAGCACAAAGGCGGTGAGGTGCAAGGGATGAGCAATGACGACCAACACAAGTGAACTTCCGATAAACGCCGTAACAAGGAACAAGCCAAATGTGCTGATAGGCTTGAACCAAAAGGTGTGCAGCAAGGTGTGGTCCTTTCCGGTTGGACCTCCATGGACGGAAAGCTGCCGGCGAATAGGAAGGGTCCGACTGGCTCTGAGATTCATGCGGAACAGGGTAAGCCCATAGCGCTGCCGGTAACGGCAGGCGAACCGTAAGGAACGCCGTTGGTGTTGTGGGTAAAGGAAGGCGGAGAAAGCGAAGGCCCGGCTGTAATGGTCGGGATACGGGCTGCAACATCGCCCGACACGAAAGTGGGCAGACTTCCGCCCGGTCATTCATGGCGAGAGAACATGATTAATTGCTGGACGAGGAAAAGCAGATGACGGCAATCGATGCGAAAGCAGCGAATGCTGGTGCGTCCTCGCACGGAGGGCAGATGTGGGATCAGACAGACTGGTCGCAGATTGAAGCAACCGTGAAGCGACTTCAAGTGCGTATCGCCAAGGCCACTCGCGAAGGCCGAAGGGGCAAGGTAAAAGCCTTGCAACGTCTGCTGACCCGCTCGCACAACGGCAAGATGCTGGCTGTGAAGCGGGTGACGGGGAATCGCGGCAAGAAAACGCCGGGAGTGGACGGAGAAATCTGGACAACCCCCGTGGCCAGATGGAAGGGAGTAATGTCGTTGCGGCATCACGGCTACCGTACGATGCCGTTGCGACGCGTTTATATTCCCAAGAGTAACGGCAAGAAGCGCCCGCTCGGGATACCCCGTATGCTATGCCGCGCGATGCAAGCCTTATGGAAGCTTGCGCTGGAACCAGTGACGGAGACCTTGGCGGACCCGAATTCCTATGGATTTCGGCCCAAACGCTCGACAGCCGACGCCATTGAGCAGTGCTTCATCACGTTGGCAAGGCGAAAGTCCGCCACGTGGATTCTAGAGGGCGATATCAAAAGCTGTTTCGATGAAATCAGCCATGATTACATCCTCGAGCATATGCCTATGGACAAGGCGATCCTGCGGAAGTGGCTTCAAGCTGGCTACATTGAAGAGGGAACTCTGTTCGAGACGCGGGCGGGAACCCCGCAAGGGGGCGTGATTTCGCCCACAATCGCTAACAGAGTGTTGGACGGGCTTGAGGCCGCAGTCGATGCAAGCGTGGGATCGTCGAAATCCACGTACCGAAAAGCCAAACCCCACGTCATCCGTTATGCCGACGACTTTATTGTAACCAGTGCATCGAAAGAAGTGCTGGAACACAAGGTCTTGCCGGCGATCAGGAAATACCTGGCTGTTCGCGGACTGGAACTCTCGGACGAGAAAACCAGAATCACGAACATTGCGGATGGTTTCGATTTTCTGGGCCAGAATGTGCGAAAGTACAACGGCAAACTCCTCATCACGCCGTCCAAACACAGCGTCAAGGCGCTGCTGGATAAGGTCCGGAGAATCATCAAAGGCAACGCTGCCATCGCGCAGGAGGGATTGATACGAATGCTGAACCCGATCATGCGGGGATGGGCGATGTATCACCGCCATGTCGTGGCGAAGGCGACCTTCTCTTCGATAGACTTCTACATCTGGCGCATGCTCTGGAGATGGGCGTGCAGACGACACCCCAACAAAGGAGCACGGTGGATCAGGAGAAGGTATTTCCGGGTCAACGGTAGCCAATCATGGGATTTCAACACGGCAGACGCCAAGTATGGGCTTGTCCGCGCGGCGGCTGTCTCAGTCAAGAGGCACGCCAAAATCCCGGCGTTGGCGAGCCCGTTCGATCCCACATGGGATGCCTACTTCGACCGCCGTCAGAACGCGAAACATACCGCCGGGGAGCCCGGTGTCACAACGTGGCGCTGGAGAATGGCTTGAGCCGGGTGCGAAGTGATCCGCACGCCCGGTTCTTAGGGGGCGGCGGGGCAGCAATGCCCCGCTGCTACCCGACACGGCGGGTGCAAAATGGGACGTCAGAGAGAGATAGAACCGCGTCCTGAAGGGACGCGACCGCTTGCCATCTCCGATGGCGAGGGGAGGCTCCGGCTGTCTCCGGACAATGAGATTTCGCAGGGGCATGCTTCTTGCTGCGAGAGGATCGTAACCCGGCTGGGCGGAGCCCGCATGCGGGCTCCGGTCGCGGTGCGACCAGAGCCGTGCGCCATCAGCGCCTCGCCCAAGCCCCATTCTTCACGAAAATGAATCGGTCGCATCTGTAGGATTCACATATGTCGTTGGACGTAGCGGCGCCGTGTGACGATCATGCCGGCATGATTTCGCAACCATACCAGCTCTATGTCGAACGAACGGATCCAGCCAAGAACATGGCGCGGTATTATGCCATGGAGATCGAGCAGACGATGTTCGGAGAGGCCTGCCTGACCCGGCGATGGGGACGGATCGGCAAGCGTGGACAGGAAAAACAGCATGTGTTCGAACGGGAGGAGGAAGCGGTTCGCTTGTTCCTTGAGCTCGTGAAGCAAAAACGTGGTCGCGGCTATCGGCCAAAAACAACCTGCCGATATTCGCCGAGCTGACGATGATTGTGTTCCGCGTTCCAGCTGGTAGAGGAGGGGTCGCTGAAGCGGCCCACGGCGTGTTATTCGCGCCGGTTCCAGTCGGTCTCGAACGACGCCTCGATCTCGACGAAGAACGGAATCTTGATGGCCAGTTTCAGGCCGAGTTTCCCCTTGCGGAAGTAGTGACAGATCACCTTGCCGAGGGTGCGGGGCCGACGGCCGGTGGCGGTGAGGAACTGAGCGAGCTGTTGCACGGTATTTTCTCCTTTCGAAATGCGGATATCGCGGGGATAGGCCGCATGGCGGACAAGGAGGGACGCACCTGAAAGGCCGAAACGAGAGTGAAGAACCTGCCAGCGCCAAGAATCTGGCACGCGAGGAGCCGCAATGCGGCGGGGAAAATTCTGGCGCCGGCAGGTTGCGGGCGACGGACGGGATGCAGCATCCCCGATGTCGATGACGGTAGATCGAAAGGAGAGTCGCAGCGGATCGCCCCTCTCGGGATCCTGGATGCCGGCGGTCCCCCGGTGCTGGTGGTATGCCGCCCTCAGAAGGGCGGCTCGGCGTCGATGGAACCGTCCTGTTCGCCAAGCATCATGATCAGCTCGGCCTGGGCGATTTCGAGCTCGGCTTCGATCTCGCGGCGCTCGGCGGGCTCGATGCAGGCGTTCAGCTCGGCGCGCAGTTCTTCGATTTGTTGTTCGATCATCGTCATCTCCTTGATGTTTGAGAAAGATGACGCCCGCCGGCGTGGCGGTGGGTCAGGGTCAAGGATCGCGCATGCGACCGCCAGCGGCGGTGAGTGGGGGAGCCGAAATGCGCCGGCATTTTGGGGGAACCGCTCGTCCTTGAGGCTGTCCCGGCTCCAGGGCACGATGGGCCCGATATGAGCAGACCCCCACCTCTCCGTATGGCACCCTAAAAGTCGGCCGCGGGCTCGACGCCCGTTGCCGGCTTTCTCAAAGCGGCCAGTTGGCCCCGCCTCGGTGGCGGGGCCTTGTTGGGATCTCAATCCCGATTGGGGCGGGACCAGATCAACTGGTAGCCGTCCTCGCCTTCGACCTCGGAGAGCGTTGCGTAGATCGGGGCGGGGAAGCTCGGGTCGTCCAGCTTGACCGAGAGATAGTCGCGGTCGCTCTCGCCGGAGCGCTTCTGCCAAGCCGCACCCAACTCGACATTGCCGGCGTAGATGCGGAAGTGCGGGCCCTTGTCGGAGGGGCTGTCGACGCGGGCGATGCGGGCCTTGACATTGAGTGCGAGGGTGCGGATCGAGCCGGTGAAGCCGTTTTCGTTTGCGGTGAAAGTGCCGATGGTAGCCATTGTCTGTTCCTTTCGGTTGTTTCGGGCCGCGCCCTTCGCGGCCTCGATGGCTGTCGTAAAGATCGGGGACGATCGGACCGCACCTGGAAGGCCGTAATGAAAATGGAGGGCGGTCGGGAGGAACTTTGTTGTCGCGCGAGGAATGCGAACGCAGTTCGCAGGGGAAGAAAGTTGCGGACGGCCGTTGCGGGAGAACGATCGAGGCGAAGCCGGTCTCCGATCAGACATGCCTCATCGAGCCCGCGGAGGGCGTGGCCTATGACAGCGGTGGAAGGAACTTGGTCATGGCCCTCGCCGTACGTTGTCCCGGCAGAACGGCCCGGCCGCGAAGCCGTTCCCCAGTCTCTAAAGCATAGCGTCGGCTTCGGATGCGACAAACTCGGCCGTCCGGGCAGTTGTCTCCTCTCATCAACGCAATATTGTCGGGCCGCGATTCGGCGCCTGGAGGATCTATGCGTCAGCAGACAAAGCCGTTTACCGTCGAAATCAAGCAGTCCCGAAAGCTGAAAGCCAACGATCGGAAACCATCGATCTGGGGGAGGCTGGACCTCACGTCCGATGAGCATGCGCTTGCGGAGAGAAAGCCGAAAGAGCTGTCGGTCGTTGCGGGTGACAACGACCGACCTTGACGTCTCCTACGCGGCCGCTCTCTCGTCGGCCTGAATGGGCTGGAGACCGTGCAGGAAGGCGACAGCACGCTGGGCATGCGCCGCGGCTCGGAAGATAGTCCGCTTGTCGTCAGATAGAACCTTCAGCCACGAGTCCAGGTAAGACGCATGGTCCGGCCGTGGCTCCAGCTCCGGTGCGATCCCGAGATCGGCGCATAGGAAGCAACTCCCGAGCTCCGCAATCAGCTCTTCGCGAGCCCGCTCGGTCTTGTCCTTCGTATAGTGGCTAAGATCGCGATCGACGCGATCGGGGCGCGCAGTCCAATGGCAACTTTCGTGACTGAGCGTGGCCACGTAGGACGCCGCGTCTCGGAATGTCTCGAACGGCGGCATCTGGATGTGGTCCGTGATAGGCGAATAATAGGCCTGCGCGCCACCATGCCGAATGACAGCGCCCGTGTTGCGGAAAAAGCGATCGGCGTGCTCGATGTGCTCGATCGCATCGAGCACCGGGGTCGGTGGGTGATGATAGTGTTCGGGCAGCCCATCGATCTGCTCGACATTGAAGACCGTGTATGCTTTCAGGAACGGGATCTCCCGGTCGACTTCTCCACCATTGCCGTCCGCCTCGGACTTGGTGAAGCGGCTGGCGAAGACGACGGTTGAACCGGTCTCGCCCTTTCGCACCGCCGCCCCCAGTTCAAGCGCCTGCTTGAAGGTCATCCACATGGGTGAAGTGAAGCCGCGCGCCATCCCCTCCGACCATAACAAGAGAATGTTCATGCCCGAATAGGGCTGACCGTTGTGGCGCAGCGGCCGGGTAATCCGGCCATTGGTGTTGGCCGCGTGCCATGGCTTCATCCAGGGTTTTACGCCCTTTTCAAGGTCGGTGACGATCCTATCCGTGATCCGCGCATAGATGTCGGCGCGTTCGCCTTCGGCTTTCCTGCTCATGTCCTTATCCTTCGTTTGAGGCCGCGCCATCGCGACCCCGTCGCGGAGGTCCGAAGGCAGGAGCGATCAGGCGGCTCGCGGCACCGGAACGGCCAGAACGGAGTGGAGGACGGCGAAGCCGTTGCGGCTGACCGCCGGCTCCTGCAGGACCGCCGACCGGGACGGGGCCGGCGTGGCGGGCAGGGTCCTTGTCCTTCCTTTCCTCCCCCTGACATGGAAAAGGCCGGTCCCAAAGGAACCGGCCCGAGAATTAAGAGAGAGGGAAATGGGCGAGCCGAAGCTCCGCCAAACGCTGCTCAACCGAGAGCCGCCAGCTGCGCCTCGGCCGCCTTGCGGTCGAGCGAGTGGCCTGGATTATCGACTGGGCGGTCGAAAGGCTTCCAGGCTTCGCCGATGACTTGGCCGTAGGCTGCGACGGCACCCTCAGCGGCCATCCGCAGCGCGTGGGACTGAATGCCCATGTCGGCCGCGAACTCGCGTTTTCGCTGGGCGGCGCTATCGTAGCCGACCGGGCCATCGAGATCCTCGTCACGGGCATCGTTTGCCGACTTGGCGGTGGCGTCTCGCGCCTCGGAGACTGCCCGGCTGTAGAACTGGCCGGCTCCGTGCGCCGAGCCGACATAGGCTCCGACGATGCGCTGGAGATGGATCTGCATCGCCTTCTCGCCGAGGCCGTTCGAGAGGCTGTCGGCGGTTTCGATTATCAGGCGCTCGTGGAGTTCACGGATGCCATCGCTGTCGACCACCGCGGTCCCGAAACTCTCGGCGATCAGCATTGCCTGCGCGGTGTCCGGGCAAGTGAACCTCACCATTTCGAGGGTGGCGCCCTTGCGGAGCGGCACGACGCGGGCTGCGGATCGAGTCGTTACGGGCTTGGCCATGGGATCTTCCTTTCGTGGTTTCCACCGAAGCGGCTCCGGCCCCTGCCGGTCTGCCCTTCGATGCGGTCGACAGGAACCGGCTGAGGACGGGCGCTTTCACAGGTCCGGGACGGCTGGAAGAGCGAAACGGGTTTGCGGACAAGCGGGGGTAAAGCCCTGCGAAGGGCGCGAACCCGTTTTGCGAGGAAGGCTGCACCGGCCGCTCCGCGGCGCGCCAGCGGCCTTGAAACGACCGGCCGCCGGTTCAGACCGCAGCGAAAACGAAGGGCCGACCGGCGGGAGCCGGGCTATGACTCCGAAACCCCGGGGAGAGAACCCCTTGCGACCGACAGCCCGCATTCCTCCTCCAGCTCGGATCAGCCGCCACGAAAGCCCGCGCTCCGGTTGGGCTCACGCCGCCACACCGTCCCGAGTCATCGCCGGGGGCCATACACATTGTGGCTATCGTCGACTCCTGGCGTTCGAGTTTGCGAGCCAGGAGCGGCGATTTCCCGTCCGCCGCTGGAAGATGAGCCGCTCGACGTGATTCTGAAACAGCTGTTCCTTGGCCGGACGCGACTCGCCCGACGGTGCGAGTGGACCTTGGCGTTCTCAGTAACCGTGATGCGCTCGGCCCGACCCCTGATCTGCCGGCTAATGCAATCGATATGGCGGCTTGTCTCTCGCCGCGCCGTCACCATGCCGGGCAGAAGAAGACCCGACCTAACTGCGGTCACGCCTATCCCTCCGCCCGAAACGCGGATGACTTGATACACGATCTTCTAGCGCCGCAAGCAACCCCAGCATTCGTGCAAACCTTGGAACGGGTGTGCCGGAACGTCGGCTATCGGAAGACGATCCGGGTCGACGGGGGACGGAGTTCGTATCCCGCGATCTTGACCTTTGGGCCTACGCCAAGGGGGTGACCTTGGACTTCTCACGCCCAGGCAAGCCGACCGATAATGCGTTCATTGAAGCGTTCAATGGCCGCTTCCGCGCGGAATGTCTGAACCAGCATTGGTTCCTGACACTTGCGGATGCGCGCGAAAAGATGGAGGATCGGCGTAGATACTACAACGAAGAACGGCCTCGTGGTGCAATCGGCAATAAGGTACCGATCTCGCTGATGAATTAGGCAGGCGCAACCAGTTCCAGTCCCAAATGGACTAACACAACGTGGCAGGTCAGCGGATCAGCCGCCCTTGCTGTAGGGGCTTTCCCTGCGGCGAGCTTCTTCCTTTGGCGTTCGGGCGGGCGAGGCGTGCCGTCGCCCCAGGCGACGATCGAGCCGCTCGGGGCGAGCTCATAAACCAAAGACGCAGACATCTTCGTTCTCCTGTTTTGAGTGTGGAAACAAAGCCGCCGCCGGTGATGGCCGGCGGCGATATCGGTCGAAATGAAGTGAGGAGATTGCTACTCGGCGGCGATCCCGTAAGCGGTCTCGAGGCCATTGGCGCTGGCGTCAGCGTCGGCTTCGTCCAACTCTTCGTGCTCGGCGTCTGCCGCGTTGCCGTCGTCCTCGGCTTCCGGAACACGCGGATTGGCCTCCGCTTCGTCCTCGACCGACGGCTCAGCCTCATCAACGGCGCCGTCCTCGATGCCGCCGACCGGCCCGTCGGCGGGGGCTTCGCCGTCCTCGCCACCATGTTCCATGTTCTTGGCAAGCCACTCGGCCAGCTTCGCGTCATCGGGCGCGAAGAGGGCAGACTGATGCACGAAGCGCTCTTCCTTGAAGTGCTCGACAAGGGCAGCGCGGGTGTCCCGGACGCGCGGGCAGGGAACGACACTCGTGCCGCCGCAGGACGCTTCCAATGCCGGGCGAGAGAGGCACGTGAGGAACTCCTCCGTGCCCATGTTCGGAAGATAAGCGTCGGCACCGATGGCATCGCCGGCGACCCGGACAACGACGCCGCTATCCGAACGATTGGTGCGGGCCGACAGCGCGTCGATCAGGGTCAACCTCGCCACGACGCGAAGCGTATCCATGTCGAACTCCAGCTTGCCGCTTTCACCGATCAGCCGGACGACGTGCCGGGCGAACCGCCTGGACCCATAGAGATGCCCGGAGACTTCGGAGCCGGAGTCGACCGAGACGTTCTGCCCGGCAAACGCAAGCACCAGCATTGCCATGAGCGTATCGTCCTCGATCGGAGCCCGTGCCAGCGCCTCGTGCAGCGCGCCGGTGCGGAAATCGCCGATCATGTCGATGCCGTTTCGGGTCACGTCCGGCCGGGTCTTGGCTGAAACGTTGATGGCCTCGTTTCCGTCCTCGCCGCCGGGCGCGGTCGGATCGCCCTTGCCTTTCGCTTGTCTGGCTTCCGGCATCCGAAAATGGGCAGACTGCACCTTGCCCTCACGATCGAGAAACATGGCGGTGCAATCGCCCTTGCCGGGCTTGCCATAGATACGCTCCGCCTTCGGCGGCAGTTGCGGCTGGCCCCAATTGTTGACCTCGACGATGGCGCCCTTCTTCGGGAGATTGCTGCTCATCCACTCCTGCTGCGCACCGAGGAATGCTTCGACGTTCGTCGTGTAGAGGTTATCCTCGTCGGCGGGTCCGAACAGGTCTTCCGCCCACTCGATGCCATAGGCCTGGCGAAGATCGTCGCCGAAACTCGCATCGCGCGCAAACATGCGGGTCTTGGTGAGGCCGTTTGCGATCGCCCACCAGGATGCTGTGTCACCCTTCTTCGGCTTGTGGGCCTTCCAGACTTCCTTCTGCTCGTCGAGCGACGCCGCGGAAATCGTGCGAAGCTGCTGCTCGTTCGGCATGTCGCCCTTGGCCATGTGGGCGAGCATCGCCGGCAGGACGTTGGCGAGCAGTCGAAGCTTGCGGATCTGTCTGACCGGCAATGCCAGCGCAATCGCGATCGCCTCCTCGGTCCAGCCGAGAGCAACGAGGCGCTCGATGCCGCGCCATTGGTCGACTGGGTTGAGCGGTTCGCGCGCGATGTTTTCGATCATCGAGCGCATGGCGCCGTTGTCGTTGGCCGCCTCGACGACGATGACATCGATTTCCTCGATGCCGGCGGCGATGGCCATGCGGGTGCGTCGGTGGCCGGCTTCGATGACATAGCCGTTGCCGCCAGTTTCCGCAAAAATCACGGGCGGCTGGATCACGCCGACCGCCTTGATGGTCGCAAGCAGCAGCGCGTCGGCCTGGGGCGTCGACTTCGACTGGCGCGTATTGTCGGGATTGTCCTTCAGCGCACGCGGATCGACCTTCATGAGTTGCATGGGAGTGTTCCTTTTCGGGGATGCGGACGCGGCCCTCTGCCGGTCCTTCCTGTCCTCATTTTTTCCTGAAGACACCTCCCGGACCGCAAAGCGGCCCGACCGGCGCAACTGCGGGCGAGCGGCCCTGCCGCGAAGGATAAGCGGGGCTAACAGCCTTGCGAAGGACGAGTGGCCGGGATGCGTAGGCCGCGGTTGAGCGCCAGCGGCGACGGGAGGACCGATCTGCGACCGGTTTCCTTTCACCCTCCTTTCCTGTTTTTTCAGACGGGCGATCCCATGCGAAGGTCAGAATTCGGGTTGAGCGGGAACAAAAAAATGGGCCGTCGGAAGAACCGAGGCCCATGAAGTGTGAAGGTTATTTAACCTCCAGAGGGGAACAGCTGTTGCGGCGGCACTGGGAGGAGACCGCCATGTGCATCAGCTGTGTGCACTATGATCATTTTTTGATCAGATGGAAAACATTTATTGTGCAATGCACCTATGCACATGCTGCACTGCTTCCAAAATCAGGCTGCCTCCCTGGCAGAGGCCCCTGCCTCGCGCGCCTCGGCCGCGAGTTCCGCCTCAACCTCCCGGAACTGGCGACGTTTTTCGGCCAGTTCCCCCGCGAAGGCAAAGTCACCACCCTGACGCGACTGGTAGGAGCCCAGGCGGCGACGCGCCTCACCCAGCCGCTGGCGATAGCGTTCCCGCTCGCCTTCGAAGTCGTCGAGCCGGTGCTCTAGGCGGGAGACGGCGCCGAGTGGCGTCACTGTCACGGCCAGATCGATCTCGTAGTCCGCGCCCGTGCGCTGGAGCATGGTGGTGTAGCGATAGCCGTCAGACCTGCCGAACCGCTCGCCATCATAGACGAGATCGAAGCCGCCAACGGAGGCGATGACGATCTCGCCCTCCTGCTGCAGTTGAACGAGAGTGAGAATTTCCTTCATCAGCGCACGGCCGGCATCCTTTCGCTCGTCGTATGACGCACCCGTGACGGTCATTGTGAAAGCCTCTCCCGCAGTCGGAATTAGCCGCTCGATGTCCTTGCCAATCTCGGCGAGCCGCCGGATTGATACCTCGATGTCGCGTTCGGCGTCCCGGACCTGCCGGCGCACCGCGAACAGGTCGTCATCATGGGCAGCGCGTAGCCGCTCGAGACGAGCGATGTCGGCTTCGAGACCAGCCTTCTGCATCAGGCGCTCGTCGCCCGAGGCAATCGCCTTGGCCATGGCGAACTGGTTGGCCTGGCCGTCACCGAGATCGTCCAGCCGACGGATCGAGGTGTCGCCGGATAAAGCCGCGGCAATGAAGCGGGCCTTGCGCTCATTGTTCTGCCACATGGCAGCATCAAGTGACCCTTGCGTGGCGTAGGCGAAGATATCGACGACATCATGCTGATTGCCTTGGCGGACGATGCGGCCCTCACGCTGCTCGATCTGCGACGGCAGCCACGGCACATCGAGGTGATGCAGCGCCTTCAACCTGAGCTGGGCGTTGACGCCGGTGCCCATGGTCTCAGACGAGCCGATCAGGAAGCGAACCTTGCCCGAACGGACGTCACCGAACAGACGTTGCTTGGCCTCGGTCTTCTTAAAGTCCTGCATGAACGCGATTTCCGACGCGGGCACGCCCAGGCGGATCAATTCGTCGCGAATCCAGCGGTAAGCGGAAAAGCCACGCGTCTTCTCGACATTGATGGTGCCGAGATCGGAGAAGATCATCTGGGCGGCGCCCGGCAGTTCATGGGGCTTGCCGCCCGGACGAAGATAGGTGTTTTCGCTCGTTTCCTTCCAGATGCAAAAGGCGTTCTCGATGAGGAGATTGAGCTTGTTGTCCGGCTCGTTTTCGTTTGCCGGAATGACCAGGCGCAGGTCGATCGCCGCGTGGCGGCCGTCGGTGATGACGGACAGCAGGATATCGTCGCCGGGTTGAGCCGGCCCCTCCCGCATCTCGATCGCCTTGATGCGGCTGTCGAGGATTTGCTGATAGAGTTTGAAGGCCGCCGTCGGCTGCGCCGTGAGGATCTGCCGCCGACCGGTCGAGAGGTCCGGAACCTTGACATATTGCTTCAAGTCCTCCGGCATCACCACGTCGGCGAACGAGCGGAACATGGCGATCAGTTCCGGCACGTTGACGAAGCTCGCAAACCGGCTCACCGGCTTGTATTTGCCGGACGGCTGGATTTCCAGTTCAGTCGTCGTGTCGCCAAAGGTCGAGGCCCAGGCGTCGAATTCGTGAAGCCCACGTTCGCGGAGCGCCTCGTGGCCGAGCAGGCGCTGGATCGAGAACATCTCACCGAGCGTGTTGGTGATTGGCGTGCCGGAGGCCAGAACCAGCGCGCGGCCGGGATTCTTGGTCTCGATATAGCGGGACTTGACATAGAGGTCCCAGGCCCGCTGCGACCCGTTCGGGTCGATGCCTTTCAGTGTCGACATATTGGTCGCAAAAGAGAGTTTGCGGAATTCCTGCGCCTCGTCGACAATGATCTGATCGACGCCGATTTCCGAGATCGTGAGAAGGTCGTCCTTGCGGGTTGAGAGCGCTTCCAACCGCTCTTGCAAACCTTCCTTCAGGCGCTCGAGCCGCTTGCGCGACACCCGATCCTCACTGTCCGCCATGGTCAGCAGATCCTCGTAGAGCTCGAGCTCGTCATGGATCATTTGCCTCTCGAACGCCGACGGCACGGCGATGAAGCTGAAAGCGGAATGGGTGATGATAACAGCATCCCAGGTGGCGGTGGCGGCTCGCGACAGGAACCGTGCCCGCTTGTCCTTGGTGAAGTTGGTCTCGTCGGCGACGAGAATGCGGGCATTCGGATAGAGAGCGAGGAACTCGCGCGCCGCCTGTGCGAGGCAATGGCCCGGCACGACCAGCATCGCCTTGGCGATCAGGCCGAGACGGCGCTGCTCCATGATTGCGGCGGCCATCGTCATCGTCTTGCCGGCGCCGACGGCGTGAGCGAGATAGGTGGAGCCTGCAGAAATAATCCGCCAGATGCCGCGCTTCTGGTGCCCATACAAAACAAAGGCGCCAGAGGCGCCGGGCAGCTTCAGATGGGAGCCGTCGAATTTTCGCGGCGCGATGTTGTTGAAGCGGTCATTATAGACGCGCACAAGCCGGTCGGTGCGGTCGGGGTCAGTCCAGACCCAATTCTCAAAAGCTTCCTTGATCTTTTGCAGCTTGTCGCGGGCTGCTTCCGTGTCGACGACATTCAGAACGCGACGTTCACCGCCAAAGTCCTTGAACACGTCGAAGATCTGCGGCACCCGGCTGTTCAGCGCATCCGCCAACAATTCACCGGCGTGACGGCGGCTCGTGCCCCATTCGGAGGTTCCAGCGGCGTTGTAGCCAAGCTGTCGCGCCTCCACCGTCCATGACCCAAGCTCCGGCAGGTGGTGGATCCGAATGTCGGCATCCATCGTCTCCCTGACGAAGACGACGACATCGGCAGCCGGGATCCATGGCGCGCCGAGACGGGCGGTGATATCCGACGGCCGGAGGTCGGCAGGCTGGACGTCCTGCAGCGCTCGGACATTGCGCTCGTATACTGGATCGAGCGACGCGGCTGCCTCGGCGACCGTGAGCTTGGTGCGGACCGAACCGGAGAGATAGGCGTCTGACGTCAGCCAGGAGCCATCGGCGGGATCGCGGAAGATGGCGTCACCGAGTTCGTCGATCACAGCATCCGGATCACGGTGCAGCAGTTCGGCAGTATGGTCGGGATCAACGCGGCCACGCTCGTTGAGAACGACGGCGAGCGCGTCGGCTGCCGAGGTTATGACCGGCGCCGCGGGCGGCGAGATCACCCGCTCGGTGAAGATCGGCCCAGGCTTCGCCGTATCGGTTTCGAGATCGTAGTCCTCGATCGACGCCACCAGCCAGCAATCGGGATCGTCGAGGAACGGCTGGAGATTCGGCCGGCGATGGGTTTCGCGGAGTTCGCCCGTTTCATCATCCTCAGAAATCGAAACCGTCGTATGGTTGATCGGCCCGAAGTCCCGGACGAAGCTCGACCAGGCGATGCGCAGCCGAACCTGCAGATCCCGCCACGGCTGATCGCGTTCCTGCGCGTTCAGCACCTCGCGCACGGCGTCGCGGATCGGGATCAGCTTCTTGATGATCCGGACATGCTTTTCGGACAGGCCCTCGCCGGTGCGGCCCTTGCGAACCTGGATCGAGACGGGAACGCCGTCGACCATCTGCATCGGGCCGTGCCTGACGTCGATGAAGAAGCTGCCTTCGCGAACCCTGTCGTTGCTGGGGCGGAGATCGACCATCTCGCCCAGTTCCCATTCCAGATCGATGTCGATCTGCGACGGCTCGCCGTCATACTGCCCCTCGGGAAGGAGCTTGATCACCTCTTCCAGCGCCGTTTCGAGATCCTCGCTGGGTCGGGGCAGGCATGTATAGCTGTCCCCATAGGGGCCGGAGGTCAGGGCATGCTTGCCAAGAACGAAGTCAGGATGCCGCGCGAACCAGTGGTTCACGCGGATCGCCCCCTCGTCGGATGTCGCAGGACGCACCTCCTCCAGATCGAGCCACGACAGCTCGCCCTCCGGCTCGGCGATCCGGCGCTTGCGGAAGAACAGGATGTCCACCACTACGTCCGTGCCGGCATCTGCCCGGAAGCTGCCCTCGGGCAGGCGGACGGCGGCGATCAGATCGGCGGATCTGGCGATGTGCTGGCGGGCCGTCGCGTCCGTCTTGTCCATCGTGCCCGAACTCGTGACGAAAGCGGCGAGCGCGCCGGGCTTCAAAAGATCGATCGACCGGGCGATGAAGTAGTCGTGCAGCCGCAGACCGAGCGGACGGTACTGCCGATCCGAGCGAACGGTTCGATCGGAGAAGGGCGGATTGCCGATCGCGAGATCATAGATCACGTTGAGATCGGTGCGCGCGAAGTCGGCGTTGATGATGCGCGCCTTCGGCTGAAGAAGCCGGACAATCCGCGCCGTCACCGGATCGAGTTCGATGCCGGTGACATAGCTTGTGTCGCGGAGCGCCGTTGGCATCAGCGCCGGAAACAGGCCCGTGCCGATTCCCGGCTCCAGCACGCGGCCCCCGCGCCATCCGAGCCGCCGCAAGCCCGCCCAGATCGCCCGGACGATGAACTCGGGAGTGAAGTGAGCATATTGGGTGCAACGCGCGAGCGAAGCATAGTCGGCATCGGTGACGGCGCTTTCCAGCGAACTGCCGAGGTCATCCCAGCCTTCCCGGAAATCGACTTCGCCTGGACGCCGGAACATGCCGTTCGCGAGTTCCGATGCGCCAAAACCGGTGAAGCGGATCAGCTTCGCCTGCTCGTCACGGATGGCGGGTCGATCCTGCTTTTCGATTTCGTTGGCGGTCAGGATGGCTGCAAGATTCGCCTTCGCTCTTTGCTTCCAGTCGATCGCAAGTCCACGATCGCCATCCTCGAGATAGAAGTTAGCGCACGCGCCCTGTCTCCGCGGTGCCGGCCGCTTCGCAGCTGGCGGATGCAATGCCCGCGTCGGGGAGAGCGGCGGCGGATCGGGATCGTCGTCGTTGGCGGCGAAACCGCCAAACGCGGTGACGCCCAAGCCAAGCCCGGACGACAATGCGCTGCTGCCTGATATATCGAGGGTGAAGGGATCGTTGGACATGGAAAACTCCTTTTCGAGGATGTGCGTCATCGCCCACGGGACAGGTCCCGCGGCTGCGAAGGCGGATGAAAGTGAGGTGAGGGATGGACCTGGTTTCGGCTGCAGCGATCGCGAGCTACAAGCGCGTGATTACGGAGACCTGCATGGTTTCCGGCGTAAACTGCGCCCGCAGGTGCGTCGCTTGCGGGTTTGTGGAAAGCAGTGCTTCCAGGTGGTTGCGGGAGAGGGGATCATCTGCGGCTCCTTACGCGTCTTCGAACTGATGTGCGGCGCCGTCCTCTCGACCTCGCCATCTTCTTCAGTTCTCCATGACCCCTTGCCTGCCGCCGGCATCGCGACCGGCCGGGTCAAGGGCCGGCTCAGCCGGGCGAAGCCTCCCTTGACGCGGGCGGCGGGAATGCGGCACGCCTCTTTCTTTTCGTTCCCTCATTTCCTTCTCCCTGATCTTCAGGGTCTCGTTCCAGTCCTCTTCGTGCGGGCGCAGCCGCGACCAGTCGCAGCCGGCATCCTCGGCAAGCGCCCGCAACCGCTCGGCAAACAGATCGCCTTGTGCATTGGCGTCCGTCGCAGCGACCAGCCGGGCATCCTGTCGGGAGGCCAAGTCCCACATCGCGGCCTGCGTGGCCGGCGACCACCCGCCGCCGGTGCTGAGATAGAGCGTGCCTTCCCGCATCCCCTCGATCGCCGCGAGACTCATGGCATCGATCGCTGCTTCCGTGACGGCCAGGCGCAACGCAGTAACCGACCCGAGACGGAAGAGAGCCTTACTTCCGCCAGAGGAGAAGCCCCGGTATTGCGGCCCTCGTGCCTCCCAGCCGGTCACAACTCCGGTCTTGTCCGTATGAGCTGCCCATATGCTGCCATGCGGGCCTTCTCGAAGAAGGCCGCCTTTGATCGCGGTGCGGAGTAAAGGCGACGGCAGGCAACGCTCACCATTGAGGTAACGCCATGTCGACGATCCTGGCCATGGGCGGCGGCGCGCCTGCCAACGATCGGGGAGGGAGAGGTCGTATCCTCCTCCATCAGGCTCCAACGGCTGCCACTCCGGCTCGGTGATCGTGAACCCCACGAGATCCGCGACCCTTTCGGCGCCTTCGCGAAATCCGACATGATCGAGATGCTCGACAAGCCCGAACACATCGCCTTTCGCATCACTGAGCGGATCGAACCATCCACGCCCTTCATGCGTGACGATGATGATTTCACCGCCACGGCGAAACTTGATCGCCCGCCGGGTGCTTTCCTTGATGTCGATGGCGAAGCTCGCCTTTTCGAGAACGGCCGCGCAACTGACCCGTTCGCGGAGCGCTTCTATGTCCCTTCTCTTCATTTTATTTCCGATCGCCCGGCGATCGGCCCTCGTTGCCCGTCCCTGCCCGTCGTTTCGCGGACACTTCCTCCCGCCGCGAAGAGCAAAGGCTGCAAGGGCGCGGCCGGCAATTGTCGGATCATGCAATGATCTGCCCGGTCGCGGCGAAGCCTCCCTTGCGGCATGCGGCTCGCAAGCGGCACGCCAAAGGCAAGGCCGCCTCCAATGAGCCGGCCAGGGAAAGAATTCATGGACGATCTCAAGGTCGTCGTCGGCATCGATCTCGGCAGAGGGAAAGACGCTGTATTCACCGTCGACTTCAAAGACGGTGACCGGACCATGAGGTCATGGGAGCTGGAAGGAGCGGCACTGTGTGCGGGAAAGACCGAGCGGCTTTAGAGAGGCTCCAGCGGGAGCCGGCCAATTCCCGCTCGATGGCTCCTCAAAGGCGTGGGACCTTTCAGCGGGGAAACCGCGGATTGGTTTGCTTTCCTGGCCACCTCGGTTCAGCTACGTTCCGCACCGACCGCAGGAGCCATTGTCTCCGTGTTTTCAAAACCGATGGCGCGACCTTGCTGCGCCTGACGTCGCCAAAAACGGTGCATTTACAAGCAGCATGCAAGGTAAGGTGAAAGCGTCCGGCGCCCGCCACCATGATGCGATCAGTCTGATCGCGTGAGCTTCATTTTCTCGAGCGCCTGTTCCACCGAGTCGGCGTTGAGCGAAATAACCGCACGCTCCACGCACGCCTGAATTTCAGCGGTATCCTTTCCCTCGATCAACGCTATATCAGCCACAGTCCAGCCTCTCGATATCCAATGGAGACAGGTTCGTTCAAACGGCGAGAGCATTGCTATCTTCATGACGCGCTGGTCCCACTCAGCTAAAGCCCAGCCGGTTTCCGAGCGGAAAAAATCGACCATAAGATTGGAGAACCTGTGCAAATTTGATCCAAGATCACCATGCCTGCTTGCCTCGAAAACCTTTAGTCCACCTATCCAGCTCGACTTCAACTCAAACTCGGGGGTCAACACCACGAGATCTGCGTCGTCTTCAGGCACAAGCCGACCTTTGTGCTCAGCATGCTCATGGCCTTTGCGGGTTCCGCAAGCGGAAGCTTATTCGTCAGAGCGATCGACGCGGCCATTGCGCGCGTGGCTGCCTTGGGAAGGCGGCCCGCGACCAAGTTGGGCTCGAGACCGTAGATTGAAGCGAGTGACAGCGGAATCGAAGCGACGGCAATTTCGCGCTTAGCTCGATTGAATATTTCAGGGACATGGCGGCGTGGTCGGACAAGCCGCACGCGACTGTGACGACGAATGTGGAGTCCTCAAAGCCGCTCCAGTGGCAGCGAAGTCTTTCGCTAAGCGATCGAGCAATCTGGCCGCAGCTTCTGGAATTTCGTCGATCTCACGGCGCATGTTCGCTTGCACGGTGGCCTGCATGATAGGATCCTGTCTTGTAAGAAGAGCCGTCAGTTTTCGAGAAAGGTGAGCTCGCTGACAAAACCTCCGGCATCGCCTCGAAAAAGTGAGCGGGTGAATTCGATCGCACGGCCCGAAGCAAGATAGGCAACGCGCTTTGTCAAAAGACCAGCCGTTCCAATCGCCACGCCAAGCAAGGAGGCGTCCGGATCTTCGATGTTGGATGCGAAAGTGCGCTGGATCGCACGAACGGGTCTAAAGTTTGCGTCCGGGAGTGTGTTGCAGATAGAAGAGGTAACGGTACGAGCGTGGGGCAGGAACTCCGAGGAAATGCATGTGCGTTCGATCGCAAGCGGCTGGCCCGCCGAGCTCCGCAAGCAGGTGATGCGCACGACGTGACTGTCGCTTGACAGGCCGAGTGTCATCATCTCCTCTGGTGCGGGATGAGACGTGCTGCGCTCGATGCACTCGACTTTCGTGTCCGATCCACGCCAGGAAATGTTACCCGTCAAAGAGTTCGCGCATAACGGAGGCTGATCTGCGTGGACCGCCGATCCGCCAACGAAGGTTCCTGAGCCGCGGCGACGGACCAGAAAGCCGTCTTGGACGAGATGGTCGATTGCTTTGCGGACCGTTACACGGCTAACGCAGACATGTTCAGCGAGGTCTCGTTCGGGATAAAGAACGTCGCCCTCTTTGAGTTTACCCGACAGGATCGCCTTTTCAAGCGCCAGGCGAAGCCTTTGATAGAGCGGACCGGCGCCCTTGATGTCTGTGCCCCATCCTGGAAGCATGGCCGCAAGCCTGTCACTCATTCGATCGCTTTCAGATGCCCGAAGCGCGACACAGCCAGGGCCACGGCCCCGGTCAGTGCATCGCCTTCGGGCGTTGCCAATAGACTTTGATGCCGTGCAGCGATCCAGGACGAATACAGCGGCCCCAATCCCCCGAGCAGGCAAATCTTCCGCGTTCCTCGAGCGACTAGACGATCAAGTGCTTCGTCAACTGAAACAGCGGCTTCTTGCAACAGGCGCGCGGCGACGGCATCACCCTGTTTGATGTGCTCGAATACGCGCGGCGCATAGCGACCAAAGGCGCCGGGCTTTGCCTGCCGCGCAAACTCGACGATATTGCGTGGGTCATTCTTGAATTCCGCAAGGACGGAGGCGGTCATCGCGGACATGTCATGGATGCCGTCATATGCGAGCAGCGTTTCTTGCAAAAGCGCATGTCCAATACGAGCGCCGCTGCCGAGGTCGCCCACAGTAAAGCCCCATCCGCCGGTGTAGGTCACCGTATCGCAGTGGCGGGAGATGTAGATCGTCCCTGTTCCTAAAATGGCGACGGCTCCGTCTTTATCGCCAAGCGCGCCTTGTAGCGCAATCAGCCCGTCTGACTCGATGTCCGCCTCGGCGAAGGGTAGCCTGTTTCTCACGTAGTGAACGGCCTCGCCGACATTATTGCCCGCGACCCCAAGAACTGCACGCGCCGAGGCGATGCTACGCGCATTGATGCCAGCTGCGTAGAAAGCCGCGCGGGTCGCACTGGCAATGTTGTCGAGCGCCGTATCCGGATCGGAGAGAATGTTGGCTGGCCCGGCTTGAGCCCGCGCAAGGATACTCCCGTTCGCACCGGCGACTGCAGCACGGCAGCTGGTGCCACCGCCGTCGATTCCGATTAGGTAGACAGTCATCCGCCCGTTCCTTCAGGAGGTCATCTGACACAACGTCGATCGCGTTCGGGCCGCACCAGCTGCGCGCACTGCGTTAGTACGTACGTCGCACAAACATACTGGACTGTCAACTGGAAACCGGCTAGAGAGAGTATGGGCGACCCAGCTGAAGGAACCCGTAATGCCTTCGACCTGAACCCTTTCCCCGTCGCGAGTAACCGTCATACAATTTGGGAAATGGTCGTGCGCAAACAGGTCGGCGGCTTCGTCGCCCAGGATTGGAAGATCTTTGCTCCGTCGTTCAAGTTTGAAGGATTCTGCGGGACGGCCTCGTGTCGAGGCAGGCGCTTCCAAAAACAGCCATGGCACCGAAACTTTGATCTGGATCAACTCGCGGTCCCGGCGAAATTGGTAATCATCAAGCCGCGCCGGAAGAAATCGGGTTAGCCGAACCCGCAATCGCGGCGTAATCGTCTGGGGTATGCCCAGCATGCGCAGCCACATCCGGCACACGCGGATTTTGAAGGGATCAGGACATGGACGTTGCACGCAGTAAGGCTTCCGACGCCGGCACTCCCGTCGCTTGCGCTTCCTGCCAGGCGCGGCACGGCGTCGTCTGCGGTGCGCTGTCGAGCAGCCAGCTCCGCGAACTCGACCGCCAGTCGCTGCGCCGCAAGTTCGAGGCCGGCAGCGAGATCATCGCTCAAGGGTCGGAAAGCTCTTTCTATTCGAACATCATGCGCGGGGTGGTGAAACTCTGTAAGGTGATGCCGGACGGGCGCCAGCAGATCGTCGACCTGCAATTCGCCCCCGATTTCGTCGGCAGGCCCTTCGTACGCGAAAGTATGCTGTCGGCTGAGGCTGCGACCGATGCCGAAATCTGCGTCTTCCCGCGCGACCTGCTCGACCGCATGATATCGGAGACGCGGAAGCTGCGGCGCAGCCTGCACGAGCAGGCGCTGAAGGAGCTGGATGCCGCGCGCGAATGGATGCTGACGCTCGGCCGGCGCACCGCCGAGGAGAAGGTCGCAAGCCTGCTCCACCTCATCGCCACCCACGCCGAACCGCAGACCGCCACGACCACCGCTTTCGACCTGCCGCTGTCCCGCGCCGAGATCGCCGATTTGCTCGGTCTGACCATTGAAACCGTCAGCCGCCAGATGACCAGGCTGCGCAAGAGCGGCGTCATTCGCATCGAGAAGTTTCGACATATCATCGTCCCCGACATGGATGAACTGGAGCGGATGATCAGCGCATAGAACGGGATCATCTGCCGAATTCGGAATCAGCGCGTGATCACGACGCGGGTATTGGCGAGGCCAGCCTGTGACGCCAGCAGCGCTCCTCATCATATCACCCACCCGGGACCCCGTCCCCATTCAAGCTCGAACGAGGCAGATACATGAACAAGATCAAGGTCGCCAATCCCGTCGCCGATCTCGACGGCGATGAAATGACGCGCATCATCTGGCAGCTCATCAAGGATAAGCTGATCCATCCGTATCTTGACCTCGACATCGACTATTTCGACCTCTCCGTCGAAAACCGCGACGCCACCAACGACCAGGTCACCGTCGATGCCGCCAACGCCATCAAGAAGTACGGCGTCGGCATCAAGTGCGCGACGATCACGCCGGATGAAGCCCGCGTCAAGGAATTCAACCTCAAGGAAATGTGGAAGAGCCCGAACGGCACGATCCGCAACATTCTCGGCGGCGTCATCTTCCGCGAGCCGATCATCTGCAAGAACGTGCCGCGCCTGGTTCCCGGCTGGACCAAGCCGATCGTCGTCGGCCGCCACGCCTTCGGCGACCAGTACCGCGCCACCGATTTCAAGTTCCCCGGCAAGGGCAAGCTGACGATCAAATTCGTCGGCGAGGACGGCACCGTCATCGAGAAGGAAGTCTTCAACGCACCGGGCGCCGGCGTCGCCATGGCCATGTACAACCTCGACGAATCGATCCGCGAATTCGCTCGCGCCTCGATGATGTACGGCCTGATGCGCAAGTGGCCGGTCTATCTGTCGACCAAGAACACCATCCTCAAGGCCTATGACGGCCGCTTCAAGGACATCTTCGAGGAAGTCTACGAGGCCGAATTCAAGGATCAGTTCAAGGAAGCCGGCATCACCTACGAACACCGCCTGATCGACGACATGGTCGCCTCGGCGCTCAAGTGGTCGGGCGGCTACGTCTGGGCCTGCAAGAACTACGACGGCGACGTCCAGTCCGACACCGTCGCCCAGGGCTTCGGCTCGCTCGGCCTGATGACCTCGGTTCTGCTGACGCCCGACGGCAAGACGGTCGAAGCCGAAGCCGCTCACGGCACGGTCACCCGTCACTACCGCCAGCATCAGAAGGGCCAGGAAACCTCGACGAACTCGATCGCCTCGATCTTCGCCTGGACCCGCGGCCTGGCGCATCGCGCCAAGCTCGACGACAATGCCGAGCTCGCCCGCTTTGCCGCGACGCTCGAAAAGGTCTGCGTCGACACCGTCGAATCCGGTTTCATGACCAAGGACCTGGCGCGGCTGATCGGCCCCGACCAGCCATGCCTCTCGACCACCGCCTTCCTCGACAAGGTCGACCAGAACCTGCAGAAGGCCATGGCGTAAGCCGGCCTTTCCAAGATAACATCGAAGCGGCGGGGATTTCCCCGCCGTCAGATTGCTGCGAGTGTTCGACGCCCCGACGCTCAGCCCAGAATCGCCGCCGCCGTTACAACGATACATCGGTTGCCCAGGAGATCTTCGATCACATCGTCGAACAGGCGATCGGCCACGGGCTGGTCGACGGCACGGTGCGTTACGCGGATTCGACCCATCTGGAGGCCAATGCTAACAAGGGCAAATACGATCTTGCGATGGTCGAGAAGTCGCGCGCCGACTACTGGACCGATCTGGATGCGGCGATCGAGGCCGAACGCAAGCTGCGCGGCCAGAAGCCCTTGAAGGACAAGGAACGCCGGCCGGAGGTGAAGAAGACCAAGGTCTCGCGCAGCGATCCAGACAGCGGCTATATGGTGCGTGACGGCAAGCCGAACGGCTTCTTCTCTCTCGATCATCGCACGGTGGACGGCAAGCTCGCCATCATCACCGATACTTATGTCACGCCGGCCATGTCCACGACTCGATCGTCTATCTCTCAAGGCTCGACCGGCAGCAGACCCGTTTTGGCTTCGATGTCGGCGCGGACGGGCTGGATGCCGGCTATGCTACACCGGGCATCGCCAAGGACCTGGAAGACCGGCAGATCCTTGGCGTCACAGGCTGTCGCAATCCCACTCCGCCCAAGCCCGTCATGATGCGCAAGTCGACGTTCGTCTTCGAACCCGAGACCGATGGCTATCGCTGCCCCGAAGGCCAGTTGCTGACCTATTCGACGACTGACCGCAACGGTTACCGGCATTACACATCCGACCCGGCCATCTGCGCCAATTGCCCGCTGTTGGCCTCCTGCACCTCGAATGCCAAGGCACTCCGCACCGTCACCCGCCATGTCTGGGCCGATGCCCGCGAACGCACTGACGGCCATCGTTTCACCGCCTGTGGCAAGGCAGTCTACAAGAGGCGCAAAGAGACGGTCGAACGATCCTTTGCCGACGCCAAGCAGCTTCATGGTAATCGCTATGGGCGGTTCCTCGCGCGCGCCTCGGCGATCATCTCCTCGAGCCTGACGGCAACGCTGTGCGCGCGGCGATAGTAGGCAGATTCTGGAATCCCATACCGGTCCATTGGTGTCTCGAAGTTGAGCGGCGTCTGGTAAGGAGTTGCTGCGATCGCCGAGATGATGGTGTGCCAATCCAACCGGCCGTCGAATGGCAAGAGATGGTTATCCATTGCTCCGAAATTGTCGTGAATGTGAGTAGCGATGAGGCGATCCGCGAAGCGCTCAAGCACGCTGAGCTTGCCTGGCTCGATCAGTTCCCAGTGGCCACAATCGAAGCAGACGCCGATGAACTCCTTGCCGTATCGAGCGAACAATCGATCATAGAGGTTGAGGAAATTCTGGGCGTTGGCGCAAAGGAGAGTTTCCGCGGCAATCTGGACGCCCTTTTCGACGCAGTAGGACCTGATTTCGTCGAGAGACTGGTAAAGGGGGTCGAAGAACGCTCGTTCGGCGGCTTCGCTGCCGAAGACGTTGTCGTTGATATCTATGTGCAGAACAATATTTGGGGACTGGAACGCGGCCGCCAGGTCGACACGGTTACGCAACAGCTCGACTCCGCTGCGGCGTTGCCATTCATGCGGCGACAGGAAGTCCTTGCGCGTCTCCATCGCGAAAGGGCCAGGGTTTTTGTGGCCGATCTCGGTGATAGGATTGCGGCCATTGCTGCCATGAACCGAGTGCACTTTCAGCCCAGCATCGGCCACAATCCTGCTTGTAAACTCGATCTCGGCGTCGGCCAGCCAGTACGAACTGCCGGAGTCGGGATTCCAGTTGATGTGTGTGAAGCCAGCTTCCTTGATGAGGGTGAGCGAGTTGCGAATGCCTTCGTCGTACCAACGCTCCTGGTGCGGCCAATGCCAGACGGTGATGCAGGTATCCAATGGATAGTCTCCTGTTCTACAATGTTGTCGTTTCTGGACCTTTGCCAAGGCCGATCCGCTCGGCCAACAGAATGATCGCCATTGAAAACGCCATGATCAGAGTGACATAGACAAGATTGAGCGCGGCCTGCTCAGGATCGACAGACAGCGCGCTGTCTACGATTGCAATCGGCAGCGGTTTGTTGTTGACGTTGTATAGAAACGCCGACAGGGGGTATTCCGACAGGAGATCGTTGAAGGCCATCCCGGCGACGAGGATTACAGTCGGCGCCACTATCGGCAGAATGATGCGGCGATAGCGATAAAGACCAGTGGCGCCCATCGAGCGGGCCGCCTCGTTATAGGCCGGATCGATTCCTACGAAGGCTGCCCGCAGGAACCTCACCATAAACGGCAAGGCGACGATGGCATAGCCAATCGGCAGGAGCCAGTAGCCTCCGAGGAGGACTGCGTTTCCAACGAGCGGGTTTGGCGTGTCGAAGGTGACGATCAGCCCGACAGCGAGCAGAATACTAGGAACTACCCACGGCAGGAAGAAAGTGATGTCCAGAAGGCGCGTCAGCCAACCGCGCCGGCCAAGAATAACCGGGACGGCAAACAGTGTAACGACGAGCGCCGCCGATACCGCGACAAGGCTCATCACTATGGAGTTGAAGAACGGAAGAAAGGCGGTGCCTTCGGTAAAGACGCGGGCATAGTTCTTTAGTGTCAGGCTGGATGGGATCACTTCGACGCCGATGCTCGCGGCCGGGGCGAAGGAGAAGAGTACGACAAGAGCGATCGGCACCGCATAGATAGCCACGAGAAGATAGGCAAAAAAATGTAGCACTGCATTGCCGATCGGGTTGCAAATTTTGCGTAGCTGGATGGGCGCAGTCGCTTTCGCGCCGCCGACATAAGAGCCGCGCGCTTCGTAATATTGAGACAGCAGGATAAGCGCCATGAGACACAGTCCCATCATAAGCGCCAGTAAGGCGGCCATGTCGGGACGGCGCAGGCTGTTTAGAGTCAGCACCATCTGGCTCAGCATGTGGAAATCGCGACCGCCCAGCACCTGAGGGGCGGCGAAAGAGCTGATCGCGGTGTAAAGGGTGAGAAGGGTGACAGCGAGGAGCGTCGGCATGATTGCGGGCAGTACCACACGCCACAGGATCGTATATTCCGAGGCACCCATACTGCGCGCGGCTTCGATGGTTGCGTAGTCGACGCGGCGCATCGCAGCACGCAGAAAAAGATAGTAAAAGTTGGTCATCAGAAAGGTATGCGTGAAGAGCACGCCAAACCAGCCGATGAACCAGTCTTGCGGGAGACTGGAAACGATCGCCTTCACCAGATGTGTCACCGCACCACCGGGACCATAGGTAAAGTTATAGCCCGCCGCCGCAACGACACCGCCGAAGACCAGCGGCGTTGCATAGGCGATTTTCAAGAGTGCGCGACCGCGTACGTGAAAATATTCAAGGACGACCACTTGGAAAATCCCGACAATGGTCACCGTGACCATGGTCGCTGACGTCATCCAAACCGTGTTCCAAAGGGCAGCTCGCACTCTTCGTGATCTTGAAAGTTCGCTTACGATCTGGCCGACCACCAGGCTGCCGTCCTTGAAAAATGCCGCATGAAGTGACGCGACGAGCGGCAGGATCAGGAAGGTGACGACGATCCAGATCAGGACCGCCAACCCCACCCAATAGAGTACCCGCTCGACGGCCGCCGCGCGGTTCATCGGTCCGCTTCCTCGAAGATATGCGCCGAGCCCGCTCGGATCGTCCAGGACACGGTCTCACCGATTCCAGGTAACTCGTGCCCCATCCTGGCGGCCGAAATGAAATGTCCGCCGGCATCCAGGTCGATGCGGCTGTGGGCGCCAAGAAATTCCACATGGCGGACGGTCGCCGGCAACCCGGCTTCTACCGCCTTCCCGACGAACACATCTTCGTGACGGACAAAGATGCGCCCCCGAACGTCGCGGCCCAGGATTTGCGCGACAACCGGTGCGAGCAGTTCGTTGGCGGTGCCGATAAACTCGCAGATGAACGGCGTCGCGGGCTTCCGATAAAGAGTACGTCCGTCACCGATCTGTTCAACGCCACCGTTCGCCAGCACAACGATCGTGTCGGACATGGTGAGTGCATCTTCCTGATCATGCGTGACAAAGACTGCCGTGAAGCCAAATTCCTGCTGGAGCCTCTTGATCTCGCGGCGCATCGTCACTCGCACCTTGGCGTCGAGATTGGACAATGGTTCGTCGAACAAAAGCACCTTGGAGCCCGCGACGAGCGCGCGCGCAATCGCGACCCGCTGTTGTTGCCCGCCTGACATGGTCGCTGGCTTCTTGTGCAGCTGCTCCGTAATCCCGGATGTTTCGGCGATCTGGGCGACGCGCTTGCCAATCTCGCTCTGCGGCATCTTCGCCACACGCAAAGCAAAGGCTATGTTTTCGAACGCCGTCATCGTTGGAAACAGCGCATAGTTCTGGAATACCATGCCGACATTGCGGCGCTCCGGAGGCTCGTTGGTGATATCTTTTCCTTCAAGAATAATCCGCCCGCTCATGACCGGATGAAAGCCGGCGAGGGTCCTTAGAACGCTGGATTTGCCGCTGCCGGAAGCCCCGAGCAGAGCAACGAACTCGCCTTCGTGAATCTCAAGCGAGAGGTCGCGGATGACCACCTTATCGCCATGGCCAATATGCAGTTTATCGATGATGAGGATCGGGGTCGGCATGATCATACTCCTGTGAAGCCTGGCGATCTGCGTCGCCCGGTCCTACATCCTCACCGGATTTCAAGCTCGATCTTCTGCAACCAGCCGTCCAGTTTGGGCGCGACGGCATCCCAGTCGATCGGCTGCGCCTTGACTAGTTCCCCATTCGCCTGCACCTCTGGCGGCGATTTAGCCAGCGCCGCCGGCAGCACCGGAACCTGACCGAACTTTTTGGCGTAGCCGGCCATGACATCGGCAGAGCCGAACCAGTCGACGAATGCCTTTGCCTGCTCCAGCTGATCGGTTCCCGCCATGATCGCCACGCCTTCGGAGATGACGGGTGTGCCACCTTCCGGGTCAATGACCTTGACTTGCATGCCGAGCTCCTTGGCGTCTTTGATGACGCCGCCGAACCAGTTCAGATTGATGATCGCACCTCCCGATTTGAAGGCTTCCTTGCGCGAATCGGCGTCATCGACAACGATCGCATTCGCATAGAATGCGCCAAGAAAATCCCATCCAGCCTGAGTGACTTCGCCCTTGTCGTCGAGGAACCGGGCCAAGATGCCGGCCAGATAGACCCTTGTCGTTTGCCAGGCGGTGTTGCCGATGACGTATTTGCCTTTGTATTCGCCCCTTGTCAGGTCCAGCCAGCTTTTCGGCGCCCGCTCAGCGGCAAGCTTGTCGGAATCATAGGCGATGACAACCGGTGTGCTCCAGAATTTGTAGACAATGCCTTCTTTGTCCTTGTATTGCGCAGGGAGGTCCGCCGCCCAGGCTGGTGTGTATGGCTGGAACAGGCCGTTCTTTTTGAGCAGAGCCATAGACGTGTCGACCATGCCGAGTACGACATCGGCCTGGGGGTTGTTCTTCTCGGCGACCAGCCGATCAAAAAGTTCTCCTCCGGGTGCGCGCAGAAACTGGACATCGTGACCGGCGGCTTTAGCCTGGTCGATTATCCACTGAACGTTCTCTTCTCCCTGAGGTGAATAAACGACAAGACTTTTTGCCAAGGCGGGAGAGGCGATCGCGACCAGCACGGCCGCGAAGGTCAATAAACGTGTGATCTGATGCATGGTGTTCTTTCGTTTCAGTTTCGTCCGTCATTCCGGCACCTTCTAAAGGAGCATTATGACATTTTAATTACATTGCGTAATTTAATATATTTTGCCATAGCTCTCTCGCTACCGCCGATTTTGACTCACTTTTGGAACCAATGGACCTTTCACGGAACGAACGACGACTGGTCGAACTAATTTTCGTAGGCAAGAAGATTGCGCGCGTCGACCTGGCCGAACGATCCGGCATGACAGGCGCTTCCGTCACTCGGCTGATAGGTCGCTTAATTGAGATCGGACTTCTGATCGAGGTAGTCGAGCGGACCGGCGCCCAAGGCCAGCCACGGCGCTTGCTGAGCTTGCGGGCTGACCGGTATCTTTCCGCGGGAATAACATTCTCGGTCTCCCGAATGGAGGTAGCAATTGTTGATCTAGCGGGTAGGATTCTTACCTCCCGCTCAGCCGACATCGAAACCAGCACAGCTTTGTCTGTGGCGGAGGCGGCGCAGGCGGCTATCGCAACGATGCTGGCCGACCTTGGCACGCCTAAGGATCGTCTTCTCGGGGTCGGGTGCTCGGTACCCGGCAATTTCGGCACGATGTCGAACATCCTCAAGGCCCACAGCTTCTTCCCGGCTTTCGATGACGGTGAGGCGGACCAAGCCTTTAAAGCGACTTTCGAAGCGCCCTATTACATCGAGAATGATGGAACATCCGCAGCGCTCGGAGAGTATGTGTTCGGCGGACGCATCCCACAGCCTGATCCGATGTTCTTCATTCACATCGGACACGGCGTCGGGGGAGGGGCAGTTATCGACGGACGACCGTACCGCGGTGTCAATGGAAACGCCTGCCTGCCCGGAGTTCTGTACCCGTACGACCAGCCGCGCCCGTCCGGCCAAGACCTCTTTGCCACCCTCAACGATGCCGGCTTCGCCATCCACGACTTCTTCGATCTCGAGCGGTTGCCAGACAGCGCCGAAGCGGCGTTAGAAATCTGGGTTGAACGCGCCGGAAAGCAGCTCAGCGAGACGGTACGTGTAGCAACGGCGATGTTCGACCCCGCGCTGATTGTCCTGGGGGGACGGCTGCCAGAACTAGTGACAGACAGGCTGGTACGCGCAATTTCCAGTCAGCCAATCCTGGGCCCGTCGCGGGGCTTGGAGGCTGCCGCAGTCGAGGCCTCCCGACTTGGCCCTCGCGCCGGCGCGATCGGGGCGGCCTGCATTCCGTTCTTTGCCTCTCTCTTTTCCGCCGCCGTCGCAGACGATGGCAGTCCTTACCTTAACGGTCGCAAGCCCAAATCCCGACCTTAGAAGATTTGATTGCGCGCCTGATTCTCTTTATGAGGTCTACCGGGGCAGGCTCAGGCGCGAACCGCACCTTGCAGGTCCCCAAGCCCTTCCTTGCAGATTGGTGCCGCTACAAAGCCTCAAATGACCAGCTTGAGGTGGCTGGATAAAACCAGACCCGCGGCGCCACGCAGAGCCGTATGGCCTTCGCCGATACCATTCACCGTGATCGATATCTCCTGACCAGGTCTCTTCACCACTAGCTGCTCAACATGCTGCCTGATCAGTTCTGCTGCCTTCATTCCGCCTCCGGCGACGTCTCCATGAAGGACATAGGAGTTGAGGGAGAGTGTTTGCTGTAGGTTGACGATGCCGAAAGCCACGTTCCGCGTATAACGGTCGAGAAGCTCCTCTGCCGCCTTCGACCCTTCGTCTGCTTCCTTGACAAGCCTGGCACAGGTGACGCTCTTGGGATGCGAAAAGCTCAATCGGGCGGCTTCTTTTCGTAACCAAGGAAGGGCAGCGACGGTCTCCCAGCAGCCGTGCTTTCCGCAATTGCAAAGGGCACCATCGATCTGCACCACGCTGTGACCGAGCTCGCCTCCGGATCCGGCGAGTCCACGATAGACCTTACCATCGATGAAGAAGGCGCCGCCCAGAACCTCACCGGTATAGACCGCCGCAAAATTTTGTTGGCCACGTCCAGGTCCAAACCATCGGTCACCGACAAGCAAGGCGCGGGGGTGATGATCGATGACAACCGGGAGAGAGAAGTGTTCCTGTAATATGGCTACAAGTGGAAGTCCCGTCAGAACGGGAGCAAGGTTGACGGTAAGAATGGTTCCATTGTCACTGTCGATCATTCCAGCGGATGCCACGCCAATGCCGAACGGTGCCTGCTGGGCCTGAGACAGTGTGGCAGTAAGCGTGTTCGTCATGACCGCGATGAATGCTTCTGTGTCGCCATGCGTATCAAACTCAGCTTTCGTAACGGCCTTGATCTCACCGGTTAATGCGACCAGGCAGGCCTGTATCGTGCCGGGCAGAAGGAGTACTGCGCCAAGCATCGGTGCATCAGGGTTGAAATAGAGCGGACGAGCCGGCTTGCCGCCTTTGACGTCAGAAGGCGACGCGTCTCCCTCAACGAGAAGCCGGTCTTCGATCATTGGCTGCACGATACCGGTTATCGTGGTCCGGTTGACACCAGCAAGTCGAGCGAGATCTGCCCGGCTTTTAGGTCCGTTATCATACAAGGCCTGAAGGACGCGAGCGCGGTTTATCGCGCCAAGTGCCGATTGGGAGACAAGTGTCACGTTGCCGCTGTTCTCGCCGGCGGCGACTTCTCTGCTGGCAGGGGTGCGCTGGCCCAACGAATAGGACGGCTGGCTCTCAAACTTCAATTCTCTTCTCCAATCTACCGGATCCTTTTAGCCCGTACATTATCGAACGGCCATACAACATAAGGCCCTTTCCGGTGATGCAAGCAGGACGTCGATGACAACCGTGGTACTGCGCGGAAATTTTCGCCGTGACAACTTCTTGACACTAACATAAGTTTGTGCGAGGTACAAACTAACTGCTTACAAAAAGCACGTTAGGGGTAACAATCTCAGTATCGACAAGCGGAAGCCCCGGGCTGCGCTGAAGGGCCGGGGTTGGGATACGAAGCAACTGAGGAGGCTGTTTATGACAATCGATATCGGAAATATGTCGCGACGTGACCTGCTGAAAAGCGCTTCCGTCGCAGCTCTTGTGGCTGGCGCGGGATCGTTGGCCATTCCACGGCGAGGTGCCGCGCAGGATGCGAACACGGTTCGCGTCCTGTCCGTTGAAGACCCATTCTTTTTCTCAATGAAAGCGCTGGTGCCAGAATACGAGAAGGAAACCGGCATCAAGGTGGAACTGGAGAGCCTCTCGTATGACGCCCTTCAGTCTCGCCTAGTGTCTGCTTTTGTCGCCAAGACCTCAGACGCCGACGTCATCGTTGTCGATCAGATGTGGCTCGGGCAGTATCTCGACAATGGCTGGATCATCCCGCTGAATGATTTTATTGCCAAGGACAACGAATTCGATCTCTCAGACTTCATCCCGGAGGTCCTTTACTCCTCGAATATCTGGCGCGGCCAGGTCGGCACGTTGCCGGTCGCCGCCTATGCTCAGGGGGTTATGTACCGCAAGGACGTCTTTGACGAACTCGGCATTGCAGCACCGCCGACCGAGACATCGGAAGACTGGACCTGGACGAAATACGTCGACACCCTGAAGTCGATGGAAGGCAAATCATTTGGCGGCAAGCCGCTCTTCCCAACCGTCGTTTGCGGCTCTCAACCGTCGCCGATCGTCCACATGTTTACGCAGGTCTCAGCAAGCCACGGCGCGAACTGGTTCAAATCATTCCCGGCCGCTCCGTGGGATTTCTCCCCGCAACTGACAAGCCCCGCCTGGATCAAGTCTGTCGAAGTCTACAGGCAGCTCTACAAGTTGTCTCCGCCTGAAGCCATCAATTATGTCTGGTTCGACGCCGGCACCCGTTTCGCCAAGGGCGACATCGGCATGTTCTACTGGTGGACCCCGTACTTCTATCTGATCAAGAATTCCGGCTACATGACCGGCAAGAAGTCGGACGTCATGGAGAAGTATGCAACGGCAGCCTTACCGAAAGCTGAGGGCGTGCCTCAGACGGTCAGCCTCGGCGGCTGGAGCCTTGGCATCCCGTCCAGTTCCGAAAGGCAAGAGGCAGGCTACGCCTTCATCAAATGGGCGACCTCGAAGGCCACGCAGAAGAAAATGGCTCTTTGGCCGGACCTCAACTACCAGTTCTCCGACTTTGCGCGCGTTTCGCTCTATCAAGACGAGGAAGTCAAGGCGATCTATCCGTACCTCGATGTGCAGTATGCGATGATGAAGCAGGGCAACGGCAAGGTCACACGCCCGCCTGTACCTGGTTACACGGCCATCGAAAGCGTGCTGGGCCTCACATTGAACCAGCTCTTAACCGGTAGCGAAGAGCCGAAGACCGGCCTTGAACGTGCCAACAGCCTGTTCGAGAGCATCCTGAAGGGCAATCTCATGATCCCTTATCAAAAGGATAGCTACGCAGATACTCTTGACGGGGCCAAAGCCCTGATCGCCAAGAAGTAACAGAGTTCTCCTCGGGCCGGCGCGACAGCGATCGCGCCGGCATCCACTAGAAGAAGAACTGGATCTGGCAATGCACACGACAACTGTTCGCTCTCCGCGAGCCTTCGGGCCTACCCGGAAGAGCTTTATCCGACGAAACCTGCCCTACTTTCTGATCGCGCCTTCGGTCGTGATGCTGCTCGCGCTCATCGCCTATCCCTTGCTGTTTGCCCTAAGATCGAGCTTCTATTTCTGGAACCTGCAAATCGGCCCGGAGCCGCTCCAGTTCGTTGGCTTCGAGAATTATGTGCAGGCGTTTAACGCCTTCGATTTTCGCGCCGCACTCACCAACACCCTGATCCTGTCGATGCTTGGCACGACACTTGAGTTCACGTTTGGCCTGGCGATCGCGCTCATCCTGCTCAAGGCCTTGCCTGGCATGAACGTTGTGCGTGCCCTGCTGATCCTGCCCACCACGATCGCGCCCATCGTCGTCGGCTTTTTGTTCCGCTACCTCTATGATCCCGGCGGTGGACTGTTGAGCTGGCTGTTGCAGTCGCTCTGGCTCCCCGTTCCCGCAGAGGGAATTCTTGGCTCGCCATCGACAGCACTCGCGGCCATCCTCCTCGTCGACATCTGGCAGTGGACGCCGTTCTTTGCAATCGTCCTCTATGCGAGCCTGCTGGCCGTGCCCGACGAGATTTTGGAGGCCGCACGACTGGATCGGGCGTCTGCGTGGACGATCCTGATGCGGATCAAGCTGCCGCTGATCAAGCGCACCGCGATCATCATCGTCATGCTGCGCTTCATGCAGATCTTCAACACCTTCGACACGGTGCTCGTGCTCACCCGCGGCGGACCGGGCACGTCGACGCGCACCCTTGGATACTCGCTGTACGAGCAGGGCCTTGTCAACTTCAACATAGGCCTAGTCAGCGCAATGACCTGGATCACCGTGCTGATCGTCAATGTCATCGTTGCCCTCTACGTCTTCTTCGCGTTCCGAAACGAGGAGTGGTAAAATGTCCCGGCGCCACACGAGCTTCAACACGGCACTCACCTACGCCGCCGGCCTCCTCTTCCTGGCAATCTTCGTCGGTCCGATCCTCTGGTTCATCGCCCTTGCGATCCGGCCGGCCGAGACGGCGTTCACCATGCCGCCGCAACTCACATTCGAGCCCAATCTCGACGCATTCCGGCACATCCTCGTCGATCCGGGCACCAATGCGCGGCAGCTGGTCAACAGCCTCATCGTCGCGATTGGTGCTGTGCTACTCAATCTGCCCTTTTCGGTTCCTGCGGCCTATGCGTTGTCCCGTTTCAAGCTCCGCGGCAAGAAGAACATCATGTTGTGGTATCTCGGGCTGTTGATGGCCCCGCCGGTCGCATTCCTGATCCCTTATTTCATCCTCATCACGCGCATCGGTCTGCAGGGTTCCTATTTCTCCATGATCCTGGTCCTGCAGACGCTGACGATCCCGTTTTCCGTCTGGTTGATGAAGAGCTTTATCGATGAGGTGCCAGTGGAACTGGAGGAAGCCGCCCGGGTGGACGGCGCCCGTTGGTACACGATCATGTTGCGGATTACGCTGCCGATCGTTCGTCCCGGCATCATTGTCACCTCGATGTTCGCCTTCGTGTTCGCATGGAACAACGCCGCTTTTCCGCTGGTGCTGAGCTCACGCTCGACCGCCACCCTTCCGATCGGAACACTTGGATATTTCGCAACGAGCGGAGTGACCTGGAACTACATCGCCGCCGCCGCAGTGCTCGCGATGATTCCTCCGATGATCATCTTCCTTGTTTTCGATCGATACGTCGTACGAGGCCTCACCTTTGGTTCGGTGAAGGGCTGAGGTTTCCCCTTATGAATGGAGTAATGAAATGAGCAGACTGCGAATGGGCGTCATTGGCGCCGGTCTTTGGGGCGGCAATCACGCCCACACCTTTAATGTCTTGCCGGAGACCGAGCTGGTCGGCGTCTGCGACCTCGATGAGGGCAGGGCGCTGAAGATGAAGGAAACCTACGGCGCAACGCGGGCCTTCACCGATTATCAGAAGCTGATCTCCAGCGATCAGATCGATGCGATCTCGGTTGCGACACCCGACTTTACCCACACGCCGATAATCCTCGCCGCTCTGAAAGCTGACAAACACGTGTTGAGCGAAAAGCCGCTTGCGACGACGGTGAGTGAAGCCGAGGAAATTGCGGCGGCTGCCGCAAAATCCAAGGGCAAGCTGATGATTGATTTCCACAACCGTGTAAATCCCATCCTCGCCCAGGTTCGCGACATGATCCAGGACGGTCAGATCGGCTTGGCCAAACACGGGACCGCGCGGCTTTCGAATACGACATTCGTTCCGTTCGAAATGCTGAGCTGGGCTGCAAAGTCTTCGGCACTCTGGTTCCTGGGCAGCCACCTCGTCGATGTCCTGCGTTTCATTCTCGCAGACGAGGTCGTGCGTGTTTATTCCGTCGCCCGCTCTGGGACACTGTCTGCCGGCGGCGTGGATACGAAAGACTTCCATGCCTCGATCCTTGAATTTTCCAAGGGCACGGTCGTGACCATGGAGAACAGCTGGATCCTGTCGCGCGACAATCCTTCGCTTGTCGATTTCAAGGTCGAGTTCGTTGGTGAAAAGGGCCAGATCCAGGCAGACCCGACCCATAGCGGCGGCCTGCGCCGTATCGTCGACGGCGGACTGAAATACAATGACTACATCGGCATAACGCCAACCGGCGCGACGCGCATCGGTGGCTTCGTATTGGAATCCATCGCTCGCTTCGTCGATAGCGTGGTGCGTGATGCTCCTCTGCTGGCAGATGCACAGGACGGTCTGGAAAACACCAAGATCCTGGCGGCGATCGAGGAATCCGTCGCGACCGGCAATGCTGTGAACATCGGCTAATGCCGGAACCAAAAGCTCGGGGCAAATCCGTGCGGAACAGTTCGGCTTGCCTCGCCCAAAAATACTGGGAGTAAATAAAAATGGCGTCCATGACCTTCGATGGGATAGGCAAGACCTTTCCGGACGGAACCGTTGCCGTTGCGAATGTAAGTTTTTCGGTCGGGGACGGAGAATTCGTCGTGTTGGTCGGCCCGTCCGGTTGTGGCAAGTCGACATTATTGCGGATGGCAGCGGGTCTTGAAACGCTCAACAGCGGGCGGCTGCTGATGGATGACGCTGATGTCACTGAGACCGAGCCCCAGGATCGGGATATTGCGATGGTTTTTCAGAACTACGCGCTTTACCCTCATATGACTGTCTACGACAACATGGCTTTTGGCTTGCAGCAGCGCAAAATGCCCAAGGACAAGATTGACAAGCTGGTGCGCGATGCAGCCGAAATGCTTGATCTCGCGCGCTATCTCGAGCGCAAACCGGGGGCATTGTCGGGTGGTCAGCGCCAACGCGTGGCGATGGGTCGAGCGATCGTTCGCCATCCCATGGCCTTCCTGATGGACGAACCGCTTTCCAACCTGGACGCCAAGCTCCGCGTGCAGATGCGCGGTGAACTGAAGCTGCTTAATCAGCGGCTCGGCGTCACAACCCTTTATGTGACCCACGATCAGGTCGAGGCTATGACCATGGGCGATCGCGTGGCTGTACTGAAGCCGGTGTTTAACGGGCAGGAGAGTAATCTTCAGCAGATCGACACGCCGCAGATGCTTTACGACAAGCCGTCCAATCTGTTCGTCGCGGGGTTCATCGGTTCGCCCGCCATGAATTTCGTACGCATCGGGCTGACAGCGGAAGCCGGGATGCTGAAAGCTGCGGTTACCGGGACGAAGATATCCTTCTCTATTCCCGCCCAGCCAGCATTGTCGACCTTTGCCGGGCGACAAGTCATTGTTGGAATTCGCCCGGAGATGTTCAAGGTTTGTCCCGAGGCCGAGGCGTTGTTCAATGAGCAGATCCCTGTTGCCGAAGCGCTTGGAGCCGACACTTTCGTATTTTTCGACATCGCGTCACCGCCGGTCAATATCAACGATGCTGAGGATACCGAAGACTTTCCCAATAAGGGTAAGAACCGGCTTGTGGCGCGCATACCACCGGCGCTGACGCCACGACCAAATCAACTGCTGCCATTGACTGTCGACCTGGAGAAATTGCACTGGTTCGATCCAGTAACCGGGACTGCGATCCGCGACTGACAGAACGTGCACGAACTATCGCCAGCTAGGGTTTCAACTCATTTCTCCTGCCCTCCCAGGCAACTTGGCTGTCGTCGATTACGAGGTCGACGGCAGCCATTTTTTTAAGACTCGAGACATCAAACCATCAGAACCTGAACATCCATCCGCCGTAAGTGACACCGAGCTAGAGGAGTGGCCTGTGAAACACGTTTCCATTGTCGGTAAGTTCTTTATCATCATGGCCGTCTTTGGCATCATGGCACTCGGCCTGACGTTCTACCAGAGCTGGCAAATGCTGAAGGTTAACGACAGCTATCAGGAGCTTCTCGACAGAGATGCATCTGCAGCACTTCGCTTGACCCAGTCGAACCGAAGTCTGGAAACAGCGCGTGCCAGCATCAGCGACATGGTGATGACGCGGTCGAAAGAGGCGAGGGTGCGCGCAGAAGCTGGCTTGAATGACGCACAAGAAAACTTCGTCAGGTTCATGGATCTGGCGATCGCTGCCGTTCCTGAGCAGAGCGAACTGCCGATGTTGAAGGCGGATGGATTCTCCGTCCTGACCGATACGTGTGGTGCAGCCATCGCAGTTGGTCGCGGCGCAACCAGTGAAGCCGAGCTTGCCATGGTCCAGCAACTCTATCTCACTCTTTGCCAACCCGCCTTTGCTGCCATCTCACCGAGATTCACATCCGTCACGGAAAAACTCGCTTCGGACGCAGAGCAAAAGCGTGCTAACGTTTCGAGCGTTGTCCGTGACACGTCCGTGCTGAGTTTGGGAACAGCTATTGCGGCACTCTTCGCTGTCTCGTGTTTCGGCTTTCTCGCAATTCGCGCCTGGTTGGTCAAACCGATCAAGCAGATGGTTACGACGATGAAGGTCATAGCCGACGGCGATCTCACTTCGACTGTCGAGGGAACGATTCGCCGCGACGAGATCGGATCGATGGCCCGGGCAGTACAGATCTTCAAGGACAACGAATTAAGGGCGCGCGATCTCGGAAAGGATGCAGAGACAAGTCGTGGCGCAAATGAGATTGAACGTGCGCGTCTCGCCGAGACCGAGCGTCAGCGAGCGCGGGATATGGCGGAGGCAACGTCCGGGCTTGCAGAGGGCCTAAGGCATCTCGCCGACGGGAACCTCGTGTTCAGCCTCGACGACAAGTTCGCCGAGGACTTCGAACCGTTGCGGGCGAACTTCAATGCTGCTGTTGCCCAACTCGCTGAGAGCTTGAGAGCTGTGTCGAACGCAACTGAATCGATAGATGATGGCGCTCAGGAAATCAGTTTGAGCGCGCAGGACCTGTCACGCCGCACAGAGCATCAGGCTGCTTCGCTGGAGCAAACCGCCGCCGCGCTGGATCAAATTACCCAGAACGTCGCCAGTTCCTCAAAGCGCACAGCGGAGGCGCGACATGTTGCGATCGAGGCAAACAAGTCGGCGCGCCACTCCGGGGAAGTGGTCTCCAGCGCTGTCGCGGCAATGCAACGCATCGAACGGTCATCCTCGCAGATCTCCAGTATTGTCGGGGTCATCGACGAAATCGCGTTTCAGACCAATCTTCTGGCGCTCAACGCAGGCGTCGAGGCGGCACGATCCGGCGAGGCAGGAAAAGGTTTCGCGGTTGTTGCCCAGGAGGTGCGGGAGCTTGCTCAACACTCTGCGCATGCAGCAAAAGAGATCAAGGATCTTATCCTCAATTCGGTTGACGAGGTCAGCAGTGGCGTCAAGCTGGTCCGCGATACCGGCGAGGCGCTCAAGATCATCGTGGACCAGATAGTGCTGATCAACACTCAGCTTGATGCCGTCACGGCCGCTTCCAACGAGCAGTCCGCAACTCTTTTTGAGGTCAACCGGACAGTCAATCAAATGGATCAGGTTACGCAGCAAAATGCAGCCATGGCCGAGAAATCCACGGCTGCAAGTACGGCACTTGCCATCGAGGCAAAACAGTTGCGCGGGATTGTGTCGGAGTTTCAGATTGACGCGGGCGACAAGCTGCATGGCAGCGTCATTCTCTTCGATAGAGAGCCACTCGCCGAGATGACGCTGACACGGGCCGACAAAGACCCTTTTGACGCTCCCCGTAAAGTCGGTTCATCCGTCAAAGGTGGATAGCAAAATAGCCTTCACTGATAAAATCGGCGAGTGCGGCTTGTAAGAAAAGCGATGGGTAATGTCCGGTATTACAGGCGACCCGCCTTGAACCCTTCCTTTATTTGTATGCTAATGGCCAAGGCAGACCGTCAGTTACCCTAGACGCCCATCTTTTTCTACGACCGGCCTTGGGCCGGCGTTCCGTCTATCTCGCCAAGATCGCAGCCGAGCGCGGAGCCGGCTTCGACGATGAACATTTTGTATAACGACGGATTGCTTTAAGGAGCCTCGATGAGAACGCTCGACTTTTATTTCGACTATCGCAGTCCCTACAGCTTCCTGGCCCTGTCCCAGGTTCGCAAGATGGATGTCGAGATCGCCTTCCATCCTTTAGAAATCGGGGACCTGATGAAACAGGTGGGGAACGTGCCAACGAGCATCACCTGCGCACCCAAGGGTCGCTATGTGATGACCGATATTCAGCGGTAGGCGGTCCATTATGGGGTATCGCTTAACTGGCACCCCCAGCTGTTGGAGATCGATGCCAGCCGGCTATTGCGCGCCACGCTGG